>DAHXOK010000056.1 GCA_027364935.1 Vulcanimicrobiota bacterium | reverse complement strand
CCTCGATCCTCGCGCGCTTCCGCCGCAGGCCTCCATCGACGGCTTGACCGCAGCGGGCGCACCGCTCAACGATTGGCGGCAGTTGCTCGATCTCGGGAAGAGCGAGCGCACCTTCGTCACCAAGCCATCAGGTTTCTCCGAGCTTGCGTGGGGATCGCGAGGCGTGAAGATTGCCAACGATCTCACCAAAGAGGAGTGGGCGCAAACCCTCGACGCCGCGCTCGCATCGTACGAACGCACGCCGCACGTCTTACAACGCTTTCATAAAGGTAAGCGCCTCCGACAGCCCTACTTCGACCGCGTCAAAGACGAGATCGCGTACTTCGAGGGGCGCGTTCGGCTCTGCCCCTACTATTTCATCGGCGGTCCTTCGGAGCAGACCGTCACGCTCGGCGGCGTCCTCGCGACCGTCGCCCCATCGGACAAACATCTGATCCACGGCATGAAGGAAGCCGTGATGGCTCCTTGCGTCGTGAAAGAAGGCGGATACTAGGAGCGCACGGGCGCGATTGCCTCGACCAGTGCGTCGATCTCCTCGAACGTGTTGTAGCCGTGCGGCGAGACGCGAACCCCGCTGGCTCGATAGGTCGTCACGATGCCGTCGCGCTGCAGCGCGCGGCCGAGTTCGATCGGATCGCGACCGGGCAGCGTAAAGGTCACGATGCCCGAGGAGATGCCCTCGCCGCGCGGCGCGGCAAGCGTCGCGCCGCATCGCTGCAGCCCCTCTGCCAGACGGTCGGTGAGCGCCAGCACGTGCCGCTCGACCGCGCTGCGATCGTAGCACTGAAGAAACTCGGTCGACGATGCGAGCGAGAGCACGCCGATCATATTCGCCGTACCGCCTTCAAAGCGGGATGCGTCCGCCACCCACGGCTGATCGTAGTTGAGAAAATCCCACATGTCCGCCACCGCGCGCCATCCAGGCACGGCAACGGAGAGCCGTTCGCGCAAGGCGTCGCTCACATAAAGAAATGCCACGCCCTGGAGCGCGAGCATCCACTTCTGTCCGCCGCCGTAGAATGCGTCGATGGCGGCGGCGCGCACGTCGATGGGAAAGGCTCCCAGGCCTTGAATTCCGTCGACGCACAGAAGCGCGCCGCGCTCGTGCGCGACCTCGGCGAGCGCCGCGAGATCGTGCCGGTAGCCGTCCGCAAACGATACCCAAGAGACCGTGACCACGCGCGTCCGCGGGGCGAGCGTGCGGCGCAGCACTTCGGGCGTCATCCGCTCGCGCGCGGTCTCGATGAAGCGCACCGCAACGCCGCGCGAGCGCAGCGCAAGCCACGGAATCGCGTTCGCCGGAAACTCGTTATCGCACAGAATGACTTCGTCGCCCGCAACCCAGTCCAGACCCAGGGCGAGAACGTTCGCGGCTTCGCTCGTGTTGCGCAGAAAGGCGACGTCGTCCCCGCGAGCGCCGATGAACCACGATATCTTCGTGCGAAACTCCGGCATCCGCAGCTCGTACGGAAAGATACCCAGCACGCCGCCCTCGCTCTGCGCGCGCGTGAACGCCTCGAGCGCCTCGCGTGTGTGGCGCGGTGGCACGCCCGTCGCAGCGTGATTCAGATAGACGAGGCGTTCGGTAACCGCAAACTCAGAGCGCGGTAAAGGCGTCATCGGGCCGACGAGAGTCTCGGACTAGTTTCGTTCAGGCTTAGGAGCCGAGCGGGTGAAGTTTACTCTGGTAACGAGCCCCGAGGCGACAACAGCATGGACGAAACTACCCGAGGCCGAGCATGTCTTTGGTGTGCCAGGCGATATTGCCGGCCCTATCGCCGGCGCGCTCGAGCGACGTCAAGATGAAGAGATACCGCGTTGCGGCCGGCACGATCTCTGGATCGGCCTGCATCTCTTCTTGCAGGACGGTGATGCTTCTCTTGTACAGGCGATCGACTTCCGCATCGCGCTCGATCACCGAGCTTGCAAGCTCGTCGTCGCGCTCGGAGTAGGCCCTCATCGCGTCGAGCAGCATCCCGAGGACCACGCCGACGATGCGGTCGATCTCGACGCGCTGCGGCCGTAAGGGCATGTCTGCCAGCTTGATCGCGTTCTTCGCCAGTTCTACGGCGTAATCGCCGATGCGCTCCAAATCGGTCGCAAGGTTCAACATCGCGGCGATTTCCCGCAGCTCGCCCGCGACCGGCTGCTGGCGCCAAATCAACTCGATGCAGTTCGACTCGATCTTCCGGCGCAGATCGTCCACGACGTCATCGCCGGCCACGACGCGCGCCCCTGTCGCCGCATTCCGTCGCTCGAGCGCATCCGCCGCCGCACGCAGCGCGTCGCCGACGAGCGCGCCCAAGCGCACGACGTCGAGCCGCGTCCCTTCGAGCGCTTCATGGTAGACCGTTCGCATGAAGACATTATACGTCATCGGGCAAGGTTGTGGTAGAGTCACTTCATGACGGAGATTCGTACGGTCGGCGTCTGTGGCGCCGGTTTGATGGGAAACGGCATCGCACAAACCTGTGCCTCGGCGGGTTACGACGTCTATCTGGCGGAGGTCGCGGACGCACCGCTCCAGCACGGGATGTCCGCGATCGAGGCGTCCCTCGAGAAGTTCGTCGAGCGAGGGCGCATCGACCGCGCCGAACGCGATCGCGTTCTCGCTCGCGTTCGCCCGACGACGCGGCTGGACGATCTTAGGGAATGCGATCTCGCAATAGAAGCCATCGTCGAAAACGCGGAAGCGAAGGCGGCTCTGTTCGCCCAGCTCGACGCGCTGCTCGCCCCGCACGCGATCCTCTGTACGAACACGTCGAGCCTCTGTGTCATCGAGCTCGCCGCAAAGACCGCGCGCCCGAACCGCGTCGCCGGCTTGCACTTCTTCAACCCGGTGCCCATCATGAAGCTCCTCGAGATCGTCAAGACGATTGCGACCTCTCAAGAGATCGTCGACGCGCTCTTCGCTTTCTCGCGCAAGCTCGGAAAGGAGCCGATCCTCGCACAAGATACGCCGGGATTCGTCGTGAACCGCCTCCTCGTACCCTACTTGCTCTCTGCGATCCGCTGCTACGAGCAGGGTCTGGCGAGCAAAGAAGACATCGACAAAGGGATGAAACTCGGCTGTGGCTATCCTATGGGTCCGTTCGAGCTGCTCGACTTCGTCGGGCTCGACACGACCTATTACATCGCGGAGATCATGTTCGACGAGTTCAAGGATCCGACGATGGCCCCACCGCCGCTCCTCAAGCGCCTCGTGCTCGCCGGCCGCTACGGCCGCAAGAGCGGGAAGGGATTCTACGAGTATGCCTGACCGATACGAGAACCTCGTTATCGAAAGCGACGGCCGCATCGCCATCGTCACACTCCATCGCCCAGCAGTACTCAACGCACTCAACGGCGCGCTCCTGGCAGAGCTTTCGCTCGCGCTGCGCGCCATAGACGACGACCCAGCCATGCGTGCCGTCATCCTGACGGGAAGCGGTGAGAAGGCTTTCGCGGCCGGCGCGGATATTGCGGAGCTCGCGGCGCTGCAATCGGCGATCGAAGCGAAGGCCGCCGCTCGGACCGGCCAGGCGCTCACGCGCCAGATGGAACGGATGCGCGTTCCGGTCATCGCCGCGATCAACGGCTTCGCGCTCGGGGGAGGCTGCGAGCTAGCGTGGGCCTGCGACATTCGCATCGCGTCCGAGACGGCGCGGCTCGGTCAGCCTGAGGTCAATCTCGGAATCATTCCCGGGTACGGCGGCTCTCAGCGCACGACGCGTCTCGTCGGACGCGGCCATGCGATGTACCTGTGCCTCACGGGCGAGATCGTCGACGCAAGGGAAGCGCTGCGGATTGGCCTCGTCGAGCGCGTCGTTCCGCAGAGCGCGCTCATGCTCGAAGCGAGACGCATCGCCGAGCTCATCGCCGCAAAGGCCCCACTCGCAATCGCCGCCTGCAAGCGCGCGATCGACGGTGGCGCTCACCTCCGCCTCGACGATGCACTGGAGCTCGAAGCAACGGAGTTTGCCGAGCTCGTCGCAACCGCCGATTTCAAGGAAGGCTCTGTGGCCTTCCTCGAAAAGCGCCCGCCGCTCTTTAGCGGGAAGTAACGCTCGGTGCGGTGCGCGCGAGCGTCGCGGCCGCATGCGCCATCGTGCTCTCGACGAGCGGATCGTAGCCCGCCCAGGTTGCGCGAACGCGTCCCTGCGGATCGATCGCCACGATCGTCGGAAATCCGGTAATCGAAAAAAATCCGCGCGAGAGTCCTTCGGGATCGAGGGCGACGTTCTGCAGATCCAGTTGACGCGCGAACCCGGCGGCGACGATGCGCGGCTCTCCGACGTCGATCGGTACGACGTCTACCAAAGGATGCGCGCGCGCGTATCTCTCGACCTTCGGCAGCTCTTCGCGGCACGGCTCGCACCACGATGCGTAGAAGTCGAGGAAGAGCACGCTTCCGCGAGCCTGCGTCACGCGAAACGCTCCACCGTCGAGGCGCTGATACGTTGCATGCGCGGCCGGATACGCCGCTGCGACCGAGAGCGATCGCGGAGCGAGAAAGATCTTCCATGCGATCGCAAGCACGATGACGACCGCCAAAAAATCCCAGAGCCGGTTCAACACGAGCGCGCCTACTCCACGGCGAAGACCACGGCGATTCCCTGGCCTCCACCGATGCACGCCGACGCGACGCCGTAACCGCCTCCTCGACGGCGCAGCTCGTGCAGCGCCGTCAGGGCGAGGCGCGCACCCGATGCTGCGAGCGGGTGCCCGAGCGAGATCGCGCCGCCGTGCGGATTGAAGTTTTGCGCGAACGCATCGCGCCGCAGCTCGCGCATGCACGCGAGCACTTGTGGTGCAAAGGCCTCGTTGATCTCCGTCACCGCCAGGTCCTCACCTTTGATATCCGCACTCTGCAGTGCCCTCGGTATCGCGAGCGCGGGACCGATGCCCATGAGGTCGGGATCGACGCCGAGCACGCTCGCGCCCGACAGCCGGCCGAGCCACGCAACGCCGTCGGCGGTCGCTTGGCGCACCGTTGACAGCACGACCGCCGCCGCGCCGTCGCTGATGCCGCTAGCATTCCCCGCGGTGACGATGCCGTTGTGCCTGAAGCGTGCCGGCAGCATGGCGAGGCGTTCGAGCGTCACGCCCGAGCGAGGTCCTTCGTCTCGCTCGATCAGCACCGGTTCGCCCTTCGGACCCGAAACGCGCACCGGCACGATCTCTTCGTCGAAGTAACCCGATCTTTGCGCCGAGAGCGCGCGCTCCTGACTCTGCAACGCGAACTCGTCGCTCTGTGCACGCGTCACGTCGTACTGCGACGCGAGGTTCTCTGCGGTGATGGCCATCGGCATGCCGTTGTACGAGTCGGTCAGCGCCTCCCAGAGCGAATCCTCGAATCGAACGTCTACACCCAAGCGCAAGCCTTTGCGCGCTCCGCGCACGACGTGCGGCGCTTGGCTCATCGACTCGCTGCCGCCCGCCAGGGCGTAGCGCGCTCCCCCGTGCGCGAGCGATTGCGCTGCCGAGAGAATCGCCTGCAAGCCCGAACCGCAGAGCCGGTTCACGACAAGCGCCGGCACGTCCACGCGCATCCCCGCTCGCAACCCGATGTGACGTGCGATGTACGCTGCGTCTGCGCTGGTCTGCACGACGTTGCCAAAGACGACATCGTCGATCAGCTCCTTAGGGACGCCCGCGCGAGCGATTGCGGCCTCCGCCGCAAGCACGCCCAGATCCGTAGCGGTGAGCTCCGAAAGAGCCCCTCCGAAGTTGCCGAACGGCGTGCGCGCGCCGGCAACCACGACGACGTCGGAGTCTTTCACGGACATGCGATGAGACTTCCTCGCGGGCGTGGAGCCTCCCGGCAGGCGCGGAAGCACGCGCCCCATAAGGAGGGCCAGCGAATGCCATTCAACCGCCCAGCCGGCATCACGCTTGATGCCCGGTCTCTCGAGCCTGCGACGCGAACCGAACACATCGTGGAGAGCTTCGACAAGCTCCAGCTCGGCGGCGTCATGGAGATCGTCGAAGAGACCGATCCGCGCGCGTTGCGCAACGAGATGATGCAGCTGCGCCCCGGCCGCTTCTCGTGGGACGCGCGAAACTTCGGAGGCAACCGCTGGACCGTGCGCCTCGAGCGGATCGACGAGAACGCCGGCGTAGAGTCGTTCCTCCAACGCGTGCCGCCGTTCTCCACCGCCAAAGCCTCGACGATCAAAGAGCTCGCAAGCCAGACGGCAGAGCGATCCTACGAAGCGGGTGAGACGCTCTTCGACGAAGGCGAAGTGTGGCCGTATCTCGGCATCGTGCGCACCGGAAAGGTCATCTACACGCTCCTCTCGCCGGACGGAAAGACGCATACGATCGGCGAGCGCCTCGCGCACGACACGATCAACGAGAGCGGCACCTTCGACGGCGGCGGCGCCACGACGCGCGCCGAAGCGCTCACGCAAGCGACGCTGCTCACGATTCCGAGTGAAGCGGTGCTCCACGCGTGCCGCAACGACGCCGAGCTCGCGCTCGGCTTCCTCATTGCGGCATCGCAAGCACGGAGGCGCTCGATTGATACGATTGCCGACCTAGCCTTCGCGCACGTGCTGCAGCGCGTCGCAAAGTTTCTTTTGGGCTACGCGCGCGCCTCGATCGGGATGACCCGCGGCCTCCCCGGCGTAGAGCACCTCTCGCAAGCGCAGATTGCCGCTGCGGCGGGAACGGTACGAGACATGGCGGCGCGCGCGCTACTGCGCCTGAAGAACGCCGGAGCGGTCGATCTCGACCGCGGACGCGTCAAAGCAATCGATCGTGCGCGATTAGAGGCCTTCGCGCACAACGTTCAGGCGCCGCCGGTATAGCGTTAGCTCTCGACGGCTTCTAGGGCTGCCGTATCGGCATCTGCGGACGCGTTCTCTTGGTCGAACGCGGCGCGCTTGCTCTTCGCCGCGGCATCCGCGAGCTGCGGCGCACTCGTCGTGCCCGTCGTTACTTCCGACGAGAGCGCATCGCGCCCTTTGCGCACGGCACCGAGGGCACCTGAAAGACGCGATTCCATCTCGCCCAAAACCGAAGCGGCATAATGATCTGCACCCTCGCGAACGCGTTGCGCACGCTCTTGTGCGTCACGCAGAACGGCCTCCGCGGTGCGCCGCGCGCGCTGAACGACCTCGTGCTGATCGACCATCTCATCGTGCTTCGTGGCCGCATCGTCGACAAGAGCCTGCGCCTTTTCTTGCGCTGCACGCAGCATGCGCTCGTGGTCCTTCGTAATGATCTTTGCCCGTCCGACTTCCTCGGGCAGCGTCGCGCGCATCTTCTCGATGAACTCCGAGAGCCGCTCCTCGGAGAGAATTCGGTATCCAGCCGGAAGCCACGTACCCTCGCGAACGTACGCTTCGAGCTTGTCCAAAACGCGATAAACCGACATCTGAACCTCCGTTAGGTCGAGCGACCGGCCCGCTTTGCGCTCATGATGCGCAACACCGGCTCGGGTACGAGCGCGGCGACGTCGCCGCCGAGAAAGAAAACTTCTTTGACGATGCTGGAGCTGACGAACGAGTAGCGTTGGTCGGACATGAGAAAAAACGTGTCCACGTTGGAGAGCGAGCGGTTCATCAACGCGGTCGACATCTCGTTCTCGAAGTCGGAAACAGCGCGCAGCCCTTTCACAATCACATCGGCCTCCATCCGCTTCACGTAGTCGGCGAGCAGGCCGCGAAAGTGTTCTACCGCCACGTTGGGGAGGCGCGCCGTGCACTCCTTCAGCATTGCCTCGCGATCCTGGAGCGAAAACATCGGCTGCCGCTTTTGCGGGTTGACGACGACGGCGACCGTCACGCGGCCGAAGCACGATGCTGCGCGCTCGATGACGTCGAGATGCCCGTTCGTGGGCGGATCGAAGGAACCGGGGAGAATGGCATGCGGCGCAACGGACGCGCGCCCGTTAGGCTTCACGGTGCTTCTGCAGCGAGAAAGGCCAGCGCCACATCGCCATACACTTCTTCGCGGGTGGAGCGATACCCCGGTATGTCGGGCAGAATGCGACGGGCGGCGTGCTCGTAGATGATGACTGCTTCGGGTGCCAGCAAGCGGCGCTCGCGCAAGAGCCCGAGAAGATGCAGCGGCACGTCGCTCGCGTACGGCGGGTCGAGATAGACGATATCGAACGGTCCCTCGACGCGGTAGAGTGCGCGTTCGGCAGGGGCGCCCACGACGCTCATCGTTCTGCCGATCTCCAACTCCTCTACGGCCTCTTCGATCGCGCGAGCGATGGTGCGGTCGGCCTCGACGCAAACGACGCGCGCCGCACCGCGGGAGACCGCCTCGATGCCGATAGCTCCCGTTCCGGCAAAGAGGTCGAGAACGCTCGCGCCCTCCACCCGCTGCATGAGGATCGAAAAGAGTGCCTCTTTCACGCGGCCGGGCGTCGGCCGCACCGTGCTGCCCTTCGGCGAACGCAGCTTACGGCTACCGAGTTGTCCACCGGTGATTTTCGGCATCCCGCTACGAACCTACCGGGAGCGCGACGAGTCCGATCACGTCGCAGATATCGGTGATCACCGCGTCGGGTGGCGAAAGATCGCTCGGGTAGCTGCGCCCTTCGGCGTTGTACCACGCGGTACGCAATCCAGCAGCGTGCGCGCCCACGATGTCGGTGCACGGGTTGTCGCCGACGTACCAAACGCACTGCGCCGGCAGGCCGAGGCGATCGACGAGCGCGGCGAAAGCCCTGCGATCGGGCTTGGCCGCTCCGATGTCGGCGCTCGCGAGGACGGGGCCGGCGAATCCCGCGCGCTCCGCCTTGCGCTGCTGCAGCGGACTCCAACCGTTGCTGAGCACCGCGGTCGCGATCCCGCGCGCACGTAGCTCGGTAAGCATTCGCGGTACGCCGGGAAGCGGCACGACGATGTGGTCGACGAGCGAAAGGACGATCTCGCAAAAGTGTTCGACGAACGGCTTGGGATGCGCGACCCCGCGCTCGCCGACGAAGCGGCGAACCGCGTCGTCGATCGAGAAGGCGCCGCTGCGCTGACGCTCCAGCAGCGCGTCGATCGCGCCCGTCTCTTGGTCGAGCGTTCCGAGCATTGTTCCACCCTCGCCGTCGATCCGCGCGAGGAGTCGAAGGAATGCGATGCGCTCGATCTTGTTGTCGACCGCCAACGTGTGGTCGATATCGAAAGCAATCGCGCACGCCTGCATGGCAATCACTGCCCGGACGGCCCGGGGCCGGTGACGACGCGAACGAAATCGCGTGGGCGAATCCATCGCCGCGCCGCAGCCTGTACCTGCGCCGCCGTCGCCTGCAGCTCGTTGCGCGCGTCAATCAGATTCTGGTTCAGCGGAAAGCCGCGCGAGGCATTCTCAAGCAACTGCGCGGCGACGCCGTCGTAGCTTGCCTCTCGGATCGGAACGCGTCCCATCAGCAACGCTTTGGCTAGCGTTAAGCGAGCGGCGGACAACGGCCGCGACTGCAGTTGCACGAGGTCGCGTACGACCAGAGCCTGCGCCGGAAGGATGTTCTTGGGATCGCACGCGTACGCGATCGTGACGCTGGAACGCGTCGGCTGCGCGTCCATGCTGCTGCTCACGGCATACGCATAGCCGTGGACTTCCCGCACGTCGTGATAGAGCAGCGAACTATAGAAGCCGCCAGTCAGAACCGTGTTGGCAACTTGCAGTGCCGCCCAATCGCTCGAGGTTCTCGCAAACCCCGACGTCTCGTCCAACGTTACGGACGACTGCACGCGGCCGGTTGCCGGGACTACGATCGCCGACGGAGCGTTGAGCCCGACCGGCGGCGGCTGGGTGCGCGGCGTGGGGCCCACGGATCGCCACGCGCCGAAATATCGCTGCACCACCGCACGCGCGTGTTGCGGCGTTACGTCGCCGACGATCGCGATCGTGGTGAGGTCGGGCCGGTATGCAGATGCATACCACGCGCGCACGTCGTCCAGCGTCAGCGCATCGACGCTCGCCGGCGTGGCAAAGCGGCGCTCGGGGTCGCCGGCCGGATAGAGGGCCATCGCCAGCGCCACCTCCGTTAGATGGTCGGGCGAGTTCGCCTCGCCCACGAGCGCCTGCGCCTCCTGTTGCTTGACGATGGCGAAATCCGCCGCCGTGAACGCCGGATGGAGTTCGTCGTCCGCAAGTAGTGCCACACCGGTATCGAAATCGGACGAGAGCACGCGCAATGAGAAATCCGTACCGGCGGTAACGTCGGCGGCAATCGCGTCCAGGGCGGCCTGATACGCGAGGCGGCTCCGCGTCGTCGTGCCGTACGGGAGGAGCGCCGTCGTTACGTCGGCCACGCCGTCCTGACCGGCCGGTTCCTGAACCTGCGGGTCGTTTCGGATCCTTCCGCTCACCGTCACGCTCCGGGAGCTGGTCTCCGGCTGGACGACGACGCGCACGCCGTTGGCTAGCGTGAACGACGAAGGCGCGAGCGCCTGCGCCGGAACGCGCGGATGCGCGAGAATGCCGCTGGCCCACGACGGAAGCTGCGTGTGACTCGTCGGCGCGATACGGTTCGTCTCCGCCGCCAAATTTGAGGATCCCATGCTCAGCGCACCGGCATTGTGGGGTACGGCATACGCCGTCACTGTGCGCGACGCGGCGAGATCTCTGCGCAGGACGCGATTCACGTCCGCGACGCTCACGCGGCTGAAGGCGGCAATCGCATCCTCGGGAGCGTGCAGTCCCTGCACCGCGAGGGCTTCGCTCCAGTCGAAGGCGAGGCTCTGCACGGAGCTGCGGGAGAACTCGCGCTGCGCGATCTCGCGGCGCTTCGCCGCAGCCACGAGATCTGCGGGCACGCCGTTGCGGCGATAGCCGTCGATGACGGCACGCATCGCCGTTGCAGCGTCCTGCGGATTCGCAGTAACCGGCACGACCCCCAAGACGACGCCGATCGACGTGCGCGCGAACGATTCGGCTTGGAACGTCGCGTACAGCATCTTGCCGTTCGCGACGAGCCCGTACAGCGCGCCGCGCTGGCTTGCGAGCACGTCACCCAGAATCTGCCCGGCGGCATACTCGGTGCTGCTGTAGCCGGGCATGCGATAGCCGAGCATCACGACCGTTACCGGCAGGTCGCTGCGCTCGCGATACGTTGCCGCCGTCAGCGGCTGCAGGCGCACGGCGGGGCGACGCGGCAATGCCGCGGCTGGCACGTCGCCGAAGATGCGTCGCACGCGCGCGATCGTCCTGGGGCCGTCGACGTCGCCGACGATGACGTAGACGGCGTTGTTAGGATGGTACCACGTACGATAGAATGAGAGCAGCTGCGGGTTGTTGATCTCTTTGGCAAAACCCTGACCGGTGCCGAGCCTGTTGTGCGCGTACGGCGTTCCAGCCAGCATCCGCTGCGACATCTTCGTGAAGAGGCGATAGAGCGCGTTGGAGTCGTCCTGCGTTACCTCTTGCGTGATCGCGAGACGCTCCTCATTCCATTGGCTCTGCGCCATCGAGAGGCCGGTCGCGCGCGAGCGCTCGAGGCGCAATGCGATATCGAGATACTGCGCTGGAACGGTAAAGTAGTACTGCGTGACGTTATTGCGCGTGTCCGCATCGAACTCGCCGCCGGTGAGACTAATGACGTCCATGAACGACGAAGACGAAAGCGTCTTGCTGCCCCGGAACATCATGTGCTCGGTCGCGTGCGCCAATCCAGGCAGCGACTGCTCGTCGGAGCCGACGCGATAGTTCATGACCGCCGTGACCACTGGGGCAAGCGGGTCGTGCACGACGACGACCTGCAACCCGTTCGCAAGCGTCGCGCGGGTGACGCTGACGCCTTGCGCACCGGCCGAGCGCGTAGCGAACGCGAGCGGCAAGAGCGCGCAGCAGCAAAGAAGCAAGCGAAGCAGCCGGGGCATATGGCGCCTTTCAAACCGAAGCGGCGCCGCACCTTGCGTGGCCCGCCGCTAGGACGACGTCAGCAGCACGTGCAGCGAGGGCGTCGCGTCGAGCGCGGCTCGCAGCCCGGCATGCGCTGGCTGCTGGAGCGCGGGATCGTCGCGCATGATCTCCTCCGCGGCGTGTCGAGCCTCCGCGTAGATCGTGAAGTCTCGAGCGACGTCTCCGAATCGTAACGCATCTTTGCCCGATTGCGCCGTTCCCGCGAACTCTCCCGAGCCGCGCATCTCCAGATCCGCTTCGGCGATGACGAAACCGTCGTTGCTCTGCGTCAGGATCGCCAAGCGTTGCGTCTCGTCGCGGTCGTCGGGGTAGACGAGGATGCACGACGACTGCGCGGCTCCGCGCCCCACGCGACCGCGAAGCTGATGCAGCTGCGCGAGCCCGTACCGATGTGCGTCGAGCACCACCACGAGCTGCGCGTTGGGAACGTCGACGCCTACCTCGATGACCGTCGTCGCCACGAGGACGTCGATCTCGCCCCGTACGAACTGCTGCATCGTCGCTTCCTTCTCGCGTGCGCCCAGACGGCCGTGTACCAAGCCTAAGCGAAGATCAGAAAAGACGTCGCGCTGGAGATGCTCGAGCTCGGCAACAGCGCCCGTCGCGCCGTTCTCCGCTTCGTCGATCGCCGGGGCGACGACGTAGACCTGACCTCCCCGCGCCACGATGGCACGCGCGAACGCGTACACGTCGCCACGTCGTGACTCCCGCACGGCAAACGTCTGCACCGCAAGCCGGCCCGGAGGCATCTCGTCCACGCGAGACTCGTCCAGATCCGCGTACAGCACCTGCGCGAGCGTGCGCGGAATCGGCGTCGCCGTCATGTGCAGCGTGTGGGGCGCAATGCCTTTGGCCCGCAAGCGCGCCCGATGCTCGACCCCAAAGCGGTGCTGCTCGTCGATGATCGCGAGGCCCAGTCGCGAAAACTCGACGCTCTCCGTAAGGAGCGCGTGCGTTCCGACCGCAAGCCCCGCCTCTCCGCCGGCAATGCGATCCACGGCCGTCTGACGCGCCCGTTGCCCTTGGCTCCCCAGAATCGGCTCGACGGCAATGTGAAACGGCAACAGTAAGGGGCCGAGTTTGCGCACGTGTTGCGCCGCGAGAATCTCCGTCGGAGCCATGAGCGCCGACTGAAAGCCGTTGCGCGCCGCGAGCAACACCGCGGCTGCCGCGACGAGCGTCTTGCCGCTGCCGACGTCGCCCATCAGCAGGCGGTTCATCGGACGGGAGCGCGCGAGATCGGCGGAGATTTCGTC
>DAHXOK010000055.1:502-13127 GCA_027364935.1 Vulcanimicrobiota bacterium | reverse complement strand
CATCACGGGGCCTCGTCTCGCACCCAGCGCAACCGAATCGCCGGCGCCTTCTGCGGGAGCGGGGCGCCCCGGCGAGCGCCTGCGCGCGCGTGAAGATAAGATCGCGGCGAAGAAGGATCGCGAGACGGAGATGCTGCTCGAAAAGGACCGGCAACGCAAGAAGAAAACTGCGGCGCCGGCTCCCGAGCGACGACTCGAATCGATCGAGATCCCGGACTTGCTCACCGTGCAAGAGCTAGCGACCTCGATGATCGTCCCCGCCAAAGACGTGATCGCCGAGCTCATCAAAACCGGCACGATGGCGACGATCAACCAGAACATTCCGAGTGGCGTCGCGATTGCCGTTGCCAAGAAGTTCGGCTTCAACGCGGTTGTGAAAGAAGCGGGCGAAGAAGTCACGGTCGAGCAGGAAGAGGATCGGCCGGAGATGATGGCCGTCCGTCCGCCCGTCGTGACGGTGCTCGGTCACGTCGACCACGGCAAGACGTCGCTGCTCGACAAGATTCGCCAAGAAGACGTCGCGGCGGGCGAGGCCGGCGGCATCACGCAGAAAATCGGCGCCTACACCGTCGAGCACAAAGATCACAAGATCACCTTTATCGACACGCCCGGTCACGAAGCGTTCACGGCGATGCGCGCGCGCGGCGCACGCATCACCGACGTCGCGATTCTCGTCGTCGCGGCCGACGACGGCGTCATGCCGCAGACGAAGGAAGCGATCGCCCACGTTCGCGCGGCGAACGTCCCGATCGTCGTCGCGATAAACAAGATGGACAGACCCGACGCACAACCGGAGCGCGTGAAGCAGCAGCTCTCCGAAGAGGGGCTGCAGCCGGTCGATTGGGGCGGGAACGTCGAATGCGTGCCCGTCTCCGCGAAGACCGGCGACGGCATCGACAAGCTGCTCGAGACGGTACTGCTCGAAGCCGACATCCGCGACTTGCGGGCGAACAAGAATCGTCGCGCGACCGGCGTCGTTATCGAATCGGCGCTCGATCGAGGCCGCGGTGCGGTTGCGACCGTGCTCGTGCAGAACGGCACCCTGCGCGTCGGCGACGTCGTCGTGGCGGGTGGAACGTTCGGTAAGGTGCGCGCCCTCATCGACGACAAGGGAAAACAAGTCAAGAAAGCTGGCCCGTCGATTCCCGTTTCGGTGATGGGCCTCTCTGACGTTCCCGCTGCGGGCGACACGCTGATGGTCGTGAGCGACGAGCGCGTCGCTCGCGAGGCCGCCGAGAAGCGACAGTCGCGGCGCCGCGACGTGCGCATCGCGGCGACCGGGTCGCAGAAGGTCTCGCTCGAGACGTTCATGTCGATGATGCCGTCCGAGGGCAACAAGGTGCTCAATCTCATCATCAAGGCCGACGGGCAAGGGTCGGTCGAGGCGCTGCGCACGCGCATGGAGTCGCTCTCGAACGGCGACGTCGAGATTCGCGTGATCCACGGCGGCGTCGGCGCGATCAGTCCGAACGACGTGAACCTCGCGAGCGCCTCGGGAGCGGTGCTCATCGGCTTCAACATTCGTCAGGACGAGACGGCGAAGCGGCTCGCCCAGCAGGACGGCGTCGACCTACGCTTCTATCAGGTCATCTACGAGATCGAAGACGATCTCAAGAAGGCAATGCGCGGCATGCTCGCGCCGGTCGAACGCGAAGTCACGTTGGGGCAAGCTCAAGTTCGGCAAGTCTTCAAGGTCAGCAAAGTCGGAACGATCGTTGGGTGCTACGTCACGAACGGCAAGCTGCAACGCAATGCAAAGGCGCGGGTCGTCCGCGACGGAACCGTCGTGTTCGACGGCGAGATCGAATCGTTGCGCCGCTTCAAGGAAGACGCCCGCGAGGTCGCCGAGGGCTTCGAGTGCGGCGTACAGATCGCGCGGTTCCAAGACCTCAAGGAGGGCGACGTGATCGAAGCCTACGCGAAGGAGCTCGTGGCGCCGGAGCCCGCACGTGCCTAGCAAGCAGCGCATCGCGCGAATCGATCACGAAGTACAGCGAATCCTCGGCATGCTCGTGACGCAAGAGCTCAAGGATCCGCGGCTCGGCTTCGTCACCGTGACGCGAGCCGAGGTGAGCGACGACTTACACCAGTGCAAGGTGTTCGTTTCGACGATCGGCGATCGCGAGCAGGCGGGCCGATCGCTCGAAGCACTACGCCACGCAGCCGGGTTCTTACGCGGCGAGCTCGGCCATCGCATCGATCTGCGCCACACTCCGGAGCTGATCTTCATCGAAGATCGCTCTACCGAGCGCGCGATCGAGCTTGCGAAGGATCTGCGGGCCGATGCCGAGCGGCGCCGGATCGCCGAGCGCGTCGAATGATCCAAGAGCGGCCCGGTCACATCGCGACGACGGAAGAGGTCGTCGCCGAGCTGCGCAGACGCAAGAGCTTCGTCATGGTCAGTCACGTGAAACCCGACGGCGACACGCTCGGCGCGGGCCTCGCGCTTGGGCTCGCCCTCGAAAAGCTCGGGAAGCGCGTCTTGTACTTTCAACAAGATCCCGTACCGCGCACGCTACGGTTTCTTCCGGGGGCGCAGCGCGTCTCGCGCGATCTCCCGGCGGATCTCCCGCCCGATGCGCTCTTCGTCTTTTGCGACATGAGCGACAGCGCGCGTGCTGGCGGCTTCCTGCCGCCGATCGTGCGCGAGAACGTGCTCGACGTCGACCACCACCTCGGCAACACGCTCTTCGGCGCGCTGAACTACGTGCTGCCGACGGAGTGCTCGACCGGAACGTGCGTGATGCATCTCCTGCGCGGGCTCGGCATCGAAATCGATGCGGAAATCGCCACGTGCGTTCTGACGACCATCATGACCGATACGGGCGGCCTCATGCACTCGAACACGTCGCCGGACGCACTCGAGCTGGCGGCAGAGCTGATGCGTGCCGGCGCAGACAAGGAACGCATTACGCGCGAGATCTTCGGCAACAAACGGATCGCCGCGACGAGGCTGCTCGGCAGCGTCATCAACGCAATGCAGTTCGGACGCGATGGCCGCTACTGCTGGTCGTGCGTGGACGACGCCACGCTCGCTGCGTGCGGCGCAGACGGTGAAGATACCGAAGACATGGTCAACGTCTTGCTCGGTCAGGAAGGCATCGAGGTTGCGGCGCTCTTCAAAGCGTACGCCGGAGAGCTGCGCGTGAGCTTGCGATCGGTGGGGCGCGTGAACGTTCAGAAAGCGGCCGCGAGCCTGGGCGGCGGGGGGCATTTTCGTGCCGCCGGGCTGGATTTTCAGGGAACGCTGGATCAGGCCATCGCAGCGGTCGATGCGGCGCTCGTGCAGCAGGGGCTGTAGTTGCCCGTCGTCCCTCGACTTCGGCGCTGCGCGCCTACGCTCGGGATGACAATGCGTGTGCGCGAACCGGCACGACAATGCGTGTGCGCGAACCGGCACGACAATGCGTGTGCGCGAACCGGCATGACAATGCGTGTGCGCGAACCGGCATGATTGGCTTCGTTAACGTCTTCAAGTCTGCGGGGCCGACGTCGGCTCAGGTCGTCGCACGGATGCGTCGCATCTACGGCGTCTACGCAAACGATCGCCATATCGCGGTCGGGCATCTCGGTACGCTCGATCCGCAGGCTGCCGGCGTGTTGCCCATCGCGGTCGGAAAAGCAACGCGCCTCATCCCGTTGCTCAGCGATCAACGCAAGGCATACGCCGGCGTGCTCGCGCTCGGGCGCGCGACGACGACGCAGGATGCGTTGGGCGATACGACGGCGCAAGGAGAGGTTCCGGAGGAGTGGGGTCGTCGCTTAGAGGCGGCGATTCCCTCGTTTCTCGGCCGCATCGAGCAGACGCCGCCGATGTTCTCCGCCGTGCACCACGAGGGCCGGCGTCTGTACGAGTTCGCGAGGGAAGGAAAGGTCGTCGAGCGCAGACCGCGCAGCGTAACGATCTACTCCATCGCCATCATCGGCGTCGAGGAGCGGGCGGCGCGTCTGCGCGTGACGTGCGGCGAGGGAACCTACGTGCGCACGCTCTTTGCCGATCTCGGCGCGGCGATTGGCGTGCCGGCGCACATGGGCGCGCTCGTGCGCGAAGCGTCGGGCCCGTTCGTGCTCTCGGAGTCGCTGCTGCTCGATGAGATCACCGAGAACCCGTCGGCGGCGCTGATGCCGCCGGAGAACGTCATTCCGTTTCCGACGATCGTGCTCGACCTACGCGAGATCGTAGATTTTCGCGCCGGACGAGTCGTCCCGTTGCCGGAGGGCGCGCCGGCGAAGCACGTTTTCGTGCGCGATGCGTCGCGCACGCTCGTTGGCGTCGGCGAGACGCACGGCGCGCTGCTCGCGCCGCGAAAGGTGTTCGTGTGAGACTCCATCGGGAGCTCGTGCGTGAGATCGATCGTCCGCTCGCGCTCGCGATCGGGTTCTTCGACGGGTTGCACCGCGGCCATCGCGAGCTCGTGCGCGCGACGCTGCGCATGCGAAAGCCGGGCTGGCGCGCCGGCGTGCTGACCTTCTCGAACCATCCGGCGGCCTTCTTGCTACCGGGAACGGAGCCGCCGCTGCTCACGACCGCGCAGGAGCGCATCGACCGGTTCGCCGAGGCCGGCGTCGAGGAGTGCTTCTTCGTGCCCTTCGACGAGCGCATCGCGTCGATGACGCCGCAGGCGTTTCTCGAGATGCTGGTGACGCAGCTGGGCGTACGTGCCGTCGTTGTCGGCGAGACGTTTCGATTCGGAAACAGGCGCGCCGGAGACGTGGCACTGATGCGCGGCTATCTGGGGCAGCGGGGTGTCGACGTGACGGCGGTGCCGAGCTTCATCCTCGACGGCGAGCGCGTCTCGTCGACGCGCATTCGCGCCCTCGTCGCGAAGGGGGATCTCGAGCGGGCGGAGGCGATTCTCGGATACGGATACGAGCTGCGCGGCGTCGTTGACGCCGGCGCGGGGCGCGGCCATGGCCTGGGCTTTCCGACGGCGAATATTCGTCCGCCGGAGAAGTTACTGCCTCGGGACGGCATCTACTCCGGCGTGGCACGGTACGATGGAAGGGATTACGCGGCATTGATTTCGATCGGAACGAATCCTCAGTTCGGCGAGAACGCGCGCAGCATCGAAGCGTGGCTGCGCGATTTTCGCAAGAGCATCTACGGGCGCGAGCTCGCGCTTCGGGAACTGCGCTTCGTTCGCGAGCAAGCGGTGTTCGCGAGCGTCGACGAGCTCGTCGCACAGATGCGGCGGGACCTCGAAGCCGTCGCGTATCCGGGGTTTTCATGATCGAGCGCATTGCTGCCGTCGCCGTGCTGCTGCTCGCAGCGTGCGGCGCGTCATCGCATAGCGTGGGCATCAGGCCGGGCGACGTCGCGCCGCCGTGGAGCGAGCCGCTCTCGACCGGCGGCACGCTATCGACCGCGACGCTTCGCGGCTCGCCCGTCTATCTCAATTTCTTTGCGACGTGGTGCCCGCCGTGCAACGACGAGGCGCCGTGGATCGAGAGCTTGCAGCAGCGCTACGGCAACCGCGGCTTGCACGTCGTCGGGATCGACATGGAAGAGAGCGCGCCGCTCGCGCAGCGCTTCCGCGCGAAGTACCATTTGACGTACCCCGTCGTCGTCGACAGCGGAACGCTCGAACGGCTCTACAATATCAACGGTTTACCGGTGCACGTCTTCATCAAGGCGGACGGGACGATCTACCGCAGCGTTATCGGCGAAATGTCGAAGGCGGAAATTCACGCTGCCGTGAGGGCGATTCTCAGCCGCTGACGCCTTGCCGGCGGTGTTTTGTCACGGTCTTCCGACGAGCAGGCCGATTCCCGTGCCGACGTAGGTGAAGCGCAGGGCTGGATCGCCGGTGAGCGCGTGGCCGTACTCGACGTCGAGCTCGAGATTGTCTCCGAGCAGACGCTGCACGCCGAGATCCAGGAACGCGCGATTCCCCACATCGGGAGAGATGCGCGAAACGTCGACGTATTCGACGTATGCCTGCATCGCGTTGCCCATTTGTTGCAGTACGAGTACCGACGGCATAAACGTGCCGTACGCCGCGTGCGTGCCCGTCGCGCTGTATCCGCCGGTCGAGGAGAAGGCCAGCGTCGAGCCGATCGAGGTCGTCTGCGTCAGTTGATACGACGCGTCCGCGTTCGCACCGTACGTTGCGTTTCCGGCGGTCAACGCGCGTGCGCCGTTCGGCGGCGTGTAGAGCCCATCGAAGCCGACGCTCCAACGCTGTGAGGGCGCAAGCTCGTACTTGAAACCGAGTCCGGCATCGGTGAATCCGGCGGCGTTTCCCAATTCGCTGCGTTGCAGCACGTCGCTCGGTCCAAAGAGATCGAGCTCGAATCGCGGCGCAACGCCGAAACGCACGAAGGTTTGTGCGATCTGCACTTGCGTAGTACGATGCATTGCCGGACCGATCTGCATGTTTTGATACCCGAGCTCCACAAGCACGGTGCCGCGTCCGGCAGCGCATGGGCTATAGCCGATCGTCGGGCGATTTATCTCTGCGAGAAGTCCGGCGCACGGGTCGGGCGTTGCCGTCGGCGTGGGCGCTGCTGCTAGGAGCGAAAGCACCGCCAAGAGTATGAGAACTCGCGTAGGTACCATCTGAAGGCTATACCGCTTAGCACTCGAGCGGCGGATGACCTTGCGCAAACCACCGGCTTTAAGGCAACTCTGATCTATCGACGTTTACGTCGCGAGGTTGCGGGAAGGAGCCGATTTGAGGCGGGCGCTCTCCGCTTTTGCGCCCCTCGCCCGTTCCATCCGGGCTCAGGTGCGGGTGTTTGCGTACTTCGAGAGACAGCTATCCCGTCGAAATGGCTAACAACTTTTTCTTGACCATGAAGAGGTTCGAGAGCGCAAAGAGCACGTTGAGCCGATTCTCGCTCTTTGCGATGCCGCGATGACGGACTTTCTTGAAGCCGAAGTACCCCTTCACCGTGCCAAAGATGTGTTCAGCGCGCGCTCGCACTGACGATTTGCGCCGATTCGTGTCTCTGTCCCGATCGGTCAGCGGGCGGTTCCGATAGGCACGCTTAGTGATGAAGGCTCTCGCCCGTGGCGATTTCTCGCGGATGACGTCGCGCTTGCCAAGGTAGGCGTAGTCTCCGTATACTCGCGTCTCCTCCCCGTGCAAGAGGTCGGCGAGAACCGCGCGCCGTCGTGGACGTTGGCGGCGGTGGCTACGATGGAATGCACGAGCTTGGAGCGGCTATCGGCGCCGATATGCGCCTTCATCCCGAAGTACCATTGGTTGCCCTTCTTGGTCTGGTGCATATCCGGGTCGCGTTGCCGCTCGCGGTTCTTCGTTGAGCTCGGCGCGTGGATGATCGTCGCATCGACGATCGTTCCGCCGCTAATCGTGATGCCGCAATCCGCCAGGTCCCGATTGACCTCGGCGAAGAGCTTCTTGACAAGGTCGTGCCGTTCGAGCAGATGGCGGAACTCGCAGATGGTCGTCTCGTCGGGCACCCCGGTCTCGCCCAGGTCGATGCGGGCGAATGCGCGTCATCGAGAGCACGTCGTACAGCGCTTCCTCCACCGCCGGATCGCTGAGATTGAACCACTGCTGCAGGAAGTAGATCCGTAGCATCCGCTCCAACTCGATCGGTTGGCGGCCGACGCCTTCTCCCTTGAAGTAGAAGGGCTGCACGATCTTGCGCAACCGCTTCCAGGGCACGATGCGATCCATCTCGTTGAGGAACTTCGCTCGCCGCGTCGTTTTCGCAAAACGTTCGAAGCCTGTGGTAGCCAACGCAATTCTATCATGAACGGAGCGCGATGAACACCAATACTTTTCGTCGATTTACGCAGTGCGAATGGTGGCGATGCACAGGTATTCGTCGGCCCTTCGACTTCGCTCCACTTCGACAAGCTCAGTGTCGCTGCGCTCAGGATGACACAGGCAATGCCATCGTCGGCCTACACCGGCGGCTGTGCCGCAATAAATCAGAGTTGCCCTAGACGACGGAGCGCGGACGCCATGGGGAGAGGCCTTACGGCTTGCGCAATCTCCGATTCGTCCTTGCGCGATCTATGGCGCCGAAACGTGCGTCACTCGCGTGGTTGCTGCTGCCGGCTTCATGCAGCTCGAATACGGAGTCCAGGCGCGTGAGGCGAAAGAGCCGCGCGATGAGCGGCCGGACGGCTACGAACCGAATCCGTGAGTCCGAATGAATCCGGCGCATCGCATTATTCAGGCGCACGAAGCAACCCAGAGCGCTGGCGTCCATGAAGCGGACGCTGCCGAGGTCTACGGTAACGTGCTTCCGGCTCGAAAGGGGCTCCAATCGCGCGAGCAGCGCGTCCTTCGTGAAGCAGTCGAGATCGCCGAGCAAGACAAGCGGCCCTTCTTGCGCGAGGAGGGGGGCGGAGGCATTCATACGAGACGCTTTCTGCGGCGGGTACGTGTCGCCAGCATCCTTGATGGTAGACCCGACCGGCGTCGAAAAGCTGCCCGCTCTCGCACAAGAAGCCCGAGTTCGTCACTCGGGCTTCAAAGCGCGTTGCGTTTACGCTCGCGTACTATAGCCTGGACGGGCAGCTCAATGCTGCCCGCTTTCGCACAGGAAAATACGAATTCCGAGAAGTATTCGCGAAGAAAGGGAGGGGTTCTCAGGAGGCGCTATGAGCGGTAAGGTTAGCAGATTGCCGGGCCCACTGACGCTCGATCTTCTCAAACAAAACGCGTTATTGCGCGGCTTGACCGGCCCCGAAGCGACGGCTGCGGCGAACTCCGGCAAGATCGTCAATCTTCGGCCCCGGCAAGAGATCTACGACGCAAATGCGGAGATCCATGAGGCGTTTTTCCCGATCGACGCGGTGCTTTCCGTGGTCGCGCGGCTGAGGAACGGTCAAATGATCGAGGTGGGAACGATCGGGCGGGAAGGGGTCTCAGCCATTCCTCTTCTGCTCGGCTCGACGACATCCGCGAACGAAAGCTACTGTCAGGTCCCGGGGCTGGCGATTTCGCTTCCCGCGGCGCTCTTCACCCATCTGCAGGAAACGAATCTCGAATTTCGCCGCTTGCTCGATCAGTATTTGCAAGCGTACATCAACCTTCTCGGGCAGCTCGCTGCGTGTAATCGCCTGCATAGCGTGTACGAGCGATGTGCGCGGTGGCTTCTTTTGACGCACGACCGGGTGAAATCCGACGTTCTTCTCTTGACGCACGAGTTCTTGGGAATGATGCTCGGAACGCAGCGTTCTGGCGTCACCATTGCAGCGTCCGCACTCAAGGCCGCCAGGTTCATCGACTACGGCCAAGGGCGAATCACGATTCTCGACAGGCCCGGCCTCGAGGCCGCGTCGTGCGAGTGCTACGAGGTCGCCAGAGGGCAGTTCGGCGATTTGCTGCGATAGCGCTGCGCGCTGATTCGATTCAGGCCACGATGGGTACATATCCATACGTTGCATCATTTCGATGCGATGAAAGAATCACTGTATGAACCGATTTCTCAGCCGCAGCGTTGCTCTCATAGCGCTGCCGCTCGTCTTTGCTTTCGCCATGCCGCAGGTAGCCGTTGCAAACGCGACGTCCACCGCTGCATGGGCGGCGGCGGCAGCAGCGATCGTCGGCACGATCTTTTACGACGGCAATCACCGTCCCTACTACAACGATCGTTACGGCGACCGCCACTACGTAAACCCCAACGCAGCAGCGTACTACCAGCAGCATCGCTGGAGCCAGACGCCGCAGTACCGGCGCCAGTGGCAGACTCCAAACGGTACCTGGCACTACGGTAACGGTTCCAACTGCTATCAGAACGGCCGTTATCAAAACCGCGGCCACGAAGACCGTGGGTATCAAAACCGCGGCTACCGGAACGGTGCCTGCAACAATGGCCGCGGCAATGGCCGCTGGCAAGACCAAAACGGAGCATGGCACAACAACAACGGCTGCTGCTGAGATCTAGGGTAGCGCCGCCAAGCTTATGACGCGGCCTTCAGGACGAGCGATCCGTCCTGAAGCCTGACGTCGGCGGCGCCACCTTCTTTAATCTCGCCGCGTAGGATGGCCGACGAGAGCGGCGTGCTGATTTGACGCGCGACGGTTCGCGCAACGTAACGGGCGCCGCTTCCGGCAGCCATCGACTCCAACGCTAAGTAGCGTCTCGCCTCTTCGGATAAGCGCAGGCGCACGAGCTGCGCGTCGAGACGATTGGCGAGCGCGTCGACGTGAATCGCGACGATCTCCTCGATCTGCTCGATGCCCAGCGGTTCGAAAGCGACGATCTCGTCGATGCGGTTGAGCAACTCCGGGCGCAGCACAACCTGCATGTCCTCTTCGGAAAGATTCGTCGTGAGGATGATAATGGCGTGGCGAAAGTCGATCTTGCGCCCCTTAGCGTCGGTGAGATGCCCGTCGTCGAGGATCTGCAGCAGCATTGATGCGACGTCGGGATGCGCGCTCTCGAGCTCGTCGAAGAGCACGACGCAATACGGGCGGCGGCGCACCGGTTCGGTGAGCTGACCCGGCTCGTCGTGACCGGCGTAGCCGGGAGGTGCGCCGATGAGGCGCGAGACCCCGTGACCTTCGCTCAGCTCCGAGAGATCGACGCGCACGAGCGCGGCATCGGTGCCGAAGAGCGCCTCCGCGAGCGCCTTCGCGAGCTCGGTCTTGCCGACACCGCTCGGGCCGTGGAAGAGAAAGCTCCCGAGCGGGCGGCGTGGATCGTGCAGTCCGGCGCGCGCGCGGCGAATCGCGTCGGAGATCGCGGTGATCGCGCGCCCTTGCCCGATGACGCGTTTGGCGAGGATCCGCTCGAGGTCGAGCAGCTGGTTC
This sequence comes from Vulcanimicrobiota bacterium, assembly GCA_027364935.1. Classification (GTDB taxonomy): domain Bacteria; phylum Vulcanimicrobiota; class Vulcanimicrobiia; order Vulcanimicrobiales; family Vulcanimicrobiaceae; genus Tyrphobacter. The sequence continues at coordinate 2,388 of DAHXOK010000055.1, read as the reverse complement.
GCTTGCGACTCCGTCATCGCTTCGACCGGAATGCCGGTCCACTTCGAAACGACTGAGGCAACGTCGTCGCGCGTCACGCGCGCGCCGCCGAGGTCGCCCGGGTTCGCGCGCAGGGCCACGGAGGCCGCGGCCTCGTCGAGCAGATCGATCGCCTTGTCCGGCAGAAAACGGTCGGCGATATACCGCGCGGAGAGTTGCGCTGCGGCTTCGAGCACGGGATCGCTGACGATCACGTTGTGGTGCGAGGCATAGTGGTTGCGCAACCCGCGTAGAATTTCCAGCGTCTCCTCGACGCTCGGCTCGTTCACCATGACCGGCTGAAAGCGCCGCTCGAGCGCTGCGTCGGATTCGACGTACTTGCGATACTCGTCAAACGTCGTCGCGCCGATGCACTGCAGGTCGCCGCGCGCGAGCTCCGGCTTGATCATCGAGCTCAAGTCGAGCGCACCCTCCGCAGCGCCGGCGCCGACGAGCGTGTGCATTTCGTCGATGAAGAGGATCACGTCGCGCGCGCTCCGGCGGACCTCGTCGAGAATACGCTTGACGCGTCCTTCGAACTCGCCGCGATATTTCGTCCCGGCGACGAGCGGACCGAGGCCGAGCGCGAGAACGCGCTTGCCGCGTAGCGCTGCGGAGACTCTTCCCGCGACGATGCGTTGCGCGAGGCCCTCGACGATCGCCGTCTTTCCGACGCCCGGCTCGCCGACTAAGACGGGATTGTTTTTGCTGCGGCGCGCGAGGATTGCGATGACGCGGTCGATCTCTTCGTTGCGGCCGATGACCGGATCGAGCTTGCCGTCGCGCGCGAGCTCGGTGAGATCGCGCGAGAAGCTCGCGAGCGTGGGCGTGTTCGCGCCGCGCAGGCGTCGCGTGAACTCGTCAACGGGAGAGGTACCGGACGGTCCTTCGCGGCGCAAGCGATCGGCGAGAATCGCGCTGCCCGCGAGGAGGCCTGCGGCGGCGAGCGACGCGCCGATCAGCGGCAGCGCGGCATGACGCCGGGCGCACGTCGCGCAGAGCCGCTTGTCGCCGTCGAGAGCAATTGCCGGGCGCGTGCCGCACGAATCGCAGGTGACGTTGGTCATGCCGTTAGGGTTTCGCGAGAAAGACGACGTTCACGGTCTCCCTGACGCTCGTGGTTCCTGCGTCGAACTGCGTCGGCGTTGCAGGCGCCGCCATCATGCGCAACGCTTGGGGAGCCGGGACGAACGCGTAGCCCGCTGCGATCGTGGCAATGCCCACGATGCGCAGATGCGCGGCGCTCGCGATCGCGCCGGCAGTTGCCGTTGCGTCGGCGACGGCTCGCTGGAGCGCTTCATGGCTTGCGTTCGTCGTATCCGAGAGCCCGAACGAGACCCCGACGCGCATTGCGCCCGCGAGCGTTGCCGCGTCGACGACTCGTCCCGCGAGCGCAAGCTGACGCACCTTGACGGTGAACGAGCGGTCGACGGTGTAGCCGGAGCGATCGTCCGGCGGCGGCGTATAGCTCACGTCGTAGGAGGAGAGCGCGACGTCGTTCCGGGCGACACCGAGCGCCACCACGGCGGTAACGATGCGATCGTAGGCCGACGCGTTGTCGCTCACGGCGACGCTCGCGCTATGTCCGTCGTACGTCTCTACGGAGGCGCTGACGACCGCTTGATCGGGCGCGAGCGTGACGACTCCCGTCCCGGTGACGGTGATCTGCGTGGTCTGTGCGGCCTCGCGGGGCGCCGCCGAGGCGGGAAGCGGGGAAAGAAAGAAGAGCGCGACGAGAACGGCGCAAACGGGTCCCGCGCCGCGTCGTCGGTGCAGCGCCGTTCGGAGGAGGAGATAAGTACGCATGTCCATCCTTTCTTGGATTCTCTTCGGATTCATCGTTGGCGCCGTCGCTAAATGGATCGTTC
>DAHXOK010000055.1:0-492 GCA_027364935.1 Vulcanimicrobiota bacterium | reverse complement strand
TGGACCTGGCATGGCTGGCTTGCCGCCATCGTCGGCGCGGTTGTCTTGCTTTGGGCGGCGCGGGTGATTGCTGGCCGGCGTCGCGTGGCCTGAGGCCGCCGAGGTCTCGTCGGGGCCCTCGCCTAAGTAGCGCTTACCATGGCGTACATCATCACGGAACCGTGTATCGGCACGAAGGATAAGTCGTGTGTCGACGTCTGCCCCGTCGACTGCATCCACGGCAAAGATGAGGACGAAATGCTCTACATCGATCCCGAGGTCTGCATCGACTGCGGCGCCGGCGTCTCGGCGTGCCCGGTCGAAGCGATCTTCGCCGACTCCGATATTCCCGAGAAGTGGCAGAATTATGTCGAGATCAACGCGGAGTATTTCAAGAAGGCGGAAGCGTGAAGCGCCTCGTGCTGACGCTCGCCGTTATCGCGTGCGGCTCGGCACCGGCGATGGCGCAGATGGTGCCCAGGCCGTTTCCTACCGAGACGCCGGCGTCGTCGT
>DAHXOK010000054.1:12966-13379 GCA_027364935.1 Vulcanimicrobiota bacterium | reverse complement strand
TCTCCATGTCGAGCGCGTGGATTTCACCACCGAAGGAGCGAAGCCCGCCATCGTCGTGCATTACCTGCCCGTCATCGATCGCATCCTATTGCCCGAACCGCTCGATCCGCTGTGGACGATGCTCTTCTTGGCCGCCTTTCTCGCTGCCGTCGTCGCGACCGTGCGGCGCCCGTCGTACGGCATCTTCTTGCTCGTCTGCGCGCAGCCGTTTCCGCTCGACCACTATCTCTTCGACACGACGGTGACGTTCCCGAAAGTCGTGCTGCTCGGCGTCGCGATCGGGCTCTGGCAGGTGGGATGGAAGGCCGCACTGCGCGAGCGACCCGTTCGCAACATCCTGATCGCGCTGCTCGCAGTCGCACTCGTCGTCGCGGCGACGATCGCGGTCGCCGCACATCGCGACGCCGCCATCC
>DAHXOK010000054.1:10630-12956 GCA_027364935.1 Vulcanimicrobiota bacterium | reverse complement strand
GAATACGCAGCGCTCTTTGCCGTCGTCTGCGTTGCGTACCGGCGCGATCCCAACGACAGACTGCTGCTCTACGGGTGGGCGGGCGTCACGCTCGCCGTCTCGCTGCTCGCGCTCCTGCAAGAAGGCATCGGCGCGCCGTCGGCGTTGGTCGTCAACGGCGCCATCGTGCCGCGCATCGCGGGGCCGCTCGACGGACCGAATCAGCTCGCCGCGTATTACGAGATCGCGCTTGCCGCGCTCTGTGCCTGGTACGTGCGCGATCGTTTCGTTGCCGTCACGATCGTTGTCGCGCTCTGCGCTCTCGCACTGACCTTCTCGCGCGGCGGCATCGCCGGTACGGCGATCGCTCTCGGCATCGTCTTTGCCGTTCGCGCAGATGCGCGCCGGGCGCTGATGCTGCCGCTCGCTACGGGAGCGCTTCTGGGCGCTGCGTGCGTCGGCATCTGGGACGTGCTCGCGCACGTCGCCGCCAAAGCCTTACCCGGTGCGACGTCGAACCGCTACGCCGGCGGCGTCGGCTACCGCAGCGAGTTGTGGCGCGCGGCAATTGCGCTCTGGCGACGCCACCCGTTGCTCGGCATCGGTGCCGGCAACTACGAGCTCGAGCTTCCGCACGTGGGCCTGCTCGGCGTGCGCACGCACGCCAACAGTTGGTATTTGCAGGCGCTCGCCGAAGGCGGCATCGCGCTCTTCCTCGCGACGATCGCGCTCGTGCTGACGCTGCTGCGCTGCCTCGCAACGAAATTGCGCGAGGCGGCACCGTGGCAGATCGCCGCGCTTGCCGCCTCACTTGCGGTGGTGCTCCACCAGGTCGTCGACTATCTCGTCTTCTATCCGGAGGTTGCCGGACCGTGGTGGATTCTCGTCGCGCTCGGCGCGAGCTCGATCAGACGCTCTTCACCGAAACCGACTTGACCTCGATGCGCTTGGGCTGCGCCTTGGGGTGCAGCTTCAGCGTGAGCGTCAAGAGGCCGTTCTCGACCTTCGCACCGATCGCGTCGGTGTCGATCTCGTCCGGCAGCACGACCGAGCGGCGGAACGAGCGTCGATCGCTCTTTCCGGCTGCGGTCAGCACGCCGTCTTCGACCGTCACCTCGATCTGCTCCGGGGTGAAACCGGCCACCGGCATCTCGATCTCGTAGCCGCTCTCCGTCCGCGTGACGTCGACCCCCAGACCCGATCCCCAGTTCCCGAAAAGGCCGCGGAACGGGTCCCAGCCGAGCAGATCGAAGCCGTTGCGGGAGAGATTCCCGTGCGGCGTCGTCGATAAGTTGCTCATGCGTTCTCCTCCAATCTGCTATAATGTGCGGCCGGTGCGGCCGCCTGTTAGCACTCTCTTCATATGACTGCCAATCTTCTCAACTCCCCCTCCAGCCTTCAGGTTTCGCCCTCGAGCATGGCCAAGGCGCTCGCCGCCCTCATCACGCAGAGCCGGCCCGGAGCGGCCGTCCTCGAACGCCTGCGGGGAGGCCACGCCGCCGCCCTGTACGAGACGGCCGCGGACGCCCGGCCGGCGCTCTTCGCATCGTTTGCCCGGGCACTGGGGGGAGCGTTCTTCTGCGTCGTTCCCACCGCCGACGTTGCCGAACGCGTCTACGCGGACTTTCTCTACTACTTCGGCGACGACGCGCAGCGGCCGGTGGCGCTGCTGCGCGCGCGCGACGATCCCTTCGGCGCGCTGGAGAGCCCGAGCGAGCGCAGCGCGCGCATCTCGCTCTTCGACGCGCTCGCCGACGGCGCGCCGGTCGTCGTCATCGCCGGCGTTGCGGCGGTCTGTCAGTACGTCGTGCCGCCCGAGCGCTTGCGCGCTCTTCGCTTCACCATCCGGCGCGGCGAGGCGCGCGATTGGGAAGCGACGCTGCGCCGCTTTCACGATCTCGGCTACGAGCGCGTCGACGTTGTCGGTGCGGCCGGCGAGTACGCGGTGCGCGGCGGAATTCTCGACTGCTTTCCCGCAACCGCGCCGGCACCGGTTCGCATCGAGTTCTTCGGCGATACCGTCGAGTCCATTCGCGCTTTCAATCTCGAAACGCAGCGCAGCCACGAAGAGCTCGACGCGATTGCCGTCGCGCCGTGGGACGAAACGCCGCGCGACGACGAGCGCGCAACGCCGCTCGACTACCTGCGCGACGACGCGACGATCGTGCTCGACGAGCCCGCAACGCTCGCATCGGTCAACGCGCACGCGTCGCTCGACGATCTCGCAGCCGCGATCGCCCGGCACCCGACGCTCGTCGTACCGGGCGCGATCGAGTCGCACGAACCGCTCGCCTTCGTGCCGCGCGCCCCGCGCTTCGCCTTGGAGTGCCGGCCGGCGGAGCATTTC
>DAHXOK010000054.1:0-10620 GCA_027364935.1 Vulcanimicrobiota bacterium | reverse complement strand
CATCGTCACGACGGCGGTCTCGCGCATGCTGTAACTGCTCTCGGCGGCGGGCATCGAGGCGCACCGCTCGAGCGACGGCGCGCGCGACCTGCCGTTCGCAAGCGTCTGCGTCGACGGCGGCTCGCTCGAAGCGGGCTTCACGGTGCCGCAACTCCGGCTGCGCGTGCTGGGCGATCGCGAGATCTTCGGCCTGCCGCCCAAACGCGTCAAGCTGCGCGCGATCAAAGAGGGCGTTCCGGTTACGCTCTCCGATCTGCGCGTCGGCGATTTCGTCGTGCACGCCGTTCACGGCATCGCGCGGTACGACGGCCTGCGCACGGAGACGATCCTCGGCGCAACGCAGGATTATCTCGCCTTGCAGTTCGCCGGAACCGATCGCATGCTCGTGCCGGTGACGCAGATGCACCAAGTCACGAAGTACTCGGCCGCCGAGAGCGCGACGCCGCACCTCTCGCGCATGGGCGGCAGCGATTGGTCGCGCACGAAATCGCGCGTCTCGGAATCGCTCGCCAAGATCGCCGACGGCCTCGTGCAGCTCTACGCCGAGCGCGAGCTCGCACGCGGCCACGCGTTCGCTGCGGATACGCCGTGGCAGGCGGAGATGGAGGAGGCGTTCCCCTACGAGCTGACGCCCGATCAGCGCACCGCGATCGATGCGGTGAAAACCGACATGGAGAGCGCGCGCCCGACCGACCGCCTGATCTGCGGCGACGTCGGCTACGGCAAGACCGAGATCGCGATTCGCGCCGCGTTCAAAGCGATCGCGGACCACAAGCAAGTGGCGATCGTCGCACCGACGACGCTGCTTGCCGACCAACACTTCCGCACCTTCAGCGAGCGCTTCGCGAGCTTCCCCATTCGCATCGCGTCGTTCTCGCGCTTCACGCACCGCGCGGCGCTGCGCGAGCAGCTGCAGGCGCTTGCGGAGGGACGCATCGATCTCGCGATCGGCACGCACCGCCTGCTGCAGAAGGACGTCGCCTTCGCTGAGCTCGGCCTCGTCGTGGTCGACGAAGAGCAACGCTTCGGCGTGATGCACAAAGAGCGCTTGAAGGAGTATCGCACGAACGTCGACGCGATCACGCTCTCCGCAACGCCGATTCCGCGAACGCTGCACATGTCGCTCGTGGGCGTGCGCGATCTCTCCGTCATCCGCACGGCTCCGAAGAACCGCCTCTCCGTCAAGACCGTCGTCGTGCCGGCGGGCGATGCGGTCGTCGCGCACGCGATCGCGACCGAGCTCGACCGCGGCGGGCAGGTCTACTATCTCCACAACCGCATCGAATCGATCTACGCGCTACGCAACGCCCTTGCGGAGTTGGTTCCGCGCGCGCGGATCGTCGTCGCGCACGGACAGATGCGCGAACGCGAAGTCGAACCGATCATGCAAGCCTTCATCGACGGCCAAAGCGACGTGCTCGTCGCGACGACGATCATCGAGAACGGCCTGGATATTCCCAACGTGAACACGATGATCGTCGACGACGCGGATCGCTTCGGCCTCGCGCAGCTCTATCAACTGCGCGGCCGCGTCGGACGCTCGAACCAGCAAGCGTACTGCTATCTCCTCTACCAGGGGCACAAAGCGCTCTCCGAAGAGGCGCAGGCGCGCCTGGAAGCGATCGTCGAGTTCACGCATCTCGGATCCGGACTCCAGATCGCCATGCGCGATCTCGAGATTCGCGGTGCGGGCAACCTGCTCGGTGCGGCGCAGTCGGGCTTCATCGCGTCGGTCGGCTTCGATACGTACTGCCAACTCTTGGCCGATGCCATCGCGCAGCGACGCGGCATGGCGGCGCCGCTCGAAGCGCGCGGCGAAGCCGTCATCGACGTGAAGATCAACGCCTTCATTCCCGACGACTACATCCCGCAAGTCTCGCAGAAGATCGCGGTCTATCAGCAGCTCGCCAAGGCGCGCGGCGAGGACGAAGTGGACGACGTCGCCGCGAGCATCCGCGATCGCTTCGGCCCCTTCCCCGAGCCGCTGGAGCGGCTGGTCGAGTTGACGCGCCTGCGAGCGATCGCCCTGCGCAAACGCGTGACCCGCGTCGTCGTCGACGAGGAGCGCCTCACGCTGGGCGTCGGCTCCGGCTTCGAGCTGAGCGCGGCCATGGTTCCGCGGTTTGCGGCGCTGACGAAGAACCGCTTCCGCTTCAGCGAGGGCAAGGTACTCGTCGATCTTCCGCACGCGCCGCCAGGCAGCCGAGCGGAAGACCTCTGGATGCCGCTGCTGCGCGAGCTGCTCGAGGCGATCTAGAGCAGAGGGCCCCGGCAGCGGCCGGACGAACCTTTCGCGCCGACCTTTTTTCATTCTCTCCCTGGGAGTTCATCTTGATGTCCAAAGCTCTCCGCATCGTCGCGGGCTCGGTTGCGTTGATGCTCGGCGCGTCGCTGGCAGCGTGCGGCGGCGGCTCCGTCGTCACCGTCAACGGCCAATCGATCAGCAGCGCGCAACTCGACACGAAGCTGGAAGGCAGCCCGGTTGCGCGCAGCATTCTGCAGCAGATGGTGCAGGAAGCGCTCATCACCCAGTACGCCACGCAGAACCACATCACGATCACCGACGCCGCCATCACGGCGCGCGAGGATCAACTCAAGGCGAACTATCCGGCCGACGCCTGGTCGCAGATGCTCTCGGCGCGCGGGTTGACCGAGCAAGACGTCCACGACGCGCTGCGCATCCAGTTGATTCTGGACAACGCGCTGCAGCGCAACATCACGATCACGGACGCGCAGATCGCGCAGTACTTCAGCCGCAATCACGCGGCGTTCGACACGCCCGCGCAAGTCTGCGCGAGCCACATCCTCGTGCCGGATCTCGCAACGGCGAATAAAGTCGAAGCGGCGTTGGCCGCGCACGGCAACTTCGCGCAGCTCGCGCAGCAATACTCGATCGACCCCGGTTCGAAAGCCAAGGGCGGCAGCCTGGGTTGCTTCCGTCGCGGTCAGATGGTTCCGGCATTCGATCAAGTGGCGTTCTCGCTGCCGATCGGTCACATCAGCCAACCGGTTCACTCGCCGTTCGGGTATCACATCATCCTCGTAACGTCGCGCCAGGCCGCGCAGCGCGCGTCGCTTGCGTCGGCACGCGATCGCATCAAGCTCGTGTTGACGCAGCAGCAGGAAGCGCCGCTCGTGCAGCCGTTCCTCGAGAGCCTGCAGCAAAAGGCGACGATCACGGTAAGCGATCCGCGGTTCGCGGGACTCTTCCCGTCGCCGCCGCCCATGCCGTCGGTCGCGCCCGCAACGGCAGCACCCGCATCGCCGGCGCACTAGCGCAAGGAGTGCGAAGCTTCCGGGCGTGAGATGCTCGTCAGGATCGTCGGACTCGGTCCCGGTGACCCGCGACTGCTCACGCTCGGAAGCCTCGACGCGCTGCGCGCAGCCGCCCGCGCGATCGCGTTGCTCGCCCCGCGCGAGCTCGCCGCGTATCTCACCGCCTCAGGCGTAACCCTCGAAGAGGGCGCCGTCGCCGACGAAGCCCTGCTCGTTCGTGGAGGCAGCGCGGCCATTGCCGCTTTTTGCGCGCAACTCGAACCGCAACGCGGCGACGTCGCGCTCGGCGTCCTCGGCAATCCTCTCTCGGACTTTCCGGGACTGCCGCCGCTCCTGCGCGCGCTCGACGCGCGCCGCATCGCGACGGAGATCGTTCCCGGAATGCCGCGCGCGACGCTCTCCGCATCGATCGCGATGCCGCTCGTTCCGCTGCCGCCGCAGTCGGCGCATTACTCGTGGGAAGACCTCGTCGAGATCATGGCGCGGTTGCGCATGGGTTGTCCGTGGGATCGCGAGCAGACGCACCGTACGCTCGTCCCGTATCTCATCGAAGAGGCGTACGAAGTCGTCGACGCAATCGAGCAGGCGCCATCGGAGCACGCGATGGAGCACCTGTGCGAAGAGCTCGGCGATTTGCTCCTGCAGATCGTCTTCCACGCGCAGCTCGCGACCGAGACCGGCGCGTTCACCATTGCGGACGTCGTGGATTCCCTCACCAACAAGATGGTGCACCGTCACCCGCACGTCTTCGCCGATGCGGTAATCGACGACGTCGCCGCCCAATGGCGCAACTGGGAGCGCCTCAAGGCGCAAGAGAAGACCGGGCAGCGTCGCAGCAGCCGGCTCGACGGCATCCCGCTGCAGCTCGGAGCGCTGCAACGCGGCCAGCGCATGCAGGAGAAAGCCGCGCGCGTCGGCTTCGACTGGCGCAGCGTCGCCGGCGTGCTCGACAAGCTCGGCGACGTGCTCTTCACGATCGTGAACCTTGCCCGGTCGCTCGGCATCGACGCGGAGAGCGCGATGCGGGACGCCAACGAAAAGTTTCACCGGCGCTTTGCGTACCTGGAGAAGCGCGCCGCCGAGCAGAACAAGGTCCTCGGCGACATGACGATGGATGAGCTCGAGGAGTTATGGCAAGAGGCGAAGAGAACGAGCGCGCGCTGATCCGCGTGCGCATGAGCGCGGCGGACGCGCACTATGGCGGCAATCTCGTCGACGGCGCGCGCATTCTCGCGCTTTTCGGCGACGTCGCGACGGAGCTGTTGATCCGCAAGGACGGCGACGAGGGCCTCTTCGCCGGCTACGACTCCGTTGCGTTTCTCGCGCCCGTTCGCGCCGGCGACTACATCGAAGCGACGGGACGCATCGTCTCCGTCGGCAACCGGTCGCGCCGCATGGAGTTCGAAGCGCACAAGATCGTCGAGGCGCAGCCCGAGATCGGCCCGAGCGCGGCGCGCGCGCTTCCCGAGCCGGTGCTCGTCTGCCGCGCGTCCGGAACCTGCGTCGCGCCGAGAAGATAAGAGGGCCGACATTTCTGTCGGCCCTCCGCGTCGTCCTTCGACAGGCTCAGGATGACAATCCTGAGCAGCGCTACGCGAGGTGTCATGGAGCGGCGCTACGCAAGGTGTGGAGCGGCGCTACGCAAGGTGTCATGGAGCGGCGCTACGCAAGGTGTCATGGTGAGCGTAGCGCGAGCGCACCGAGCGCGAAGTCGAACCACGCTGCAAGACCATTGCGTCGTCCTTCGACAAGCTCAGGATGACAGCGCACCGTATTACACTAATCGTTCGTGCGTGCGTTTCTTCCAGAAGAACGTGTAGTATGCGTACTGCATCAGCACGACCACGACGAACGCTGCTGGGTAGCCCATCCACACGCCGTTGAGGCCGTAGACGTGCATCAACGCGTACGCCACCGGCACCTCGACGCCCCAGATCGCAACGATGCCGTTGATCGTCGGCCAGAGCACGGCGCCGCTCGAGCGCATGACGCCGCTCATCACCGCGCTGTTGCCGAAGAGGAGGTACGACCACAGCGTGATCATCAATAACGCGTGCGCGATCGTGAGCGTGTGAGGATCGACGATGAACCAGCCGATGATCTGCCACGCGAAGGCGTAGCAGAGCGCAATGAGGACGCCGCCGATCGCGTAATTGAGCCCGACCGCCGTCCGCACGACGCTACCGAGCATATCCTCGCGGCGCGCGCCGATGCACTGCGCCCCGAAGATCGAGGCGGTGATGCCGATCGACATCGCCGGAAACTGCACGTACGACACCACCTGATTGACCGCACCGTATGCGGCGGTCGCGCTCGAGCCGAAACGATTGACGAACGAAATCACCGCGATCTCGGCGAGCGAGACCATGATGACTTGGATGCCCGTCGGGACTCCGATCTTCAGCACCGCCCAGAGGATGCGCGGATCCATGAGCATGTCGCGTGCCGTCTCGCGATCGAACTTCAACGGGTGGTTCGTTACGTGCAGGCGGATGAGAAACGCCACGAATGAGATCCCTTGGCTCAACAGCCCCGCGACGGCAACGCTCACGACGCCGAGGTGCGGCAGCCCGAACCAACCCGCGATGAACGCGGGCGTGAAGAGGACGCCGAGCACCGTGCTGAGGATGAGAAAGTAGAACGGCGTCGTCGAATCGCCGGTGCCGCGCAGGAACGTCGTGTACGCGAGGTATGGAAAGATGATCGGCGACGTCAAGAACACGATACGCGCGTACGCATCGGATTGCGCGATGATGTTGGACGGCGTGCCGAGCAACCGCAGGAGCGTGGGCGAGGACCACGTGCCGACGATCGCGACGGCGATGCCGAAGGCGAGCGTCGCGCCGAGCACCGTTCCGGCAACCTTCTTGACGCGCCGCTCGTCGCCCGCGCCGAAGGCTTGCCCGATGAGCACCGTGCTGCCGCTCGCGATGCCGATGAGAAACGAGAAGAGCAGGAAGATGACGGGAAAGACCGCCGAGACCGCGGCGAGAGCGTCCGTCCCGATCATGCGGCCGAGAAAGACCGCACCGAGCGTCTGCGAAGCGGTTTGGAGCAAGTTGCTCAAGATGAGCGGAACGAGAAATACCAAAAAGAGCGCCCACAGCGGACGCGACGTGTCGAAGATGTTGACGCCCGGCCTTTTCACTCTTGCGCGAGCAACGTGTAGATCTCTTTGCGCGTCTGGTCGAGCAGGTCGCGCACGCGCGCGATGGTCTCGGCCTTTGCCTGCCCAGCGAGCTGCTCGACGGCGCCGCTCAGCCGTTCGAGCGCGTCTTGCAACTCGTCACCGGGTTCCTCACCCGCCTGCGACACGGCCTCGAAGAACGCCGTAACGTCGGCCGCACGGTCTTCGAGCAGCGTGCGCCCTTTTTCCGTGACCTGATAGGTGCGGCGCTCGCCCTCCTGATGGCTCGTCACGTAGCCCGAGGATTCGAGAAACGCCAGCAACGGGTAGATCGAGCCCGCGCCGGCGCTCCAACCGTGCTCGCGAAAGGCGCGAATCAGGTCGTAGCCGTGCCGCGGGAGCTCCGCGAGCAGCTTGAGCATGACGAGTTTGAGCGCTCCGCGGCGAAACCGCTTTGCGTGCCCCCTATGGCTCCCGTACGACGTCGATCGCCAGGAGCGGTCCTCGCGCCACCGATCGGCTCTTGCCACCGCGCAGCCTCCTTTCGAAGTATTATAAGACTATATAGATATATCGATATATGTCAACTGGTTCGCCGTGCGGCTCGATAAATTCCTGAAGGTCGCGCGGCTCGCCAAGCGCCGCTCGGAGGCCCACGAAGCGCTCGAGCACGGACGCATCCTGAAAAACGGCGTCGCGCTCAAGCCCGCCTATGCGGTGAAGCCCGGTGACGTGCTCGAGATCCGCTACGCCACGCGCTGCGTCACGATTCGCGTGCGGGAGGTTCCGCTGCGCGTCACGCCCGCGGTGCGCGCGGCGGACCTCTACGAGCAACTCGACGTGCGCCTCGAATGAACGCCGCGCTCGGCCCCGACACGAAGGATGCGCTCGCGCGGGAACCGCCGCAGGCAACGCACTGCCGCCGCGCCCTGCTCGCCGCGCTCGCCTATTACGGCGGCAACGCGCGCGGCGAAGCGTTCGTCACGCATCGTAATGCCGTCGCGCGGCTCTTTTGGTCGTTGCTCGAGGATCGCAAAGGGCAGGCCGTCGCGGCGACGGCCACGCGCGCGCTGCGGGGGCTGCCGCGCTTCACCATTCCGCTCCCGCAGGCGCTGCGCGCGGAGCCGCCCCGCCCGGCGCGCCGCTGCGACCAGCTCGCCGAGCTGCGCGCCGCATTTCTCGCCTGCGGCGTCGTGGCGACGGGCGCACGCGGCTACCACTTGGAGTTCGCACCGCCGGCTCCGGCCCGCGCGCGGCGCCTTGCCTCGCTGCTGCGCGCGCTCGGCACGAGCCCGCGTACGAGCCGTCGTCGCGGACGCGACGTGTTCTACTTCAAGGATTTCCAGACGATCGCCGACCTTCTCGCGCGCATCGGCGCGCACGCCGCGGTCCTCGCGCTCGAGGACGTGCGCGCGCTGCGCGAGACGAAAAACCGCATCCATCGCCTCGTCAACACGGAGGCGGCAAATCTCGAACGCGCCGCACGCGCCGCCGCGTCGCAACGGCGCACGATCGAATACGTCACGCGCGTACGCGGCTTGCGCGCGTTATCGCAGCCCCTGCGCGAGATCGCGTTGCTGCGGCTACGCTTTCCGGGGGAATCGCTGGCGGAGCTCGGTCGCCGCTGCGATCCGCCGATCGGCAAAACGACCGTTTCCAGTCGCTTCGCCGCAATCGCGCGTTTGGCAGCACGTTTGCGCTCCCCGCAGCAGGGGCAGCGCGGCGGCGGCCGGTAAACGAGGCGCATGCGCATCGGAATCAACGGCTTCGGCCGCATCGGACGGAACTTCGCAAAAGCGCTTTTCGAGCGGCGCCCGCTCGTCGAGATCGCCGCGGTCAACGATCTCACCAGCGCGGCGGAGTGCGCGCATCTCTTCAAATACGACAGCAACTACGGGACGTACGGCGGCGACGTTCGCGCGGAAGGTGACGCGCTCGTCATCGACGGCCGCCGCATCGCCGTGCTCGCGGAGCGCGATCCCGCGAAGCTGCCGTGGCGCGACCTCGGCGTCGACGTCGTCGTCGAGTCGACCGGCATCTTCACCGATGCCGCGAAGGCGCGCGCACATATCGATGGCGGCGGCGCGCGCAAAGTCGTGATCTCCGCGCCCGCCAAAGGCGAGGACATCACGATCGTCCTCGGCGTCAACGACGACCGCTACGATTCGGCTCGCCACCACATCATCTCGAACGCGTCCTGCACGACAAACTGCCTCGCGACGGCCGTCAAACCGCTCGTCGATCGCCTCGGCTGGGTGAAGGGCTTCATGACGACCGTGCACTCCTACACGAACGATCAGCACATCCTCGACGCACCGCACAAGGATCTTCGGCGCGCGCGCAACGCCGCGACGAACATCATCCCAACGTCGACCGGCGCTGCCAAAGCGCTCTTTCTCACGATCCCCGAAGTGGAGGGGACGTTCGACGGTTTCGCGCTGCGCGTGCCGACGCCGACCGTATCGATGATCTACCTCGTCGCGCAAGTCAAGAAAGCGACGACGAAGGACGCGCTCAACGCGATTCTGCGCCACGCCTGCGAAAACGAGTTGCGGGACTACGTGCTCTTCTGCGAGGAGGAGCTCGTCTCGAGCGATTTCAAGCACGTGCCCTACAGCGCGATCCTCGATTCCAGACTGACCAACGCGAACGGCGACCTCGTGCAGATCGCCGCGTGGTACGACAACGAGTGGGGCTACTCGTGCCGGCTCGCCGAGCTGACCGCGACGATTCTCGAGAAACTTCCTCGCGAAGCGCATCGCTGAGCATCGCCGCCGGAGCATGCGCACGCTAGACCAGCTCGAGGTCGCCGGCAAGCGCGTTCTCGTGCGGGAAGATCTCAACGTGCCGTTGGTGCGAGACGGCGAACGCGTGACGATCTTGGACGCGACGCGCGTCGACGCTGCCGTACCGACGCTGCGTCTCCTGCGCGACCGGCACGCGCGCGTCGTCGTGCTCTCGCACTTGGGCCGTCCCGACGGCCATCCCGATCCCGCGTGCTCCCTGCGCCCGGTCGCCGCGCTTCTCTCCGAGCGTCTGGGCGCGCCCGTGGCCTTCGCCTCGGACTGCATCGGCGAACCCGCGCAACAGGCCGTCGATCGTCTGCGTGACGGCGACGTGCTGCTGCTCGAGAACGTGCGCTTTCATCCGGGCGAGGAGCGCAACGATCCCGCGTTCGCAAGCGCGCTGGCCGCGCTCGGCGACGCGTACGTCGACGACGCATTCGGGACCGCGCATCGCGCGCACGCCTCGACCGAGGCGCTCGCGCACGCGCTCCCGAGCGCCGCCGGACCGCTCATGGAGGCCGAGATCGCCGCATTGCAGCCGCTCATGAACCATCCCGCAAGACCGTACGTCTGCGTGATCGGCGGCGCAAAAGTGAAGGACAAAGTCGGCGTCTTGAGCGCGCTCGCGCAGCGCGTGGACGCGTTTTGCGTCGGCGGCGGGATGGCGAACACGCTGCTTGCGGCGCGCGGCGTCGACGTCGGGCGCTCGCTGCGCGACGACGATCTCGATCCCGCACGCCGCATCCTCGCGCTCGCGCGCGAGCGCGGCGTCGAAATCCATCTGCCCGTCGACGCAATCGTCTCTACCGGATTCGACGCCGACGAAGGCGCGCACGCCGTGAGGATCGATGCGGTCGGCGACGGCACGATTCTCGACATCGGGCCTGCGACGGCCGCGGCATACGCGCGCGTCATCGAAGCGGCAAAGACCATCGTCTTCAACGGGCCGATGGGCGTCTACGAAAAGCCTGTCTACCGCAGCGGCACGAAGGCCGTCCTTGAGGCGATCGCTCGCGCGACCGCGGCGGGAGCGACGAGCGTCGTCGGGGGCGGCGACGCTGCGGCCGCGGCGCATCTGCTCGGTTTTGCCGACCGCATGACGCACGTTTCAACCGGCGGCGGAGCGACGCTCGAGTTCCTCGAGGGCAAGACGCTGCCCGGCGTGGCGGCGCTGCAGTAGACGTGCGGCGTCTGGTCGTCGGGAACTGGAAGATGCACGAGACCGCGGCGCAGGCCGGCGAGCTCGCGCGCCTCGTTGCCGCGTCGCTCGACGCTGCAGCGCTGCAGGAGCGCGATGTCGAGGTGGTGCTCGCTCCGCCCTTCACCGCGCTCGCTGCGGTGCGCGATGCCACGCGCGATAGCGTCGTTGCGCTCGGCGCGCAGAACATGCACTGGGCGAACGCGGGCGCGTTCACCGGCGAGATCGCGCCG
>DAHXOK010000053.1:13230-13515 GCA_027364935.1 Vulcanimicrobiota bacterium | reverse complement strand
CTTCGAGACAACGCGGAGCGTTTTGCGGACATTGCCGACGCAATGCCGCAACTCGTCTGGGTCGCCTTCCCAGACGGCCGCATCGACTACTACAATCGTCGCTGGATCGCGTATACCGGTCTCACGGTGCAAGAGTCGAATTACGAATACGGCAGCGCGAAAGGCGCGGTGCATCCCGACGACGTGCCTCCGATGTGGGAGCACTGGACGAACGCGCTCGCAAGCGGTACCGCATACGAAGTCGAGTATCGCCTGCGCGAAGCCGCCACGGGGCTCTATCGCTGG
>DAHXOK010000053.1:6736-13220 GCA_027364935.1 Vulcanimicrobiota bacterium | reverse complement strand
ATCCCGAGCGCGGCCGCATGGTGGCCCGCTTGCGCGGAGAGCGCGTGCTGACCCCGGAAGCCGAACGCAACGAGTGGCAGCGCCTACGCGAGGGAAGACCGCGCGTCATCAACGATCTCAATCTCGAGGCCGGGCGCAGCCAGCTTTGGCCGTATCTCGCAACTGCGATCGCTCCGCTCCGCCCGCGCGCGTCGCTCACGATTCCGCTGCGGTCGCGCGGAACGACGTTCGGCGGCCTGTACCTTTTCTATGGTGACGGCAACCGCGCGTTCGACGAGCGTGACGTTTCCGTTTTCGAGGACGTCGGACGGCGAGCGTCGATCGCCATTGAGAACGCAAGGAGCTTCGATCGCGAACGCCGGATTGCGGAGACGCTCCAGCGCGCGGCATTACCGCTCGCGCTCGCGGGGTTGCCCGGCTTGCAGCTCGACGCCATCTTTCAACCGGGTTCGGAAGAGGCCGAGATCGGCGGCGACTGGTACGATTCCGTCCTGCTGCGCGACGGTTCGCTCCTCGTCGACATCGGCGACGTCATGGGGCGCGGCATCGGCGCCGCGGCGATCATGGCGCGCGTGCGGCAGATCATCGCCGTTGCGGCACTCTACGAAGGCGATCCGTCGGCGATTCTCGACGCGGCCGATCACATCGTGCGCCAGGGTTTTCCCGATCTTCTCATCACCGCGTTCTGTGCAATCGTGAATCCGGAGCGCACGCTCGTCCGGTATGCGAATGCCGGACATCGTCCGCCGCTCCTCCGGCGACGCGGCGAAATCGTCGCGCTGCAGTCGATAGGGCTACCGCTCGGCGCGCGCAACGCGGCTCCCTCCGAGACGAAGACGGCGTCGCTCGACGGCGCCGAGCTGCTCGTCCTCTACACCGACGGTCTGGTCGAGAACCGCAAGACGCTGCTCGACGGCGAACGGCGCCTGCGCGCCGCGATGTGCAGCGACGCCGTGCTTCACGCGCGGGCACCTGCGTCGTTCGTCCGTGACGCGTGCGTGCGCGAGGATCGCAGCGACGACGTCGCGATTCTCGCGATTCGGTTCGCCGATCCGGAGGGCTGGACGTTCGCAGCCGAAAATGCACAGGCCGCGAACGACGCGCGCAGCGATTTCGTGCGTTACCTTCGCGCCCACGTCAGCGAGGAGAGCGAAATCGAGTCGGCGGAGCTCGTCTTCGGAGAACTGATCGGCAACGTCGTCCGACACGCGCGCGGCGGCATCGACGTCCATCTCGAGTGGTGCGGCGAGCGCCCCACGCTGCACGTCATCGACCGAGGCCCAGCGTTCGGGCGCGCCGCCGGGTTACCGAACGACCCCTTGAGCGAGGGCGGACGAGGGCTCTTCATCGCGCAGCAGCTAAGCGATCGGCTCGCAATCGAGCACGTGCGAGGCTACGGGAATCACGTCGTCGCAGAGCTGCGCCTCACGCGCGCGGCCGCTCGAGCGCCGGATCCCAGTGCGCCAGCGTCGCCTCGGCATCGTACGTAGCCTGAAAAAAGTCGAGCACGGCGTCATCGGGGCTCGCCGACGCCCGCACCGCCTCATACGGTAGCGCGAACTCCTTGAGCGCCGCATTCCACGAGGCGCTCGCCGGCGCAACGGCGGCATTCGCGAAGCCGGCGGGTTCGGGGTAGGCATACGCGTAGAAGAGCGCCTCCATGCCGAAGCCGCCCGGCCAAAAGCCGACGCTATGCTCCTCGTGCGAGTAGGCCTCGCGCGTCGCCCAGTCCGGCATGTTCGGAAAACCGCCCGGATGCGGCGGAGCTGGACGGCCCGAGAAACGTGTCGCGGCGAGATCGAAACTTCCCCAAAAGAAATGCACGGGGCTCGCCTTCCCAAGGAAGCGCGCGCGAAACACCTTACAAAGACGATCCGCGAAAAACAGCGCCCGCCGGAAGCGCTCGACGTATTGCGCGTCGTACGACGCGTGCGCCGTGTCGCTCTCGAAGGCGACGGCATCGGGAACCTCGTTCGGCTTCGTGTTGATGCGCACGTCGATGCCGATCGCGTGCAGCTCCCGCATGAGGCGTTCGTAGAACGACGCAACGCTCATGGGACGAAGGGGAAAGGTTCGCTGCGCTCCGTTGCCGTCGTCGATCCGCAGCTGATGCGAGACGAAATCGAATGCGATCTCAAACGTACCGCCGCCCGGGGCGGGCATGGCCGAGGTCGTGAGCCCGCGCGGCGTTACGTAAAGCGTGACGTTCCACCAGTGATTGAGTAGAGGCTCCCGTTTCAAACGCACCTTGCCGACGATCTGCGTCCACCGGTGCAGCGTTTCCAGAGTCTCCTTCCACTCGCCGTAGACGAGCGCGGGCAAGTCGTGCATGAACTGGTCCTTCGCTTTTGGCCGCTAAGACCCGGGGGAGAGGTGGAATGAGGCATACCGCGAAGTTGTGTTAGGAGTTCCTAAATGCGGTATCTCTTCATTCTTCTCTCGCTCTTCGTCGCCGCGGCTGAAAGCGCGATGCCCTTGCACGCCTTGGCTGACGGCGACGAGGCAGGCCTGGGCGCACCGTCAACGGCGGCCGGCTTGCAGCCGTTGGCTGGCCGGATCCCCGAATCGACGCCCGCGCCCGGGGAATCGCGCCTCTTCCGACGCCCCGACGGCTCGTACCAAGCCGTCCCGCAGATCCGCGGCCGGACCGAGAGCTTCCAGCTCGTCGAACGCGCGGCACCGTGGACGCTCAAACCTGGCCTCACCGTCATGGCGAATACGTACGACGGCGTCGTTCCCGGTCCGACCCTCGTCGTCCGTCAGGGCGAGACGCTCGTCATCAATTACACGAACGACGGCGCGGTTCCCGACTCGATTCACATGCACGGCGTTCACGACATCCCGGTCTCGATGGACGGAGTCGCAGGCATTTCGCAGCCGCTCGTTCCACGCGGCGGGCACTTTCGCTACGCATTCGTTGCCGACACGCCCGGGACGTTCATCTACCACACGCACGACAACGAGGCGATGATCGACTCGGGACTCTACGGCGCGATCATCGTCGAGCCTGCGCATCCACGACCGGTGGAGCGCGGGCTCGGTGGAGATTTCTTGGAGATACTCTCCTCGTGGATGATTCAGAGTGCGAGCGAGAACCACTTCACGATCAACGGCAAAGAGTATCCTGCAACGCAAACGATCGACGTGCATCCTGAGGAGCGTTTCCGAATCCGTTGGGTCAACATCTCCGGCGAGTCGTTTCATACGATGCACGCGCACGGTCATTATCAGCAGGTCATCGACCGCGACGCACAGCCCGTCACCTATCGCGACATCGAGGACACGGTGCTCGTTGGACCGGGGCAGCGCGCCGACGTCGTCGTCGACGCGAACGCACAGCCGGGAACCTGGCTGGTTCATTGCCACGTCCTCGATCACGTCGAGAACGCACGCGGAATGCCCGCCGGACTCATCACCGCGATCCACTACGTCGGTACGCCGAATACCCTGCCCAGCATGGGACCTGCGATGATGCCCGCGATGCAGGCGGAGGGCGGCGATCGCCGGCGCCTTCCCTTCTGGATGACGGCGCTGCTCGGAGCTATCGCCGGCTTCACGATCTTCCTGGGTTTGCCTATCGCGCGAGCTCGGCGCTTGCGACCGTCGACCGTGGCGCTGCTCAACGCGCTCGCCATCGGAATCTTGATCTATCTCGTCATCGAGATCGCGCAGAGCGCGATCTCACCAATTCTCGCAAGCCTCACCCTCTGGCACGCGGGCAGCGGTGCGTTTCCGTTCGCGCTCGCGAGCGTCTTCGTCGCGGGTCTGGCACTGGGATTAGTCGGCCTCGGAAGCGGCGCGCAGATGCTCGCGTTTCGCGCTGCTGCGGCAACGAGCGCAGACCATCCCATGGTGCTCGCCTCCCTCATCGCCGTCGGCATTGGCGCGCACAATCTCGGCGAAGGCCTCGCCATCGGCGCTTCCGCAGCGTCCGGCGCGACGGCAGTTGCTCTCGCGTTGATCGTCGGGTTCGGCTTGCACAACGCAACCGAAGGCTTCGGCGTGGCCGCTCCGCTGATCGGGCGCGTCGTTCCCACCTGGGGACAAATCGCCGTTGCCGGTCTCGTGGCCGGCGGTCCGACGTTCGTCGGTACCATCGTCGGCTACGCTTTCAACTCACCGTACCTCTCGGTGTTCTTCCTGGCCATCGCGGTCGGCGCGCTCGTCTTCGTCATCGGAGAGATGTGGTCGGTGCTTCGGCGCACGGGCCTCTCCCCGGCTGCCACCGCAATGATGACGCTTGGCTTTCTCCTCGCCTTCGCTACGGAGATCTATCTCGATCTGAACGGCGGCTGACGCGGCTCGCGTACAGGCGCTATTCGCGCGTGACGTCGATTTTCAACGCGATGGAGATCGCCGTCCCGACGACCGGTGCGCCGCCGGTCATTCCCCATTGCGTTCGGTCGATCGTCGCGTCCGCTTCGTACGAGAGACGAAGCGCGCCTCCGGCGCCGCTTTCACCCACGTATCGCGCGGTCAGCGTCACCGGGCGCGTGACGCCGTGCAGCGTCAGATTCCCGGCTACGGTGAAGTGACTTGCGTCCACCGGGGTGACGCTCGTGCTTTCGAACGTCATCGTTGGATACGTTGCGACATCGAGGAAGTCTGACGAGCGCAGATCCGCATCGCGAGCCGTATCGTGCGTGTCCACACCCGAGGGGTCGAGCGTCGCCTTCACCGACGTCGGTATCGCGCTACCCGGCGGAATCGCCAACTCGGCGCTCTTGATGGGAATCGTTCCCGTAACCGTAGACACGAACAAATGGCCGGCGCTGAAGGTTGCCGTGGAACGTGCGATGTCGGCGTTCCAGGTCTGGTCGGGTCCATTTGCCGCAACGCAACTGATTGCGAGCACCGCGACGAACGCGGCGACGCGACTCGTTTTCATAGAGCGCATTATAGCACGGCAGTACGTGGCAGCGGCGTTAGCGGCGGCATGGAGCGTTCCCAGGCCGGGTCGTCGCGCGCAACCGCGGTGAGCCTGCGCACGGCGGGAATGAAGGCTAGGCCGCTCAGACGCTCTCGGCGCTGCGCGAGCGCCGCTTCCTTGGCCGGATCGCGGGTACGGAAGACTTCTTGAGCGAGCGCGGGCCAGAGGCTCACGCTTCCGGATATGCAACCCGCCGCGCCGTAGGCAAGAGCCTGCGCGAGGTACGCCTCCGATCCAGGGAAGACGGCAAACCCTTCGTGCTGCGCGATGATCTCTCGCTGGAGAGCGGAGTCGTTCGAGCTCTCCTTCATGCCGGCGACGACGCCCGCAAACGCATCGACGAGCCGGCGCACGAGCTGCGTTCCAAACGTGATGCCGCTCATGCGAGGAACGTTGTACGCGAGAATAGTGCCGCTGCGCGCGTTCGTACGCGCGAGCAGCGCGTCGAAGAATGCGAGTATTCCGTCGTCGCCGGCGTCGCGATAGAAAAACGGCGGCATGACGAGCGCAGCCGCAAACCCGAGATCGAAGGCGGCGCGCGTCAAGCGCGCGGCGCCGGCAAGCGATGCGGCTCCGGTGCCGCACGTGATGCGCTCCGGCGGCAAACCGCTTGCGGCTATCGCTTCCATGAAGCGCAGCCGCTGCTCGACGTCGAACGACATCGCTTCGCCGGTCGTGCCGAGTATCGCGATGCCGTCGCATCCCTGGTCGAGCAGATCGCGATAGTACGCCGTCGCCTTTTCGGCATCCGGCTCCAGCGCCTCGGTCACCGGAGTCAGAACCGCCGCGTGGACCCCGGGCAGCGTCACGAGAGCGCCGAACGCCTCGAGATGATCTGCGCGTAGCGCGCACTCGCCGCCGTTGGGGTGCGCGTCAAGTTCGGATCGCTATCGAGATCGATGTGGTAGAGCCCGAAATCGCTGCCGTCGCTAAAGGGCAATCCCCACTCGCGATTCGACGTTATGCTCCAACAGAGGTACGCGTCGACGGGTATCCCGTCGACCGCCGCACGTTGGATGCTCGCAAGATGGCGCGCGATGTACTCCGCGCGCGTCACGTCGCCGGCACTGGTCACGCACCCGTTCTCGATGACGACGATAGGCTTGCCGGGAAAATCCTCGTGCTGCTCGCGCAGGATATCGTACAGGATGTTCGGCCAGACCGGAGCGCGCGCGTAGCGGCATTCCGCGGCGTTGAAGAGGCGCTCGAGCTGCGACGGCCGCAGCGATGGAACGCCCCAATAGTAGTCGAGCCCCACGTAATCCAGCGCGCCGACGCACTCCGTGGGGCAGAGAAACGTCGCCAAGCGACCGGCCATGCCGAGATTCCACCAGTTCGTTCCGAGGATGGTTGCGAACATCGAGACGGCCTTGCGGACGCCGTCGAAGGTACGACGCCACGAGCGCGTTGCGTCGATGCGTTCCTCGCCGTCGAGCGGTACGAACTCGACCTTGGCTTTCTCACCGCCGAAGATCCGCCGCGCGATGCTCCGTGCGAGATCCGGCTCGAGCCCTTCGTACTCGCCGGCGGCGTTGCGCGCGCACAGTCCGGGCC
>DAHXOK010000053.1:0-6726 GCA_027364935.1 Vulcanimicrobiota bacterium | reverse complement strand
GCGGCGGCGCCCGGTTGGCCCCGTCGGCGCGCCCTGGCGTCGCAGCTCGCGTACGGCGGCATTGACGAGATTGAGCAAGGCGTGACTGCCGAGCGCGACCGCGACGGCATACCCGCGGGCGTACGGCTTTGAGAAGAGCACGTGCGTCATGCGCTCTTGCGTCGGCTCGAGCTGCGCGATCGTGAGGTCGACGCGACCCGAATCGAGGATCTGCGTTTGCGAAAGGCGCGTTGCCTGCGCGCGTAAATCGTCGGCGTTCTTCAAGCGCGTCGCCGCGCGGTCGACCAGCCGCTGCAGCCATCGCGGCAAACCGAGCACGAGCGGGTTGCTGCCGACGCGCGCCGCCTGGCGAACGCGCCGTATGGCGGCGCGAGCGCGTGCGTGCGCGAGAAAGAGGTTCGGGATGAGCGCGAGCAGCGCTTCGATTTGCTCCTCAGACGTCGCATGCGGCTCGAGACCGGGCGGCATTGCGTACGTCCGCGAAAACCACGGCTTCACAAAGCCGTAGAGCAGGTGATTCGGCGCGTTGAGCGTGACGTAGTAATCGATGAGGCCGCCCAGACGCTGCGCGACCTCTCCCGCATACGCCGCAAGGCGATCGGGAAAGCGCGGATCGAGCATGCCCGCGCCGCCCCCGAGCGCCTGCACGTGCAGCGGCCATGTGTTGTGGTGCAGCGTTACGACGGTCGCCATGCCGACCGCGCGCATCGAACCGAGTACGTCCCGATAATGGGCGAACGCCTCCTCGTCCCAAACGCCCTCCGACGGCTCGAGCCGCGCCCACGCGAGCGATAGGCGAAACGCCGTGCAGCCAAGACCACGCGCGAGCTCGACGTCTTCGCGATAGCGGTTCCAAAAGTCGGTAGCCTTACCGCGCGGCGTTAGCTCCTGCTCGCGCTCCCAGACGTCGCGGATGTCGTCCTGACCGTTGTAGGCCTCGCATTGATGGTCCGCTGTCGCGACGCCGAAACGGAACTCGGGAGGAAACGGGCGCATGTATGGGAGCATACGCACTCGAGATGCGATTTACCGGCAAGACGTGCATCGTCACCGGCGGCGGTTCGGGAATCGGCCGTGCCACGGCACTGCGCATGGCGGCCGAGGGTGGGCGCGTCGCCGTCGCAGACCTCCACCTGGATGCGGCTCAGGCCTGCGTGGACCAGATCCGCGCTGCCAAGGGGGAAGCCACCGCACTTCCGTGCGATGTCGGCGACGCGGCACAGGTGAAGGCCGCGATTTCCAAAGCGGTCGCAGCATACGGCGCGATCCACGTCGTCGTCAACGATGCCGCGATGATGACCTTCACGCCCATCGTCGAGATCGAGGACGCAGACTTCTTCAAGGTCGTGACGACCAACCTCGGGTCGGTCTTCTTCTTTGCGAAGTACGGGGTGCCGCACATGCCCGCGGGATCGGCGATCGTGAACGTGAGCTCCGTGCACGCCCACGCCACGACGGAGAACGTCGTTCCCTACGCGGCGTCGAAGGGCGCGATCGAAGCGTTCACGCGCGGCTTCAGCCTCGAGATGGCTTCGCGCAAGATTCGCGTGAACGCGGTTGCGCCGGGCGCCGTCGACACGCCGATGCTGTGGAACAATCCAAACGTCAAGAGCGGCGCGGAGAAGATCGCCGGCGCTGTCGGACGTCCGGAAGATCTTGCCGCTGCGATCTGCTTTATGGCATCGGACGATGCGGCGTTCGTCAACGGCGCGACGCTCATCGTCGACGGAGGACGACTCGCACTACTCTAGCAGGTTGCGACAGCAGGTTGCGACGACACGAACGAAGCGCTCGCCTGATTGCAGGAACGCCGCGAGAGCTGCCGCGCGACAGGTGCGCCCGCCCGCGCCGGAAAAACGCGGCAACGCGGATGGTTCAGGCAAACTCTAACGACGGGTTGACCGTCATACGCTCGCGCGCCCCTGCGAGCGCGGCAATCGTCGGCATGTTCGCCCAGAGCTTTCCGCACCATCCGATTTCGCGTCTGCAACCCTCGCTCGCGGGCGCATTCCTCAGCGCCTTCGCGCGCAGCGCGACACTCTTTGTCGCCCGCGACGACGCGAACGCAGAGGTCGGCTTTCTCATCGGCGGCGACACGGCTACGCTCGACCGGACGCGCGCGCAGTTCATCCGCGCGCACGCGTGGCACATTGCCGCGGCCTCTACCCGCGACGCATCGCTACGACGCCTTCTCATGCCGCGCCTGAAACCGGCAAAGAGTTTCGGATCGGCGCCGTATGCCGGACATCAGCTTCGTTTCATCGCCGTCGCTTCAGACGCGCGCGGGCTCGGGGTCGGCTCGCGACTCGTTTCGGCGTTCGAGGAGACGTTGCCGGACGTTCCCGGCTACCACACCTGGACGATGTGCGGAGCACGCGGCGCCGAAGGATTCTTCAGCAGACTCGGCTTCGAGCCTGATATCACGATCGGCACGCACCTGCGCATGTGGCGCCGCCTAGGCTAGAAAATGGTGGAGCTGTCGGGGTGCTGCCCCCCGAGTCCGAGAATCCCGGCTGCCGCTTTCTCCAGGCTCAGCTTCGCATTTATTTTTGAGCGGGCGTACGCCCCGAAGCCGGGCTTAGCACTCGCCGTAGATCCTATGTTTCGCGAATGCGGCGGATCGCTCGCATTCGCTAGCCGGATTTCATGGCGGTCGGCGAGATGGCTCCGGCGGCTTCTCGCGTCCCGTGGCTACGCTAGATTAGGCAGCCAGTGCGTAGGTATTGTCGGCAGATATTGCCGTTGCGATCGTTTTAGGAGAGCTCGCAACTCCGCCTGCTTGCGTCAACCGCGGATCTTCCCGTCGAACCTATCTCAGCCCCGCGGACACCTATTCTAACACATCCGGGCAAGCACCGGTTTCCCAAGCCGCCCCGTGGGCAGTGCGGTATACTTGAGCCATGTCCACTTATGGAAATCAAGTTGAAACGACCCTCTCGTACGAGGTAGCCGTCGACCGCGTGAAAGCCATTCTCAAGGAAGAAGGCTTCGGCGTGCTCTGCGAGATCGACGTCGCGGCAACCGTGCGCGAGAAGCTCGGTGAGGCGTTTCGCCCGTACCGCATCCTCGGCGCCTGTAACCCGCAACTCGCACACCGCGCGATCTCGGCCGAGCCGCAGCTCGGCCTACTCCTTCCCTGCAACGTCGTCGTTCAAGAAATGGACGGGAAGACGGTGGTCTCCGCCGTCGATGCGGGCGCGATGCTGGCAATCGTGGGAAACCCGCGGCTGGACGCCCTCGCGCAGGACGCGAACGCGCGCCTGCGGCGCGTGCTCGACGCGATCGCCTCAGCGTAGGGCGCGCTTGGCGCCGTTGCCGCGAACCGATGGCAAACGCTCCGCGGGCGAGAAGCCGGCGATGGCCGCGCGGATACGGTCGGCTTCGTCGCGCAACGAGAGCGTGAGGGCCTTGAGCTCGATCGAGGCTGCCGCAATTCCTTCACCGCGGCTTGCAACGGCCTGCACGTCGTCGATCGTCGATCGCGCTGCCTGTTGACCTTGCGCCGAGGAGCCCTGCAAATCAGCAGCCAGTTTCGCAAGCGTCTTCGAGAGCTGCGCGTTGTCCGATGTCAGCCGCTCGACCAGACGAGTAGAATCGACCAAGGAATCCGTTGCGCCCTTCTGCTCGCGTTGCGCGAGGACGACGGCGTCGATCCGCGCGCGCACGGCTTTCACGTTGTCCACGATCTGCACGAGCGAGCGTGCGACTTGCGACGTCTTCGCACGCCCGTGCGCGACGGCTTCGTTTCCTCGCTTCGCGACGAAGACGGCGCGGTCGATCTCTTGCTGCACCGCGCGAATCAAACTCGAGATCTCCCGCGTAGCGGTTGCCGAAGAGTCGGCCAGCTTGCGAATCTCGTCCGCGACGACCGCGAAGCCGCGCCCGTGTTCGCCCGCGCGCGCCGCCTCGATTGCGGCGTTGAGCGCGAGCAGATTCGTCTGATCGGCGATCTCGTCGATCTTCTCCGTGATCGAGCCAATCTGCTCGGACGTGAGGCGCAGAGAATCGATGCCCGAGACGAGCTCGCTCATCACGACTTCGGTGTCTTGCGCGGTACGATCGGCTTCGGTGATCGCCGCCGCGGCGTCGTCGGCGCTGCGTCCCGCCGACTCGAAGATGTCGCGCGCGTCGCCAGCTGCGTCGATCGTCGCGGCCGCCGTGCGGGTGAGCTGGTCGAGTCCGGCAGCGTTATTCTGTGCGGCCGCTCCCAAGCGCTCGGCGGTCTCCTTCGCGCGCGCGGCCATCGAGGAGAGGTCCACCGCACCTCCGGCGACGCCGGCGACCGTTTCGTCGAGCGTCCCGACCGTACGCACGGCGCGCGCGAGATCGGTCGCGTTCGCGCGCGCGTCGTTGGCAAACTCTTCCGCACGCAGGCGCAACGCGCCCGCGGAGTTCTCGAGCAGCTCCGCCGTCGTTCGCACGTCGCTCACGACCGTGCGCATCGCATCGACCACCTTGCGAAAGGCGATCGCAACCATGTCGCGATCGCTGCTCGGGACGAGCTGCACCGAGAGATCGCCACCTGCAAGGCGCTCGCCGCCGCTCGCCAATCTGCCGAGCGCGGCATTCGCGTCGGCCACAGCGGCCACGAGAAGCCCCGCCTCGTGCGGAACGCGCGGCTCGCCGAAGAGCCCCGGGTCGTCGACGATGTCGCCGGAGCGAAATCGCTCGAGCAGGCCCACCGTATGGAGGATCGGCTGCGCGACGCTGCGCGAGAGGACGCGCGCGGCGAGCGCGGCGATGATGCACGCGACGATCACGAGAAGGAGGCCATCCCACGCTCCCGTGCTCAGCACGCCGCCTGCCGTAATGCGCCCGGCCTGAAGATCGCCGAGCAGGCGAACCGCCACGCCGCTCATCGTGGCCACCACCACCACGACCACCACCGCTAGAACGAGCGCGAAGCGTCGCGCGATGCCGCCGCGCGCACGTGCCGACAGCGGCGGAACGCGGTCGCGCACGGCACAGAGGAGTGCGATGAGGTTGGCGACGAGCACTTCCGCGTTGAGCACGTTAAGGACAACGTCGACGAGCGCACCAACGGAGGCAGCCAAAGCGATGACGCCGAGATTCGCGAAGAGCGGCAGACCGACCAGCATGTTGGCGATCGTGATGACGAACGTTGCGCCCACGAGATACGAGACCACGAACGCGACGGCGACGCGCACGGCAAAGCGGCGCAAGCGATGCACCGCCGAGACGAAGCTCAGCGATGCCTCGCTGTCTAGCCGATCGCGAACGTAGGCGAGCTCACGCCGGTCGAGTGCGTGGACGACAGGATAGAGGACGAGCCCGCTGATCGCGATGATGGCAACCATGTAGAGCAGCTCGCGCGGGCCGACGTGACCCGCGTCCGTGACGATGAGCGCGACCACAGCAAGAGCCGCGAGCCCGGTCCAACGCATGCCGCGCTGGAACTCGCCGACGAGCGCATCGAAGCGCTGCACCGCACGAGCCGCGACCGTTTCCATTCCCGCACCGTGTTCGGCGCCGCGTTGATATTCCTTCACGCGTGAGTTTCGTGGCGCGCTGCGAGCGCGCTCTTCACGCGCGCCGCAAGCGAAGGCGTCATCCCCTTCACCGCGGCAATCTTGTCGAGTGGTGCGCGGCGGATCGCGGCGACGGAGCCGAACGCGGTCAACAGCCGACGCCTGCGCACCGGACCGACGTGATCGAGCGCGTCGAGCGCCGAACGCGTCATGGCCTTGCGCCGGCGCTCTCGATGGAACGTTACGGCAAAGCGGTGGGCTTCGTCGCGAATGCGCATGACGAGGTGCAACCCCGCAGAGTTTGGCGGAAGGACGATCGGATCCGGCGACCCTGGCTGGTAGAGCCACTCGTGCTCCTTCGCGAGCCCGGCGACCGGAATGCCCGTCATGTCGAGCTCTTCGAGCACCTCGACGACCGCCGACAACTGCCCCTTCCCACCGTCGATGAGCAACAGGTCCGGGGTCTTGTTGAAGCGTTCCCGCATCGCCAAATGGCGCGGCGGATCGCCGTCGACGTCATCGTCGGTCGCCCGGCGCAGATAGCGCAGCCTCCTCCGCAGCGTTTCCTGCATCATCGCGAAATCGTTCGCACCACGGTCGTATTGAATCTTGAACTTTCGATAATCGCTCTTCTTCGCGCGCCCTTCTACGAACACGACCATGGACGCGACGGGGTGGGCGCCTTGGATGTTCGAGATGTCATAGCACTCGACGCGATGCGGTGGCTGGGGAAGCTCGAGCGCGTCGGCGAGTTCGGTCAGCGAGCGCGCCTGGGCCGATTCCTGCACCTCCTGGTGCGCGAGGAACGCGCGAAGGTTTTGCTCCGCGTTTTCGTGCACGAGCGCCAAGTACTCGGCTCTCGGCCCCCGTTGCGGGCGCAACGTCCGGACGCGCGCGCTCTTGCGCGTGGAGAGCCACGCTTCGATGGTCTCGCGTTCGTCGGGTATCGTCTCCACCAAGATCTCTTTGGGGATCGCCGCGCTCGCCGCCGTCGCGTCGTCGCGTCGGCGCGGCGGTACCGGCGATTCGTTCTCGCGGGCGCTTCGGGCCGGGAAGGCGCGAACGTTCTTCATTTCCGGAGCGGCCGCGGTGCGCGCCGTGTAGAACTGCTTCAAGAACTCAGCCGTCAAGAACGCCTCGCTTTGGTCGGCGATGCCGTCGAGGATGAACCGCTCTTGCCCGATAAGCTTGCCGCCGCGGACGAGAAACACTTGAACGCACGCCTGCCCCTGCGCGC
>DAHXOK010000052.1 GCA_027364935.1 Vulcanimicrobiota bacterium | reverse complement strand
CTCGAGTGGTTGCCTGCTCGGAGCGACCGATGCGATCAATATCTTCGTTTCCTCGGCACTTTTGTCTCCGATGAGCATTTTGAATTCGTTGCGCACATGCCCCACGATGTCGGCATTGAATTTGTCCCCCGCAATGCGCACGTTGCGCGAATTGACGAGACCACCGAGGGAGACGACACCGATGTCGGTCGTGCCGCCGCCGATGTCGAGCAGCACCGCCCCCACTTGGCGCTCCTCGGGAAGAAGCGTCGATGCTGAGCTCGCGAGCGGCTCGAAGACGACGCCGGCGGCTTCGAGTCCAGCCCGATGTACGCACTTGAGCACGTTCGTGATGAAGGTTTGACCGCCGGTGACGATGTGCGTGTCCACTTCGAGACGGCCGCCGGCCATGCCGACTGGGTCGTCCACGCCCTCTTGCCCGTCGACCGTGAAGTATCGCGGCAGCGCGTGGATGATTTGGCGATCCGAGGTGAGGTTGATGAGCTTGCTCGCGTCGACGACGCGTCGCACGTCCGTTTCGCAGACCTCGCGCGTGTCGTTCGCGGTCGCGACGACGGCGCGATTGTTCGTGCTGCGAATGTGATCGCCGGTGATGCCTACGTAGACGTCCTGGACGGGCATCCCGGCCATGCGCTCGGCCTGCTCTGTCGCGGCCTCGATGGACTTGATGGTCTCGTCCAAGTCCACGACCACGCCCTTGCGCATCCCAAGAGAGGGCGCTTCGCCAATTCCGACGACCTCCAGACCGCTGGGTCCCTCGACGGCGACGACGGCGCAGGTCTTCGTCGTTCCGATATCGAGACCGCAAACGGTCTCTTGCTTCATACCCACCATATATTGCGGCTTGGCCCTGGAACTCCTACAATCTATAGGAGCCGGGAGAGCGCCTCGGCCTGGGTTGGCGGGGCTCCGGCAGACTCCTTGAGGACAACGTGTGAAAACGTGTGGAGAAACTGAACAAATCCGTGCATAGCCGCGTCGAGCATGGCCTCGCGACGGCCTTCGGCATCGTCGTCGTCGCGGTGCTCCTCGACATTCTCATCGGTTTGTGGGCGCACGCGAGCCGGTCCGCATTCGCCAACGCGACGCTCGTCGTGACGCCGCTACTGCTCCTGGGTATCGTCGCGATTACGCTCGCATGGCTGCGCGCGTCGATCTTGCGTACGATCGGGCGCTGCACGGAGATCTTCCAAGCGATGGGCCGCGGGGATCTTGCAGCGCGCACCGGCTGGGCCGGCAGCGATCTTCTCGGCCGGCTCGGCGGCTCGATCGACGCACTCGCCGATCGTCTGAGCCTCACGATCGGGGCGATCCAGCGCGCCGCAACGACGCTCCAAGAGGCCGGCGAGCGCAGCAGCCGCCTCGCTGCCGAAGTCGCCCAGCGCGCGGGTGAAGAGCGCACGGCCCTCGGCGAAGCATTCGCGTACTCCACCGAGCTCGCGACGGCTGCCGGCAGCGTCGCGGAACACTCCGAGGGCGTCGCGCGCCTCGTCACCGACATATCGAGTGCGGTCGCGCAGATGACGGCATCGATCTCGGAGATGGATCGCAATCTTCTCAGCCTGTCGGCCGTCGTCGGGCAAGCCGTTACGAACGCGCAAGAGATGTCGGCCTCCATCGCGCAGGTTGCGGCCAACGCCGAGGGCGTTCGCACGGAAGCCGGCGTTACCGACGAGCGCGTGCGCGGCGGGCGCAACGATGTGCTCGCGCTCACACACGGCATCGCGAGCATCGGAGAAACCGTCTCTGCCGTCGTCGCCGAGATGCAGAGCCTCGATCACGCCGCGCGTCAGATCGGCGATATCCTCGGCATCATCGAGAACATCGCCGACCAAACCAATCTCCTCGCGCTTAACGCCGCAATCGAAGCCGCACGTGCCGGCGAGCACGGGCGCGGTTTCGCCGTCGTCGCCGACGAAGTGCGCAAGCTGGCCGAAACGTCCGCCGGGTCGACGCAGCAAATCGCTTCGCTCGTCCTCGACATCCAGCGCCGGACCAAAGCGGTGCTCGATCGTGCCGGCCGTGCGGACGAGCTCGTGCAGAACAACGTTCGTTCAGCAGGCAACGTCACCGCCACGATCGAGCAGATCAGCGAGCGCGTCGCACACGTTGCAGCGCTCATTTCGGAGATCAGCATCGCAACGACGCAGCAGGCGCGCGGATCCGAAGAGCTCGCGAAGGCGAGCGAGCAGATGGGCGTCATGACGCAGGAAGCCGCGGCGACGATGCGCGAGCAGTCGATTACCTCGAACCAAATCCTCTCATCCGTCTCGGAGATCGAGCGCCGCACGGGCGACGTGGCGCACGCCGCCGGCGCGCAGCAGGCGGCGATCGAGCGCCTCCGCACGCGCGTCCGCCGCGCTGAGGAGCTAGGTGGCCAGAATGCCGAGGCAGTCGCGGCGATGGCCTCCGGCGCCGACGACGTGCACGTGGGGACGGGGGAGATCAAGCAGCTCGCGGGTCAGTTCGAGACGACAAAAGGCGAGAGGCCCCTAGAAGAGCAGGGGCCCTTTGCGCTATCATCCTAAAGATTATGCGACTCGTTGCTATAATAATTGCCTGGGCACTCGCCCTCCCGGTGGCCGCAGCGGCTTCTCAGACCGCCACGGCCGGCCGCCTGTTAAATGCGGCAACCCAACTTCCGGACACGACGTACCAGGTCGTCGTCAATCAGGTTCAGGATGCGACCCACATCCTCGTCAAGTTCCAGAACGGCGATCAGGCCGTACTGACTGCCGGACGACCGACGATGACCTTTACCACCGTGCACCCCGGCGACACGCTGATGCTCTCGACCGAGAAGGGCACCGTCCTCGTCTTCAAGGACGTCACTGCAGCGCAGATGGCGCCCCCCGCACCCGCCGCGAGCCCCTAGCCGCGCCGCTGCGCTCCGTCACCACGGGTGTGGTCGGGGAGCGCAAGTCGAGCGTTCCTACGAAGCGCCCCAACAAGGCGAAGCGCGTGAGAATCGGCTCGACCAACGGCACGGCGTTGGCAACGTTCGTCTCGTCACCGAGCAGCACAAAAATGCCGCCCGGTAACGTCGCATCGACGTCCCCCCGATCGTCCACCACGCGCTGGACGCTCACGCCGTGCGCGCGCAGCGAGAGCACCGCCGCACGGAGCGCGAAGGCCGAGGGCGCGCGCAAGAACTGCCCGGCGGTGAGATCCATGCCCCGTGCAACGACCAGCACGGGAAGCGCGGCGTCGCTCGCGCCCGTCTCCAATACGCGCAGCGATCGGTCGACGGTCGCAACCTCCTCGCCGCTCTGCACGACCGCAAACGGGTGCCGCTCGGTTACGACGATCGTGACGCCTGCTGGTAAGCGACGATGGACGTGCGCGGTAAGAACGTACGGGATGGCCTCGATCCGGCGCGCGACGGCTCCGGTATTCTGAAGCCAGACGTTGGCGCGCGTATTGATCCGCGCGCGTTCCAGGATCTCTTGCGCCGACACGATGTGGTTGCCGATCACCCGTACGTGCTTCGGCGCAAAGCCGGGCCAGCTCATCAGGAGGTAGCCAACGACCATCGCGACCAGCAAGACCGCCGTTCCAACGAACCAAAACGGTCGCAATCGCGCCCCGGGCGCACGGCGTCGCCTTCTGCCGCTCACGCCGGAACGTAGCGCTCCAGCGCCTCTGCGACACCGTCGTGGTCGACGTCGCCCACGACCGCATCGGCAACCGCCTTCACCGCGTCCGGGGCGTTGCCCATCGCAACGGCGACGCCTGCAACGCGCAAGAGCGGCTCGTCGTTCCAGGAGTATCCCACGGCCAATACCTCCTCCATCGCAACGCGCAGCCGCGCGGCGACGAACGCGAGCGCTTCGCCCTTGTCGACGTTCGGGTTCAGGATCTCGATAAACTCCGGGTAACTGCGCGTGACGTACGCGCGCTTGCCGAGGCGCGCCTGCACCTGCGTCACGTACCGGCTCGCGACGTCCGCATCCGCCACGATCACCGCCTTGGTCGCATCGCTCGTCGCGAAGGCTTCGCGCAGGGACGGCACCACGATGGGCTCCACGCGCGAGAGCCCCGCGTACAGATCCGAGAAGCGATTGCGCTCCTCGCAGTAATAGTTGTCGTTGCGATAGAGCTGCACGTGCAGCCTTTCTTCTTGCGCCATGGCCACGACCTCGAGCGCCACCGCGTTGCGCAACGGCCTATCGAAGAGCACGTCGTCGCTGCGCGGATCGACGATTGCCGCACCTTGATAACAGACGATCGGCCCGTCCAGCGCGAGCTCTCGTGCGTACGGCAGGGCCGCGCGGTACATGCGCCCCGTGACCAGACACCCAGCGATGCCGCGCGACCGCACGCGCGCGATCTCCGCTCGCACGCGTGGCCGCACGACGAGATCGCGTCCGACGAGCGTTCCGTCCAAATCCAGAGCCACCAGACGAATCATCCCGCCTCCCGCTGCGCGCGGTCGCGCGCGGTCTTCGCATGCTGCGCGAGACCCTCGAACTCCGCGAGCGTCGCGATCGCCGGCGCGTCCTGCCGTATGCGCAGATCGCTGTTACGTACGACGGAGAACGTGCGCGTGAAGTCGGCGAGCGAGAGCCCCGAAGCAAAACGCGCGCTTCCCGATGTGGGCAGGACGTGGTTGGTTCCCGCAAGATAGTCGCCGCACGCGACCGGCGTCTGCGCGCCGACGAAGACTGCGCCCACGTGACGCACGCGCGCGAGCAGCGGCCCCGGATCGCGTACCTGCAAGGCAAGATGCTCGGGCGCGAAGCGCTCGACCGTCGCACACAGCTCTTCGAAGCTCGACGCGTGGATCAGGCGGCAACGCGATGCCAGAACTCGTTCGACGATCTTCGCGCGCGGCATGCGAGCGACGTCGTACCGCTGCAGCACGCCCGCCACGGACTCGAGAACCTCGCGAGACTCCGCGAGCGCTGCGACGCGCGCGAGAGGATCGTGCTCCGCCTGAGCGAGCAGCTCCGCGACGATCTCATCCGGCGAAGCGGAGTCGTCCGCAACGACGAGCACTTCGGACGGACCGGCGGAACCGTCGATGCCGCACGCGCCCGCCACTTGGCGCTTGGCCTCCGTCACCCAAGCGTTACCGGGACCAACGATCTTGTCGACCGCAGCGATCGAATCCGTTCCGTATGCGGCCGCCGCGATCGCCTGCGCGCCGCCGACGGCGTACAGCTCGTCGGCTTCGCAAAGCGCGCACGCGTAGAGAATCGCCGCGTCGACGCGCCCGTTACGTTGCGGCGGTGTCATCACGACGACGCGCGAGACGCCGGCGAGCTTCGCCGGCACCACCGTCATCACGGCCGTCGACGGCAGTGAAGCGGAGCCACCCGGCACGTACGCGGCTACGGCGTCGAGCGGGCGCGTCACGAACGCGTAGCGCGTGCCGTCCGCTTCTTCATACGCGACGTCCTCTCGCCGCTGTCGTTCGTGAAATCGCGCCACCCGCTCTTTCGCGATCGCGAGCGCCTCGGCGACCCCCGGCGGGACGAGCGAGCGCGCCTGCCGCTCCATGGGGATAGGCACGCGCAATGCGCGCAGCTCGAATGCCGGGTCGTCCCAACGCCGCGTGTAGTCGAGGAGCGCCGCATCGCCACGCGTGCGGACGTCCGCAACGATCGCGCCCACGACGGTCGAGATCTCCGCCGCGGGCTCCCAACCAGCCGCAAAGAATGGGGCGAGCGCGGGATCGGACGCCTCGACGACGGTAAGCCTAGTCACGCTGCAATCGCTCGAGCACGTCGATGATCGCGCGGTATTTCGCGCGAAAACGCACGGGGTTGACGACGAAGCGCGCCGAGGAGCGACCGACTTCGTCGACGACGACCAGGTCGTGCTCCCGCAGCGTTCGGCCCGTCGCGACGAGATCGACGATCGCGTCAGCGAGACCGACCAGGGGCGCAAGCTCGACCGATCCGTGCAGCGCGATGATTTCGCAGGCGACGTCGCGTTCCGCGAAATACGCTTGTGCCGAACGCTTGAACTTCGTCGCGACCCGTAGAAACGTCGGGTAGCGCGCGCCGTCGTGGTATCCGTCGCTGCGCCGCGCGGCGACGACAAGCCGGCACTGCCCGAAGCCCAGATCCGCGAGCTCGCTCACGGAGCGATCCGTCTCCCACAGCGTATCCTTCCCGACGATGCCGCAGTCTGCGGCGCCGAACTCTACGTACGCCGGAACGTCGCTCGAGCGCAGTACGAGCAGTTCGGTGCGGCCGTCTCCGGCGAGGACCTGCAGCCTGCGTCCGACGTCCGCCGGCACCTCGATGCCGGCCTTCGCAAGGCACTTGCGCGTCTCTTCGTAGAGCGCGCCCTTCGGGAGCGCGATGACGAGGCGCTCGCTCACGCGAGCTCTTCCCGCAGGATCTCCTCCACGTTGTCGCCATCCGCGATGATGACGCGTGGAATCTCTTTGTGACGCGCGTACGCCAAAAGCGCCGCGCGGTCCAAATCGCGCACGTCGACGCGAACCCGCAAGCCCTTCGCACGTTCGCGCTTCGCAATCGCGTCGGAGCCGCTGACGAGCACGTCCACCTCGTTACGCGGCCGCTCGTCCTCGCGTCGGCGCTAGAGCGCCAGCAGGATTCTCTCGACGCCGACCATCCAGCCGACGGCAGGCACGTCGTATCCGAAGCGCGGCAACAGCTGATCGTACCGGCCGCCGCCGCAGAGCGAGAAACCGAGGTCGCCGATGTATCCTTCGAAGACGAACCCCGTGTAGTATCGCAAGTCGCGCAGGAGCGCGAAGTCGATGTTGATTCGCTCCCGCCATCCGAACGCGTCCGCGCGTTTGAGAATCTCTTCGAGGCGAGCAAGCGCCGCACGCGAATGCTCGGTCGCGCAGATCGGACGCACCAGACGCACCACGTCGTCGCGTCCGCGCGTCATCGTGAGCTGCACCAGAATCTCAAAGGTCTGCGGATCGACCGCGTTGCGTTCTCCGAAGTCTCGTAACGCGACGAGATTGCGCTCGGCAACGAATTGCTTGCACGCCTCAGCCGCATCACCCGACAGGCCGACGCTCGCGAGCACGCCGTCGACGATCGCGGCGTCGTTGATGTCGAACCGTGCGTCGCCGAGGCCGACGGCATCGAGCGTCTCGATCGCCATGAAGAGCGCCTCGGCGTCCGCGCTCGTGCCGGTTCCGCCGATGAGCTCGGCGCCGGCTTGCGTGAACTCGCGCATGCGCCCGAGCTGCGGTTCCTCGTAGCGAAAGGCCGTCGCGATGTAGGAGAGGCGCAGCGGTAGGGGCGCCTGCCGCAAGCGGGCGGAGACGACGCGCGCGATCGGCGTGGTCATCTCGGTGCGTAGCGCCAGCGACTGCCCCAGCGGATCGCTGAAGCGAAACGTCTGCTGCATCAAGCGTTCGCCCAGGCCGCGCTCCAGCGCCTCGTACACCTCGAACGTCGGCGTCAACACCTCGCTATACGACCAGCAGCGAAACACCTCGCGAATGCGCTCTTCGACGTCGCGCTTGAACGCGAACTCCTGCGGTAGCCAGTCGCGAACGCCGGGCGGGATCTTCATGCTTCGCGCACGTGCTCGCCGCCGAAGATGCGCTCGAGCTCCGGACGCACGCGCGCGTCGCCCGCGATCGTGCGCGGAAGACGCCGCACTCTGCCTCGCGCACGCAGCATCACTGGGGCGTCTCCCGGAAAGCGCTCGATGAGCGCCGCCAGCCGGTCGATCTGCTCGCGCTGCGAGACCTCGACGAGCCATCCGCGTACGCTTTGCTGCCGGGCAGCGGCCTCGAACGGAGCAACCTCGTTCGCGCTGACCGAGAGATCGACGCTCGCCTCGTCACCGTTGTGCGCTCCGGGCCGCTCGCGAACGCGCATCCGTCCTCTCACGACGAGAATGCGGTCGGATTCGAAGAGCTGCTGCACCTGCGGATAGAGCTTCGGAAAGACGACGACTTCGCAGCTTCCCGTCGTGTCCTCGAGCTGCGCGATCAAGATCTGCCCCCCCGCACGCGTCATCGCGCGGCGCGCACCCGTAACGGTTCCCGCGACGGTCACCGGCGCATCGTCCTCGAGGCTGCGCAACGCCTTCATGACCGTGGCGCCGGAGCGCACGAGGCGCTCTTGAACGTCCGCGAGCGGATGGCCAGAAACGAAGATCCCGAGCGTCTCCTTCTCCCAGGAGAGCTTTTCGCGCTGCGACGGCGGCGCGAGGTCAGGTAACACCGGACCGAGCGACGGAGCGTCGCGCGCGATCTCGCTGAAGAGCGATGCCTGCCCGAGCTCCAAGTCCCGCGTCGCTCGTGCGGAGAGATCGAGCGCAAGATCGAGTGCCGCGAGCTTCTGCGCACGGTTTCCGACGAGTGCGTCGGTCGCGCCACATTTGACCAGCGCCTCGAACACCCGGCGGTTCACCTGACGCGCGTTGACGCGGCCGGCAAAGTCGAACAGGTCGACGAACGGTCCTCCGCGTTCGCGCGCGTCGATGATCGCGCGGACGGCATCCTCGCCGACGCCTTTGACGGCCGAGAGTCCAAAACGAATCTGATCTCCCACGACCGTGAAGTCGACGAGCGACTCGTTGACGTCTGGCGGCAGCACGGCGATGCCGTAGCGGCGCGCGTCTTCGATGTACTCGGAGAGTTTATCGGTGCGATCCGTAACCGACGTCAGCAGCGCGGTGATGTATTCGAGCGGATAGTTCGCCTTCAGATACGCGGTTTGGTAGGCGATCATTGCATACGCGACCGCGTGTGATTTGTTGAAGCCGTAGCCCGCGAAGGGTTCGACGAACGCGAAGATCTCCTCGGCGAGCCGCCGGCTTACCCCGCTGTGCTTCATCGCGCCTTCGATGAAGCGCCTGCGATAGACGGGCACCTGGTCTTTGAGCTTCTTGCCCATGACCTTGCGCAACTCATCCGCCTCACCCAGCGTGAAGCCCGCAACGTCCCGCGCTATTAGCATGACTTGTTCCTGATAGACGGCGATGCCGTAGGTCTCCGCCAGGATCGGCTCGAGCTTCGGATGCAGGTAGCTCGGCCTACTGCGGCCGTGCTTGTTGCTGACGTAGTGCGCAATCCACTCCATCGGCCCGGGACGGTAGAGCGCGACCAGCGCCACGATGTCCTCGAAGCGCGACGGCTGCAGCTCGGTGCACACGCGCTTCATGCCCTCGGATTCCAGTTGAAACACGCCCATGGTTTCGCCGCGCCCGAGCATCTCCAGCGTCTTTGCGTCGTCGAGCGCGATGCGCTCGAGCGCAAACGCGGCGTCCGTGGTACGGCGAATTTCCCGTACGGCGTTGTGCATCACCGTCAAGTTACGCAGGCCGAGGAAGTCCATCTTGAGCAGACCGATTTTCTCGATCCACTCCATGTCGTATTGTGTGTTCACGCCGCCGTCGCCAAACTTCACGAGCGGCACGTACTCCACGAGCGGCCTGTCCGAGATCACCACGCCGGCCGCGTGCGTTCCCGCGTTGCGCACGAGTCCTTCGATGGTCTTCGCCGTGTCGAGCAGATGGCGCAGCTGCGGGTTCGTATCGTAGAGCGATTGTAACTCCGAGATCTGACGGATCGCCGCCTCGATGGAGAGCCCCGTCGGGCCGGACGGAATGAGCTTCGCGATCCGATCGACGTCGGGCAGCGGTACGCCGAGCACGCGCCCGGCGTCGCGGACCGCCGCGCGCGCAGCCATCGTACCGAACGTCACGATCTGCGCAACGCGATCGGCGCCGTATTTGTCCGTCACGTACGCGATCACTTCGTCGCGCCGCTCGACGCAGAAATCGGTGTCGATGTCGGGCATCGAGATGCGGTCTGGGTTCAGGAAGCGTTCGAAGAAGAGATTGAACGCGAGCGGATCGAGATCGGTGATGCGCAGCGAGTACGCGACGAGCGAGCCGACCGCCGATCCGCGACCCGGCCCCACTGGAATATCGCGGTCGCGTGCGAACTTTATGAAATCCCACACGATGAGGAAATAGGAGGCGTATCCCATCGCGGCGATGACGCCCAGCTCGTAGTCCAGCCGCTCGCGCAGCGCGGCATCGTCGCTGGCGCGCGCCTCGCCGTAGCGCTCCACGAGTCCCGTTTCGCAGAGCCGGCGCAAGTACGCATCGTCGTTTCCCGCCTCGGGCGGTACCGGGTACTCCGGCATGCTGAAGGTGCGCTTCGGGAACGAGAGATCCACGCTCTTCGCGATCCGCACGGTATTTTCGCAGGCTTCGGGGAGATCGCTCCAGACCTCGTACATCTCGTCGGGCGTTTTCAGGTAGAACTGGTCGGTCGAGAAGCGCAGCCGGTTCGTGTCGGCGACCGTGCGTCCCGTACCGATGCACAACAGGACGTCGTGCGCGACAGCGTCCGCGCGCTCGTGATAGTGCGCGTCGTTCGTGGCCACGAGCGGCACGTCGAGCTCGCGTGCGATGGCGATGAGGCCTTCGTTGACGACGTCTTGCTCGGGCATGCCGTGGCGCATCACCTCGATGTAGAAGCGCTCCCCGAAGATCTCCCGGTACGTCTTGGCGCTACGAACCGCAGCCTCCCGATCGTTGCGCAGGAGCGGAGCGGCCACGAGGCCTGAGATGCACCCAGAGAGGAGGATCAAGCCCTCGTGATGCCGCTCCAGGAGATCGAGGTCGATGCGGGGCTTGTAGTAGTACCCCTCGAGGAAGCCCTTGGAGACGAGGGCGCTCAGGTTCCGGTACCCCTGCAGATCGGCCACGAGCAGGGTCACGTGCGCCTCGTCGCGCAGCGTACGGTCGAGATGGCCGCGTGGCGCTATGTACGCCTCGCAGCCGATAATGGGAGTAAGGTTCGCTCGGCGCGCTGCATGGTTGAACTCCATCGCCCCATACATGACCCCGTGGTCGGTGAGCGCGACCGCAGGCGAGCCGAAATCGGCGACGCGGCGGCAGAGCTGCTCGATGCGGCACGCGCCGTCGAGCAGCGAGTACTCGGAATGGACATGTAGGTGAACGAACTGACGCAAGCTTTACGTATCAATCTCGGTGGCGTATGACGGACCCTGCCTCTTCTGCTCCGCACGACGGGCCGGACCTGCGGGACGAGGTCGCACAGCTGAAGTCGCGCCTAGCCGCGCTCGAAGCCGAGAAGGACGAGTACGCTCGGCAGATCGAGGAGCTATTCGTCCTCCAGCAAGTCTTCTCCACCATCAACTCGTCGCTCGAGATCAACGACATCCTCTCGACGGTCTTGCGCGGCGTCCGCGCGGCGCTAAAGTTCGGACGCGTCGTCCTCTTCGACGTGCTCGCCGACGGCTCGATTCTCCGCCGGCTCCAGTGTGACGCGGAGGGAGACGTCTCTCGTCCCGAGGACGAGCGCGCCTACCGGGCCGACTCCACGCTGCGCGACGTCGCAGCCGGAACGATACCTCTCTCTACCGGCTCGCCCTCCGATCCCGGCGCACCGCTGACCGACGGCCAAGGCTGCTACTGCGTCGTTCCCCTCGTCACGCGCAACGTCGTGCGAGGCTTGCTCTATGCCGACGACCTGCCGACTGGCGAGATCGACGACAGCCACATCCGCATGCTCCTCGATTTCGCCGCGCAGGCTGCCGTAGCGATGGAGAACGCTCGCCTCTACGATGAAACGCGCCATCTGCTCGAAGAGACGCAGCGACTGGCACTGACCGATGCACTGACGGGGATCGCCAATCGGCGCGCGCTGCAGCAGCTCTTCGAGCACGAGATGAAGTCGGCGGAGCGCTACCAGATGCCGCTCGCCTTCATCATCCTCGACATCGACGATCTCAAGGCCATCAACGACAGCGGCGGGCACAGTGCCGGCGATCTCGCGCTCCAGCGCTTTTCGCACGTACTGCTTGACAATGCAAGGCGCGGTGACATCGTCGCGCGCTACGCCGGCGACGAGTTCGTCATCGTCATGACGCACAGCGAGCGGCTCGCCGCCGCAAAGGGCGTCGAACGCATCCTGGCCGCCTTGCGGCGTCACGGCTTGCCTGCCTCGATCGGCATTGCGATGTTTCCCGACGACGGCCGCGACGCGCAGTCCCTGTTCTTCGCCGCCGACGAAGCCCTCTACGACGCCAAGGTCGCGGGCAAGAACCGCTACCGGTTCTACCGCAATCCCGAACCCACTCTGCTCGAACTCGCTCAGTGAGGCTCGGCGTCGCCGTCACCATCGAGTGCCTCGCCGCACTGCCGGCCCTGCTGTGGGTTATCGTGCTCTTGGAGCGCCGGCACCGAGGAAAGCCGGTCGCTCTGCTCGTTCGAGCAACGCTTGTCGCGGTTCTCGCGTCGTTCGTGCTCGCGCACGTCAACCGGTGGTTCGACCTGTGGAGATCCCACCCGTATTTTCCGAGCGGTCACGAGACGTTCGCCTCCTGCATGGGAGCCGCGCTCGTTTTCGCCGATCGCCGCTACGCGCCGGCCGCGGTTATCGTACTCGCGGCGCTCGGATACGCCCTCGTGCGTGCCGGCTGGCAC
Source organism: Vulcanimicrobiota bacterium (assembly GCA_027364935.1). Classification (GTDB taxonomy): domain Bacteria; phylum Vulcanimicrobiota; class Vulcanimicrobiia; order Vulcanimicrobiales; family Vulcanimicrobiaceae; genus Tyrphobacter. Next base: position 1,405 of record DAHXOK010000052.1, on the reverse strand, counting down.
GGGAGGCTCGAGGTCATCGCCGGCTTTCTGCTCGGCACCGCGACGCTCGCCGTAACGCAGGTAATCTTTTCCCGGCCGAGGATTGGCTAAGCCATGCAACTCGAACCGTACCTTTTCTTTCACGGGCGCTGTGAAGAGGCGCTGAACTTCTACAAGGACGTATTCACGGGCGACATCGTCCAGCTTAGCCGCATCGCGAGCTCGCCGATGGAGCAGCACGTCCCGCCCGAGCAGCGCAACGGCGTGATGCACGCGACGTTCGTCGCCGGCGACGTGAAGTTCATGGCCTCAGACGGCCGCCCGGGCTCGGGCCCTGACGGCGAAGATGACATCGCGCTCTGCGTGGCTACGAGCGACCCCATCGAAGGCGAGCGCGTCTTCAATGCCTTAGCACAGGATGGAAAGGTCGAGACTCCGCTCGGGGACGCGTTCTGGGGCGGTCGATTCGGCTCGCTCACCGATCGCTTCGGCGTCCAGTGGATGGTAACGATCCACACCTGAACGGCGATCCTACGTCACCGAATTGCTCCCGCTTGACGCAGCATGCGAAGTACCCGTTGGCGCGGGAGCGCATGCACCGTTACGCCTCCACGGCCGGTGACGGTCGTCGCCTCGAAGAGTGCGTCGTAGATTGCGGCTTGCGTCGCCTCGGCGGTCGCGCGATAGATCGCGTCCAGCCGTTCGCCGCCGGGGAGCACCGCACCGGACGGGGGCGTAACGATGAAGTGGCCGGTGTGCCGGAAGACGCGCGAGGTCGAGAATGCGATGAAGAGATCGCCGCTGCCCACGTCGGATGTCAAGCCGGTGCGGCCCATCCCGAGCGCCGCGCGCAGCGCCAGCGCACGGAGTTGCCGTGAATCCAGTGGCGCGTCGGTTGCGACGACGACGACAATCGAACCCGACGCTGCGCGGCCCCGAAGGGAGGTGCGATGGGGAAACTGCGTGCGGTCGACGTCGATCAAACGTTCGCCGACCGGTACGCCGACGATCGTGAGCTGCTCGCGCGTGCTGCCCGTGTTGTCGTTGACCAGCACGCCGACCGTATAGCCGCCGAGCTCCGATGGCAGCACGCGCGACGCCGAGCCGATCCCGCCCTTGAAGTCGAAGGCGCGCATGCCCGTCCCGGCTCCGACGCTTCCGCGCTCGAACTCTCCTTCGCGCGCCGAATCGAGCAGGCGCTCGATGTCGATCGCGCTTACGGCTCTCGCTCCGATGTCGTTGAGAAGCTGATCGTCGCATTCGGCGACGACGGGCAGGGGTACGTCGTCCGTGCGGCCGATCTCGGGGTGGCGGGCGATCTGCCACGACACGACACCGTCGTCGGCGCGGCCGACGTCGAGCGTATCCGTCAGAACGATCGGCTCTTCGAGGTATCCAGATTCCTCGATCCAATGCGTTCCCGTCA
>DAHXOK010000051.1:6979-14075 GCA_027364935.1 Vulcanimicrobiota bacterium | reverse complement strand
CTCGTATGCGGTTGCGATCTGAAAATGCGGCGGTTCGCCCTCGCGCACGCCCACGGAAAAGACGTATCCGCGCGAGCGGAAGAGCAGCTCGGCGACGCCGTCGCCGGCGAGCGCGACCTCGACGCGATGCCCCTCTGCTTGGATGAAGCGCGCCAGTTCTTCGCGCAGGAGCGTCATTCGCGGGTGCGTGCCTCGGGAGTGCCCAGGCCGTGCTCGAGATACGAGCGCGACAGCGCGACGTACTCTTCTGCGGAGAGCTCGACCCAATGCGCCGCGTCGCCATCGAGAGGCTTTTTGACTTTTGCCGGCGCTCCGGCGGCGACGACGCGATCGGGGATGTGGTCGTTGGCTGCCACGACGCTGCCCGCACCGATCAGCGCGCCGGAACCGACGCGCGCACCGTTGAGCACGACGGCGTTGCTGCCGATAAGCGCGCGGTCTTCGATGATGCAGTCTTCCATCACGGCCGCGTGGCCGACCGTGACGTCGTTGCCGATGAGCGTGCTGCACCCTTTGCTCACGTGGATGACGGCGTTGTCCTGGATCGACGTGCGCGCTCCGACGCGTATCGGACCGTTGTCCCCGCGCAGCACCGTGCCGAACCAGATGCTCGACTCCTCGCCGACTTCGACGTCGCCGATCAGCGAAGCGGTGGGAGCCACGAACGCCGAGGGATGTACGCGCGGTCGCTTACCGCGATACTCCAAGTACATTCCTAGGGCTGCTGCAGTTCCTCCACGCTCTCCTTCGCAAACTGCACGATCTGCGGATCGAGCGACTCCTCCGCTGCGAGGAACTGCGCGACGGCGAGGTCGCGGCGGCCCTCCTTGCGGTAGAGATACCCCAGCATGTAGTGGAGCCGAGCATCTGCGGGAGCGAGCGAGAGGCCCTTCTGCGCTTCCTGTTGCGCCTGCACGGCCAACCCGTGCTCCTCGTCGTCGAACGCGATGTTGACGTACGCATCGGCCCCGTACGGCCAGACGTACAGCGCGCGTTCGTAGTCGGCAACCGCCGCTTGCCACGCGCCGCGCGCGTCGTCGAGCCGGCCCATGCTCAGGAGCGCCTCCGGCTCCTCTGGCGCGAGCCGGTAGGCACGATCGAGCGCCGCCTGCGCTTGGTCGTAGTTGTGCTCTTGAATCTCGAGCAGGCCCAGCGCGTCGAGGCAGCCGTAGTTCGAGGAATCGAGCACGAGGCAGTGCGCGAGCGTCTGCTCCGCGGAGCTGTTGGCGCGTTCGGCGGTCTGCGCGAGGCCGAGACCGTCGAGCGCTTCGAGAGAGTTCGGATCGATCGCGAGCGCGCGCTGGAACTCGAGCGCGGCATCGCGCGGAAGATAGAGCGCTCCGAAAAGCTGCGCCGCATCCAGCTGCGCGTTCACGTCGCCGGGATGCTCCTGCGCGTTGCGCCACATCTGCTCGCGAAACGTCGCGAGGTCGCCCTTACGCTGATGGAGCTGGACGAGATAGTACGTCGACTCGACGTTCGGCAGACTCTCTTGAAGCTGCGCGATCGCTTCGTCGACATTGTTCTCGATCGCATAGACTTTCCCGAGGCGCGTATGCAAGTCTCGGTCCAGCGGATACTCGTCCAGCATCTGCCGGTAGAGCAGCTCGGCATCGTGAAGGTCGCCGTTGCTGACGTAGAGGTCGCCGAGGAACCCTTCGACGGCGCCCTCATCGGGATGGTTGATGATATACCGCTGGAGCGCGAGGACGGCTCCTGGGAGGTCGTGCGCCACGATGCGATCTCGCGCGAAGCGCAGCGCGTCGTTCGGGTCCGAGATCGTGGAGATGGCAGCATTTTGAAACGTGATGTCGTCGGCCTTGGCGGCTGCGGCGGCACACCACACGAGCGCCCCCGCCGCCAGGGCGAGGGTCAGAAGCCGGCTGCCCTGCTTCATGGAATCGGTGTTCGCCGTGCCGAAGTCTAGAACATGCATCGCCACCGCACCCCCCTACGCGGCGTCAAGGCCATTGCGCGCCCGAAGGCGGACGAGCCCGGATATGCCCCCGTCAACTACCGGTACGCGGGCCAAGAGGGGAGCATCCACGAGGTGGTCGAGGTCGGCGGGCGCGAGCTCGCCAAGGTCGGTTTCAAGGATCGCAAGATCGTCTACTACTATCTCGAGGATCTGGAGCTCGATCCGACCGCCGAGCGGGGCACGTTCCACGACGCTGTACCCTAGGCTCCTTAGCAGGAAGTAACGCCGCCGTCGCGCACGAACGGATGCTCGCCTCGCCTCAAACGCCGACGTAGCTCAGTTGGTAGAGCAGCGGTTTCGTAAACCGCAGGTCATCGGTTCGAGTCCGATCGTCGGCTCCAGGACAGGCGGTTAGGAGGCCTAGGAGCCCTAGCGCAGACCCGCGTACCGGACTTTGCCGCTCACGATGTCGCGCACGCGTTGCGGGACGTCGTCGCCGATGGTTTCGTTCACGCTATCGTCCCACGCCCAGACCATCAGCGTCCGAAGCTCGCTCGCGCCGAACGCGAGGCGCTCCTCCACGAAGGCCTTTGCCTGCGGCGTACCCGTATTGAAGCCGCCGGATTGCGCAATGCGGTAGAGTTGCGGCACGGTGGCGTTCGACGCTCGCAGATACCGCACTACCGCTGCCATCACGCGGCCTTGATCTATGAGTTGCGTGGGCGCGCGCAGATGCAGCGGCGCCATACGCGCGGCTACCGCGGAGCGACGGACGAACCGATCGACGAACTGCGTTTCGAACAGATCGTGCAGGTGGGTGGAGTTCGAGTATCCGTGTGGGTTGGGGTATTTGCCCCAGCCGTTGAAGTGCACGGTGACGTGCAGCGGCTGCGAGGCGTCGGCGACGTAATGGCCCCAGACGCCCGCGTCGCGACGAGCGAGCTGCCCGTCGACGTTCTCGCGCATTGCCGCGGTAGCGCGCAAACGCGCGGTGCTCGCGTGCGCGGCCTCGTAGCTGTCAACGCGCCAGTAGGCAAACACCATGCGCAGCTGCTCCCAGCCCTGCACGATGGAATACGGGAGATATCCAGCCTTGTATTGGTCGGTGCCGCGCGCGCGTAGCGCGGTGTCGTACGCTTCACGGGTTGGCGGAAGCGCGTCGAGTGAGAGGTTGCCTACAATCTTTCCGTCATCCGTCAGATCCAGGTAGTGCCCGGGGTCCAGCTCCGAGTCCCATTCCGGCCCGGCACCCTTGAGAAGGTCTAGCTCGAGGCCGAGATAGGTAAGCTCGTCGGTCGCAGAAGGCGTTCGCATGAATGCCGGCATCGTCGCCGGGAGCGACTGCGCCGCAAGGCGGTTGATGAGATAATGGCCTTTCGCTCCCCAGGCCGATGCCGGCGAGCGTGTGCCGATTGCAGCGAGCAAGAACGAGCAGAGCACGGCGGTTCTCAGTACGGCAGTTTTATGCATTGCAGTACCGCCAGGTATTGGACGCCTGCATGACGTTTACTTTCTTATTCCTAAGCCCGCAGCTATTAAAACGAGCAATCTTCGTTCGTGACATAGCGACGGAAAGAAGTGCGCGCATAGGTGTAAACCAGTCGCTTGTTTGGGTATCTCTCGCCCAACTTTCCACGCTACGCCATTATCGGAGAGAGAAACATCATGCAGAAGAGTACCTGGATTCTCGCCGTCGGATTGTTGACGGCGTCTTGTTCGGGCCATGGCGCCAATTCCGGCGTCGTGCCTTTACTGTCATCGCAGGCGGCGCGCGCGTCCGGCGGCGGCATCGGAACTACGCGGATGTCGCCGACGGCGATGACGGCGCCGTCGGGATGGTCGACGACCAACACGCAGGCGCTCTCGCTTTCGGGCGCATCGGACCTCGGAACGCTCTCGGCATCCACGCAGCTCACGGTCGTCGTCGGTCTGCAACTGCGCAACGTATCGCAGCTGCAGTCGGCGCTCAAATCGGGGACGCCGCTATCGCGCGCCGACATCTCGGCGATGTCCGATCCGTCGCCCCAACAGGTGCAGCAGGTGGAATCCTATCTGCAGAGCGCCGGCCTCACGAACGTGAGCGTCACGCCGGACAGTTTGCTCGTCAGCGCGAGCGGCACGGCGGCGCAGATGCAAAAGGCTTTCAACACGACGCTGCACTCGTTTTCGTGGAACGGCGCGACGGTCTACGGCAACGTCTCTCCCGCCTACGTGCCCACGTCGCTCGGCGGCATCGTCGTTGCAGTGCTCGGTCTCAACGACGTCAGTGCCTTCAGCGACAAGCCGAAGATGGCGACGCAGGCCACGGCCTGCGAGCAGGGCGTCACGGTGCCCTGCGTGCGCTTCTACGATCCGGCGACCTTCCAGAGCGCCTACGACGTCGGTTCTCTGCCGCCGGCGACGAACACGTCGCTCGCCATCATGGCGGAAGGGAACGTGTCGCAGGCAGTCGCCGATTTTCGCACCAACGAGACGCAGTTCCATCAGCCGCAGGTACCATTGACGGTACGGCAGGTCGGCTTGGCGAGTCCCGACACTACCGGGAACGATGAGTGGACGCTCGACATGACCTATTCGACCGCAATGGCGGGCAACGTCAAGATGCTCTACGTCTACGACACGACCTCGCTCACCGATTCGGATATCGCGCTCGAGTTCGACAAGTGGATGACCGACGATCTCGCGCAGGTGGGCAACGCGTCGTTCGGCGAGTGCGAGGTCTTCCCGTACGTCGACGGCGCCATGCTGCTCGACGACGAGATCCTCGTGCAGGCTGCAGCGCAGGGCCAGACCCTCTTCGCCTCCTCCGGCGACTGGGGCGGATACTGCAACGTCGAAGGCGACACGAACGGCGTTCCGGGCGGCGTTCCCATGGTTGCGTATCCCTCGGCATCGCCGTACGTGACGTCCGTCGGCGGAACCGATCTCCTCACCAACGCCGACGGGAGCTATCAAGGCGAAGTCGCGTGGGAAGCGGGCGGCGGCGGTTTGAGCCAGTTCGAGTACGCGCCGTACTGGGAGGCGCAAGCGCAGCCGGTCGCCGCGCAAGGTGAATCGTTCCGCGGTCTACCCGACGTGGCAATGGACGCCGCCATCGAAACCGGCGCCGAGCTGTACTCGTCCGGTTCGGCGGTGAATGGATCGTGCACGCCTTGCATCACGGGCGGCACGAGCCTCGCATCGCCACTCGCGGCCGGATCGTACGCACGCCTTCAGAGTGCCAAGAACAACGCGCTCGGTTTCGGGCCGATCCGGTTCTACACCATCTACCAGAACAATCCCAACGCGAGTGAGAACAGCACTGGCCTGGGCGCGTGGGAGCTCGTCGGCGGATTCCACGACATCCTCACGGGAACGAACGGTCTCTACACGGCGCTTCCCCGGTACGACATGACGACGGGTCTCGGCAGCTTCGACGTTTCGAAGACTGCCGCGGCGATCTGACGCCATGCGGAACGTTTATCTCGTTATTGCCGTCGTCGCCATCCTCACTGCCTGCGCCGGACACGGCGCAGGCTCGATGGTTCCCCCGATGACCGCGTCACAGGCAAGAGGAGCCGGCGCCGGCGCTCTGCGGACCGCCGCGATCGCCATCGCCGCGCCCGCGGGCTGGGTCGCGACCTCCACGCTGCCGCTCGCGCTCTCGGGCGCGAGCGATCTCGGCGCGCTCTCGCCCTCACAGTCGATCGCGGTTCGCGTCGGGCTCCAGCTCAACAATATCGCGGCTCTGAAAGCCGCCGTGGCGTCGGGACAGACGGTTTCGCACGCAACGTTCATGGCGTCGTATGCGCCGACCGCGGCGCAGGTCTCGCAGGTACAGTCATACCTGCAAAGTCAGGGCTTTACGAGCGTTAAGGTCGAGCCGAACAACCTCATCGTCAGCGCGACCGGTACGCCGGCGCAAGTCGAAAAAGCCTTCGATACCAAACTCGAGAGCTATTCGCTCAACGGCACCACGTTCTACGCCAATCAGACCGCGGCGTACGTTCCGCAGGCGATGGCCGGCGTTGTCGTAGCGATCCTTGGTCTCAACAATCTCGACCTGGCGGAAAAACAGGATGAGGGGAAACACTACGAACACTGCGACCAATGCGACGGTCAAGGAAATCCGCGACCGACGCCGACGCCGCCGGGCACGCCGGAGTCGCCGTGCACGCTCTACGGCCTCGAAATCCTCGGCGCTCCAACGCCGTTGCCGGAGCCGGGTTCGTCGACGGCGGGCTGCCTGCGAAACTACCGGCCGGCGGACTTCTGGCATGCGTACGACGAGGCGGTATCGCGGCTGCAAGCGGCCGGCACGGACGTTGCCATCATGAGCTTCGGCGGCGTTGGGACCGCGGTCAGCGATCTTCACGTCAACGAACAGGCCGATAACGTGCCGCAAGTACCGGTGACGATCGAGCACGTTGGACTTGCCGGGGCACCCCCCGTTACCGACGGGCCCGGCGAATGGACGCTCGACATGACGGAATCAAGCGGCATGGCCGTGCACATGCAACAGCTCTACCTCTATAACACGACCTCGGGATCCGACTCGGACGTCGTCCTGATGTACAATCGCTGGGTCACGGACGATCTGGCCAGGGTTGCGAACTCCTCGTTCGGAGAATGCGAAGCGTTTCCGTATCTCGACGGAGCGATGGTCTTGGCCGACGAGATCCTTCTCGAAGGCGCGTCGCAAGGGCAAACGATGTTCGCTTCGACCGGCGATACCGGGTCGTTCTGCCCGGTCGCGGCCGGAGCGAACGGCGTTCCTGCCGGCGTGCCGTTCGTCAACTGGCCGGCTGCGTCGCCGTACGTGGTAGCGGTTGGGGGCACGACGCTTCTGACGGACAACGCCGGAAACTACCAGGGTGAAGCGGCGTGGTACTCGGGAGGTGGCGGCGTCAGCCAGTTCGAGTACTCGCCGTATTGGCAGACGACGCAGCCGCTCGGCGGAAGCTTCCGCGGCGTGCCGGATGTCGCCATGGACGGCGACTTGCAGACCGGCGCGATCCTGTATTCGCAGGACTACGGCGGTTGGACGATCGTTGGCGGGACGAGCCTAGCGTCGCCGCTTGCCGCGGGCGTTTGGGCGCACATGCTGTACCTGCATCGCAACCTCGGTTTCGCGGCTCCGGCGTTGTACGCCGACTTCACGTCGCACGCTGCCGGAACGCAGCAGCCGGGTCCGCCGCC
>DAHXOK010000051.1:3610-6867 GCA_027364935.1 Vulcanimicrobiota bacterium | reverse complement strand
GAAGAGAGGTCCCATGCCGCTCATTGCACTTCCTCCGCAGCACGTCGGGCCGCCCGCCGGATTCGATTACGTCACCGTCGACGCGGTTCGCCACCGCGTTTATGCCGCGCACGGTCACGCGCAAAAACTTCTCATCGTCGACGCCGATACGGGCGCGGTGCTCAGGCAGGTGACGGTCGGGCATATGGCCGGTTCCGCGATCGACCCGACGAACGGGCACGTCTACACCGGCAACGGCGACGACGATTCGCTCTCCGAAGTGGACCCCGTTGCCGGTCGCGTGCTGCGCACCGTCAAGGTGCAGGGACACGTCGACGCGATCGCCTACGACCCGGCGCTCCATCGCATCTATGCCGGTGAAGACGACGGAACGCGCATGTTCGTCGTGGATTCGCGAACGTTCAAAGAGATCGCCGTCATTGCGCTCCCGGGTCACAAGCCCGAGTACCTCGCGGTCGATCCGGTCACGCACGCGGTCTATCAGAATATCTCCGATGCGAATCCGCGCGTCAGCGCGATCGCGGTCATCGACCCGCATCGGCTCACCGTCGTACGGAGCATTCCCACGCCGGATCTCCTGATGAACCATCCGCTCCAATTCGATCCCGTGCACCGCGTCTTGCTCGTCGCCGGAGAGAACAACTGGCTCGACGTCTACAGCGTCGCGGGCAAGCGGCTCTACCACGTGGCGTATCCTCATCGCGTCGATCAGTGCAGTTACGACGCATCGCGAGGCTGGCTGGCGTGCGCGGGTGACGTCATTACGCTCATCGCGTTCGATGGGCACGGTCCGCCGCACGTCCTCGCGCAGACCGGCGTCGTCCAGGGCGTGCACACGTGCGCGATCGATCCGGCGACCGGAACGATCTTCGCCGTGTGGTCGAATCCACGCGGATCGTTCGTCGGAAGGTTTGTCTACCGCCGCTAGACGTTCGGGACGTGACAGGCGACGTTGTGCCGCTCGAAGTACCGTTGGTGGTACGCTTCGGCGGGCCAGAACGTCGGGGCCGTTACGATTTGGGTAGCGATCGGCTCGTCGTGCCGTGGCTGCTCGCGCGCTAACGAGGCGCGTGCTGCAGCTTCCTGTTCCGGGGAGTGGACGAAGATCGCCGAGCGGTACTGCGCGCCGACGTCGGGGCCTTGGCGGTCGATTTGCGTCGGGTCGTGGATCTTCCAGAAAATCTCGAGCAGCCGGTCGTACGAGATACGTGCCGGGTCGAAGGTGATCTCCGCCGCCTCGGCGTGACCGGTGCGATGCCCGCAGACGTCTTCGTACGTCGGTCGCTCGGTATGGCCGCCCGTGTAGCCGACGACGACGTCGATGACGCCCTGCACTGGGCGGAAGGCCGCTTCCGTGCCCCAGAAGCATCCCGCCGCGAACGTTGCCTTTTCCGTCACGTTCCTGCGCTCTGCGTTACGTCGTTTCTCAACACGTCCTCCAGCGATTCGCGCCGCGCGAGGAGGCGCTCCTCGCCTCGTTCGACTCCTACAACCGCGGGACGCGCAAAACGGTTGTAGTTGCCCGCCATGCTGTAGGTGTACGCGCCGGTGACCGTCATGGCGACGAGATCGCCGTCACCCAGCGCGCGTGGAAGCATGGCGCGCCCGAGCTCGTCGTTCTCGCAAGAACGGCCGCAGAGCGTGACCTCCTGCAGATCGAGATTCGGGCGCGAAACCGCGATCGCATGGTGGTAGGCTCCGTAGAGCGCGGGTCGCGGATTCTCGTAGAGGCCTCCGTCGACGACGACGAAGGTTCGGCGAGCCTGGCGTTTGACCGCACAGACGCGATAGATCGTCGTGCCGGCCGCACCGATCAGCATGCGTCCTGGCTCGATGCCGATCTTCGGCACCGGGAGGCGCACTCGCGCCGCTGCCGCGCGCGCGGCGCGAGCGAGGGATTCGATCGTTGCCGGGAAGTCGATGCGCTCGTTCGGACGATCGGGATGCGTCGTCACGCCGAAGCCGCCACCCACGACGACTTCGTCGACGCCCAAGCCGTCGCGTGCAAAGCGCGCGGAGGCTTGGATCAGCGCTTCCGCGACGGCGACGTACGCGCCCGGCTCGTAGATCTGCGAGCCCACGTGCGCGTGCAGTCCGCGAAAGCGCAACGCCTTTGCATCGCGCAGCATCGCTCGCGCCGTGCTTTCGTCCTTGGGCGAAATCCCGAACTTCGTATCCTCGCCGCCGGTGCGTACGAACGCGTGCGTGTGCGCTTCGATCCCCGGGTTCAACCGCAGGAGCACGTTGACGGGCGCCCCGCCGGATGCGATCCGCCCCAGACGCTCGAGCTCCTCGATCCCGTCGACCACGACGCGACCGACGCGTCCATCGGCGGCGGCGCGCAGTTCCTCATCGCTCTTCCCGCAACCATGCAGCGTTATGCGTTCGCGAGGAAAGCCGGCGCGCTCGGCCGCGAGCAGCTCGCCGAGCGAGCAGACGTCGAGCCCGAGTCCGCGCTCGGCGACAAAGCGCGCGATCTCGACGAGCAATAGCGCTTTGCCCGCATACGAGACTTCGACGTCGTACGGAGCGCAAGCCGCGCTGCAGCGCTCGATTGCGGTGCCGAACGCGTCGAGGTCGATCGCGACCAGCGGCGTGCCGTACCGCTCGGCGAGCGCGGAGAGGTTCAAAACTGCTCCAGGAAACGATCGATTCGCGGCTGCTCGATGCCGGCGGCGAGGAGCCGCGCCGCGACGAATCGCGCGTCGGGAGGAGGCATCACGAACATGAACGGCGCCTCGTCGCCCTCGCTGGCACAGATCGTGCAGCGGCCGGCGCCGGCCGGTACGAGCGCCGTGTCGTACGGCGCGAGCGTCGCGCCGGCGTCGCCGCACGAGAGCGTCAGGCCGCGTTCCAGCGCCATGACGATGAGGGGCCGGTCGTGCGTCGCCATCGACGACGGCTCGTCGCGCGCGACGACGCGCTCGACGAGGAAGCGCGGATCCGCGATATAGATCGTGCGTTGCAGCGATTCGAACGCGTACGCGATCGGTTCGAGGGCTCCCCTTGTCCCGGCGCGGTATTCGAGGACGTCGGCGGCCTTGCGCACCTGCAGCTGGCGCGGCTTGCCGTCGAGGCCGGTGCGGTTCCAGTCGAAGATGCGGTACGTGAGATCGCTGGCCTGCTGCGTTTCGAAGAGCACGATGCCGGCGCCGATTGCGTGCAGCGTTCCCGCGGGCAGGTAGAATGCGTCGCCGGCCTTGACCGGTACGCGCCGCAGCACGTCGCCGAGCGTGCCGTCGGCGACGCATTCTACC
>DAHXOK010000051.1:0-3600 GCA_027364935.1 Vulcanimicrobiota bacterium | reverse complement strand
CATGTCGCGCGTCCAGCCCAGCACGATCTGCGCGTCCGCCTGCGCGCTGAAGATGCACCAGCACTCGGTCTTGCCGTTCGCCTGATGCTCGACGCGTTGCGCGTACGCGTCGTCAGGATGAACCTGGACCGAGAGCCAATCGCGTGCCGTGATGATCTTGGTGAGGATCGGAAAGATGCGTTCGGAATCGATCGTGCCGAGGAGCCGGCTCCCGAGCGTTTCGCGTAGCTGCGCGACGCGCATGCCGGCGAGAGTGCCGTTGCGGACGCGGTTCTCGTCCCAGCACTTCCAGGACTCGCCGCCCCAGATCGCGGGCGCCGCCTTCGGTTCGAGAACGTACGGGTAGAGCGGTTCGCTAGCCATGATGCCTGCTGGAGGTACGCCCAAAGGTTCTGGGAATCCTCAGTTCTCGCTATGCATCTGGCCTACGTCGGTCTCGGTTCGAATCTCGGGGACCTGCGTGCAAACATTCTTGCGGCGCTGCAGCGCTTGCGCGCGCAGGCGCGCGTCGTCGCGGTCTCCGCGTTCTACGAAACCGCGCCGGCGGATGGAGCCGAGGGGCCGGCGTTTCTCAACGTTGCCGCGCAGCTCGACGGCGACGAGGACCGCGAGGCCTTCTCGCGGCGTTTGGAAGGCGTGCAGCGCTCGGTTGGGCGCGTCGCTATGCGTCGCCTCGCGGCGCGGCCGATCGACGTCGACCTCCTCGTCTTCGATTCGTGGGAGCGTCCGCAGCTCGACGCGCGGTGGTACGATCTCGTACCGCTGGCAGAGATCGCTCCGGCGTACGCCGCGCGCGCTCGCGGCGCAAATGGCAGCGTTCGCCGTCTGGAGAGCGGCCTTCGTTTCCGCACCGATCGGCAAGAAGAGGTTCCCGAGATACGCATCGCGCTGAACCGCGCCGGGGTGACGCGCGTTCGTCGTATCGTGCACCTGGAGATCGACGGGCACCCGGGCGTCTTCAACGGCGAGTTCACGATGGTGGCGGATCTCGGCGCGCACCGCGCGGGCGCGCACATGTCGCGTTTTGTCGAGAACCTGGAAGAGACGACGCTCGAGGTGCTCTCGCGCGAAACGACGCCGATGCGCGTCGAGCTGCTTGCGGAGGCAATCGCCCGCGAGATCGTCGCGACGCAGCAGGCGAGGGAAGCCGACGTGCGGCTACGCGCGGATTTCGCGTTAGAGCGCTGGACGCCGGTGAGCGCAAAGCGCGGCGAGGAGACGTACGCGCTCGTCGGGATCGCGCACGCAAGCGGCGACGGCGTGCGGCGCGTCGTCGGCGTCGAGGCGGAGGGGATGACGGCGTGCCCGTGCGCGCAAGGCATGATGCGCGAGCATTCGCTCGCGCAGCTCGAGGAGGCGGGATTCAGCGACGAACAGGCGCGGCAAGCCCTCGACGTGCTACCGGTCGCGACGCACAATCAGCGCGGGCGTGGCTCGTTGCTCTTGGGAACTGCCGGCGGCACGGAATCGAGCATCGACATCGTCGACCTCGTGGAGATCGTGGAGAGCTCGATGTCGAGCGAGACGTACGATTTGTTGAAGCGTCCCGACGAGTTCTTCGTCGTGAACAAGGCCCACCAAAATCCAAAGTTCGTCGAAGACGTCGTTCGGGGCATCGTTGCGCGCGCGCTGGAAACGTACGAGCGCTTCGACGACGATACGTTCGTCTTTGCGAGCCAACGCAACGAGGAGTCGATCCACAAACACGACGCATTTGCAGACGCATTCGGATGCTTCGGAGAGTTTCGGCGCGAGCTACAAGACGCGGCGGCGGTTATTCCGAAGACGGATCTTGCGACATGGCTTCGAGGGCGCCGATGCGCGACTTGAGCGACGGGTGCGAGCTAAAGAAGAGCTCGTACCATCGCGGAACTTCGTCCTCGGCGAGATTTTGATCGCGTAGGCGGCAAAAAGCTGCGGCGCCGGCGCGCGGGTTGTGCGTCGCTTCGACGGCGAACCGGTCGGCGGCGGCTTCACGAGCGCGGGTAAAGGCGAAGAGCAACGGGCGCAGGGCTTGCGTTGCGACGAGCATGGCGGCGTACAGACGCGCGAGGACGATGGGCCGGTCACGCATCCCGCTGCGCGGCCCGCTGGCGGCGTTCGCAATGAAGAAGAGCGCGCCCGCGAGCGCGTCGCCGAGGGCGGTCAGCCGCCAGACATCCTTCGAAACGTAGTGGCCCAGCTCGTGGGCGACGACGAACTCCGTTTCGTCGTCCGGGAAGCGATCGACGAGGGTGTCGCCGAGAACGATGCGATGCGTCCGCGCGACGCCGACGACGAAAGCGTTCGCTTTGCGCGTCTGGCGGCTCATGTCCATTTTCAATATCTCGGCATCGCCGACCCCGTACCGGGACGCCAGCGCGCGCAGTCGCTTCTCGAGCGGTCCGTCGAGCGGATCGAAGCGGTTGAACATCGGCAGCACGTAGATAGGAACGATGAGGTTTCCGATGACGAAGAGCGGCAGGGCGCCGAGCGTTGCGAAGAACGGCCACCATCGCGGCGACCGCCGCACCGCGGCGCCGAGCAGCAGCGCGCCGACGGACGAGATGATGGTCGAGATGACCGCGCCCTTGACGTAGTCGCCTAGCCACGCTTCGGGCTGCTGTTCCGTCAACCCGTAGCGTCGCTCGAGGAGGTGGTCGGCGACGAACGATGCCGGAAGCTCGACGGCGGCGCCGCAGAAGGAGACCGGGATCACGAAGAGCGCGGGCCGCAGCCACGCCGGCGCGCGCAAGGTCGCGCGATCGATGCCCTCCCCCAATGGACCGTACGCCACGGCAAGAGCCCCGCAAATGCCTTGCAGCGTATCTGCGACTTCCAGCGCGCGCCGCATTCGCCCGTAGCTCGCGGCACCGTCGCGACGACGCGTCTGCGGCGCGCGCAGCTCGCACCATGCCTCGTACCCGCGCGCGCCGAGGTATCCAGTGGCGAAACCCGCGGCTACGCCGAGAAGAACATCACGGCCGCGCATGGTATCCTCGCATCGCATGCAGATTCTTGACCGCGGCCGGTTTTACCGCTTCGATGCTCGGACGGCGCGGTTCGTTCGGCACGACGCAGCGATCGTCGACGAAGGGAGAATTCGTTCGCTCGACGCGCGCGACGCCGGAAACGGAGTCGCACGCGTCGATCTTCGGGGCGCGACCGTGCTGCCGGCATTTGCCGATTGTCACGTGCATCTGACCGACGTCGGATACTTCCTCGGCCCGCGCGATCTCGCGACGACGCCGGATTACGCGTCGTTCGAGCGCGCGGTCGCGAAGATCCCGCGCGAGGGCGGCATCGTGTACGCGGGCCAGTACGACGAATCGCGCTGGCGCGACGGCGCATCGGCCGACGCTCGCCCGCTCGAGCGGCTGCACGCGGACGCGCGCGCGATGCTCGTGCGCATCGACGGACACTCGTGTTTGGTCAACCGGGCGACGTTGGAGTGGCTCGCGCTGCCGTCGCAGACCGAGGGCATCGAGCGCGACGAGCACGCAGTTCCGACGGGCAGGCTGACGCTCGCCGCCAATTGGCTCGCGCAGTCGCGCTTCCTGAACGCCATTCCGCTCGAGCAACGGCGAGAGGCGGAGCGCCGGGCGGTCGAGTTGGCGCGCT
>DAHXOK010000050.1 GCA_027364935.1 Vulcanimicrobiota bacterium | reverse complement strand
CGCGTCCTCGACGCGCACGGCGCCGGCCTCGATCTTGCGTATGCGCCACGAGTTCGTGCCGAGGAGAAAGATGTCGCCGGCCATGGATTCGGTGGCGAAATCCTCGTCGAGGGTACCGACGATCTGCCCTTCCGGCTCGACGACCACATTGTAGTTCGCGTTGTCGGGAATCGCGCCGCCGCACGTGATCGCCGCAAGGCGAGCGCCGCGTCTCGCGCGCAGCCGGCCGTTGATGCGATCGTAGTGCAGAAACGCGCCGCTGCGCCCGCGTGAGGTTGCGACGCCGTCGGCGAGCATCGCGAGCACGGCTTCGAAATCGGCGCGCGAGAGATCGCGATAGGAATAGCAGCTGCGTGCGAGCGCGTACAACGCGTCGGCTCCCCATTCGCCTTCGGAACACGCAGCGACGAGCTGCTGTGCGAGGATATCGAGCGGCGATGGCGGGATCGTCAGCGCGTCGATCGCTCCGGCGCGCAGCGCGCGTACGAGGGCCGCGCACTCCACGAGCTCGTCGCGCGTCGTCGCGTAGACGATTCCTTTGGGCTTCGCGCCGACCCAATGCCCGGAGCGCCCGATGCGCTGCATAGCGACGGCGACGGCGCGCGGGGTTCCGAGCTGGACGACGAGATCGATCGTGCCGATGTCGATACCGAGCTCGAGCGACGCCGTCGCGACGACCGCGCGCAGCTCGCCGCCCTTCAATCGCCGCTCCGCTTCGAAGCGCGCTTCACGCGAGAGGCTGCCGTGGTGCGGAAGCAGCACGCCTTCGCCCAGGCGCTCGGTGAGAGCGAACGCGACGCGCTCGCTCATGCGCCGCGTCCCGACGAAGACGAGCGTCGTGCGGTGCGCGCGAATCTGCTCCGCGACGCGGTCGTAGATCTCGTCCCACATCGCCGTGCTCGCCACGGCCCCGAGCTCGTCGCGCGGCACCTCGACGCGGACGTCCATCTCCCGCCGCGCGCCGACGTCCACGATGCGCGTTGCGGGGCTCAAGAAGCGCGCTACCGCCTCGATCGGCCGAACCGTTGCCGAGAGGCCGATGCGCTGCGGCTTCTTCCCGCTCTCACGCTCGACGAGCGCGTCGAGGCGCGCGAGCGTGAGCGCGAGATGCGCGCCGCGCTTATCGCCCGCCATCGCATGGATTTCGTCGACGATGACGGTGGTGACGCCGCCGAAGAGACGCCGCGATTTCTCCGCGGTCAAGAGAATGTAGAGCGATTCCGGCGTCGTGACGAGCACGTGCGGCGGCGTGCGCAGCATCCGCGCGCGCTCGTTCTGCGTCGTGTCGCCCGTGCGTACCGCCGTGCGAATCGTTTCGAGGCCGATGCGACGTTCGAGCGCGCGCAGCGTCAGCTCCCGCAACGGCAGCTCGAGGTTCTTGCGAACGTCGTTGCTCAGCGCTTTGAGCGGCGAGACGTAGACCGCGAGCGTCGCGTCGGGCAGATCGCCGCGCTCGGCTCGCCGCACCAGATCGTCGAGACAGACGGTGAACGCGGCCAACGTCTTTCCAGAGCCGGTTGGAGCGCAGAGGAGGACGTCCTCACCGGCGCGCACGAGCGGCCATCCGAGGCGCTGCGGATCGGTTGGAGCGCCATAGCGCTGCGAGAACCATTCCGCGACGAGAGGATGGAGCTCGGGGATCAGGGCTTGCGGCATCGAACAGGCGTTCGCGTAGCCAGCACCCGATACCCGGCGGCGATCGAGGCGAGATTGTCGATCCGGCCGTCTTCGAGCATGGCGGCAAACTCGGCGAGGGAGGCGAGTTCGACTTCGATGTGCTCGGTTGCGTCGAGCCGGGGCTCGCTCGTACGGCGTGCGCCGGTGGCTGTAAAGATGAAGGCCTTCGCGTCCGAGCGGACGGCTTCTACCGCGCACTCGGCGAGCAACGCAATCGACGCTGCGGAGTAGCCCGTCTCCTCGAGCAGCTCCCGCCGCGCGCACGTTTCGGGGTCTTCCCCGGGCTCGAGCATGCCGGCCGGGAGCTCGAGCCCCAGGCTGTCGGTGGCGTAGCGGTACTGGCGCACGAGAACGACGCGCTCGTCGGTCGTGAGCGCGAAGACCATCACAAATCCAGCGGATTCGCGCACGTAGTACTCCGGCACGACCGTGCCGTCCGGCAGCTCGATCGTGTCTTGCCGAATGCGAAGGAACGGCGAGTCGATGACGTAGCGCGTCGCGACTCTGCGCCAGCGCGGCTTTTGCATCATCGCTGCCATACCGGCGAAGCATCGGCGGCCCCTCTCGCGAAGGCGGCCTCGTGGCGGATCGTATCGTCGTCGTCGGCGGCGGCAGCATGGGTGCCGGCATAGCGGCCGTTGCGGCCGCAGGCGGCTACGAGGTCTCTCTCGTCGAGCCCGACGCGAAGGCTCGCGAGCGTGCCGCCGCACGCGCCGGGGGCGCGCAGATCGTCGCCGAGATTCGCAGCGACGACGCCGTAGTGCTCGCAATCGAGGCCGTGCCGGAGCGACTCGATCTCAAAGAGCGCGTCTTCGCCGAGATGGCGCGCTGCTTGCGCAACGCCGTGCTCGCCACGAACACGTCCTCGCTCTCGGTGGCGGAGATCGCGCGCGCGACGCCGGCGCCCGAGCGCGCGATCGGCCTGCATTTCTTCAATCCGCCGGAGAAGATGCGGCTCGTCGAGATCGTACGCGCGCCGCAGAGCGCAGAGTACGCTCTCGAGCGCGGAGCCGCGTTCGTCGAGCGCATCGGCAAGACGGGCGTGCTCGCGGCGGACACGCCGGGATTCGTCGTGAACCGCGTGGCGCGCCCATTCTATTTGCAGGCGATGCACGCGCTCGGCGCCGGCGTCGCGCGCATCGAGGAGCTCGACGCGCTCGCGCGTGGTGCCGGCTTTGCCATGGGCCCATTCGAGCTCATGGACTTCATCGGTCTCGACGTCAACCTTGCGACGAGCGAATCGCTCTACGCGCGTTTGAACGCCGAGCGGCTCGCGCCGCCAGCGCTGCAGCGCGCGCTCGTCGCAGAGGGTCGTCTCGGCCGCAAATCGGGAACGGGCTTTTACTCGTATGCGGGGACGCCACCGCGCATCGACCTTCGCACGAAGCCGCAGATCCGGCGCGGCGACGACGAGCGCGTTGCGGTGCTGGGCGCAGGCGGCCTCGCCGACGAGCTCGCCGTGGCGCTCGACGCGCATTTCGCGCCCGTAACGCGCCTCGAGTACGACGACGAGGTCGAGCATCTCGAGCGGCAGCCGACGCTCGTGTTCGACGGCGTGGACGGGGAGAGCGATCGCAGCGCCGCCGTCGCGCGCCTCGACGCGCTGCTCGAACCCGCGTGCGCGATCTTCGTCGACGCGTACGCAACCGATCTCGACCAATGCGAAAAAAGGATGCAGCATCCGGATCGTCTCGTCGGGTACGGCGTGCTCGGCTCGCTCGTAGAACAAGACGGAGTCGAGATCGTCGACGCGGACGCGACCTCGGACGAGATGCTCGAACTCGCGCAGGAGACGTTCGAAGCGATCGGTCACGGCGTCGTTCTCGTCGGGAACGTTCCCGGACTCTTTCTCGGGCGCACCATCGGTGCGATCGTCAACGAAGCGGTGATTGCGGTAGAGGAGGGCGTCGCTACCGCCGACGACGTCGACGCAGCGATGCGTTTGGGAACGAACTACCCGCGCGGACCGATTGCGTGGGGGCGCGAGATCGGCGGCCACCGCATCTCACGCATTCTCCGGCGCGTCGCCGAGCGCGACGGCGAAGCGTTTCTTCCGCACCGCGCGCTCTGGGTGCTCGACGTCGACGAGGAGAGCGCTCCTACGATGCCCGCGAACGAATCGTCGTGGCTTCCGAATGCCGAACGGTGATCTGCCGAGCTGCGATCTACGGGTACTTGAGCGTGACGGGGCCGTACGTCCAGTTCAGCGTGCACGACGAGACCGTCGGTCCGCCGGCGACGACGTAGAAGAACGTGTAATCGATATTCGGCGTGAGCGGCGTGAGTGTCGCCTGCCCTACCGATTGACCGTTGACGGTCGCGAGCACCGGCGTTGCCGATACCGTCGAGCCGCTGACGATCGTCGAACCCGGGCATCCCGATGCCGCGGCGTTCGCGTAGATCGTTCCGAGATACGCGCTTCCGTTGTACTGGGCATTGACCGTTGCGGTAATCGCGGTCGGATTCGCCGTGGGAGTAGGGCTCGCCGTCGGTGACGGCGTGGTCGTTGCGGCGGACTTGCAGGCCACGAGGGCCAACGCAAGGATCCCCAGAGCGATGAGCAACCGTTTGGGCATGAGGGCGTCGGTTCGTCGTTGCCCCACCGCGCTCCGCTTCGCCGGGAGCGCTTACTCGACCCTGAGGACGAGCGTGCCCCGCCTCCGCGCAGTCTCGCCCGTCGCTATGGGAGCTCGACCCGATAGAGATCGATCGCGTCGACGCGCATCCGCTGCGCCTTCCCCCCGGCAATGGCATCGAAGCGAACGACGTCCGGACCAACGGCAAACGCGTCGCCGTTCAGTGGCGACAGCGGCTGCACGCCATCGAGCGTGAGCGCGCCCTTGACGACGAGCACGCGCACGACGTCAGGCGATCCCCAAAATACGTTTTCGTATCGGCCGACGTACGCGTCCCATCGGCGCGGATAGCTCCAGCGTCTCGGCCCGAAGTACTGCTGGTTTCCAAACCACTGCGAACCGTACGTCGCCTCGACGACGTGTTTGCTCGCATTGCGTCCGAACCGTAGGAGAAAGAGCGCGAAGTGCGGATCCGAGCTCCAGAAGAGATCGGTGGCGCGCGGATAGCACACGTACGATTGGCCGCGGTCGATCATGACGACGCGTCCGGGAACGCCGGCAATCGTGAACGCCGTTCCGTCGGTCGCCGTGTACCTGCCGCTGTAATCGGCGCCGTTGGGAACAAGCGCGGGATCCGGCGCAGGCGGCGGCGCGGGAAGCGGCTGGCCCAAACTCTGCGCGCGCAGGACGCGCATAGCGTAGAGCACGATGGCGCAGGGGTGCAGCGGTTCCTCCACGAGGTTGGCCATTGCAATCGCACCGAAGCCGCGCGTGAGGTTTGCCTGCATGCACGCCGTGTATCCGGAGATGCCGCCCGTGTGCCCGACGACGTGGTCCCCGCCCAAGCTTGCGTCGTTACCGAAAACGGCGAGGCCGTAGCCGTACTGGCGGTAGAACTGTGGCGCCTCCGCGAGCATCGGCACCGGCGAGCCCGCCGGGCGGCCGTTGCGGTAGGTGTCCGGGCGCGTCATCGCGTCGAAGCTCGCGCGTGAGACGAGGCGCCGCCCCGAGGCTGTGACGCCGCCGTTCAAGTAAACGCGCAGATACCGCGCCATATCCCCAGGTGTCGAGAGCACGGAGCCGGCGGGATCGACGAAATCCAGCACGCGCGATGGAACGAGCGCCGGATGGAGCGGCGCTGGACGGTCGGCGTCGCGGAACTCGTAGCCGGTCGCAGCGCTCTCGAGCGTGTCGGGCGTGAAGACGGGCGCCGTGTCGTTCATGCCGATAGGGTCGAGCACGCGCGCTTGCAGCGAATCGGCCCACGGGCGGCGATCGAGCGCGGCGATAACGGCGCCCACCGTCGCGTACCCGTCGTTCGAGTACGACCACGCCGTTCCGGGCGTAAAGAGCGTGTGCCCCTCGCGCAGCACCTCCACGTCGTACAGATACCCCGGCGCTACCGAGTAATCGTCGGGAAGCCCCGCCGTGTGCGAAAGCAGCTCGTGCACGAGGATCGGCTTGCCTGCGGAATCGATCGAGAACCAGGGAAGATAGCGCGTCACGCTCGCGTTCAGATCGACGCGATGCGCGTCGTGCAGTTGCAGCAGCGCGAGCGTCGTCATCGACTTCGTGATCGAGCCGATCGCGAAACGCGTCGCCGGCGTCACCGGCGTCCTGGCTTCGAGATTCGCATATCCGAGCGTGATGATCGCGAGCGTGTGCGTCCGGTCGGTGATCGCAACCGAGAGCCCGGGCGTTCCTTGCTCGGCCATCGCTTCGGGCGCGTAGGCGCGAATGGCGGCGATCGCGTCGTCCAGGGTCGGCGCACTCGGGGCCGTCGGAGCCGCGGCGGCGAGCGCAACGATAAGCAGTGAAGCCAGAATGGTACGCATTGCGAACGAACGTTCGGCTTGCAACACTCTCTCGCCTTGCGTGGTTACACGCTCTGGCATGGCACGAATCTATGACAACCTTGCGGATACGTTCGGCAACACGCCGCTCGTGCGGATCCCGCGTCTGACGAAGGGCCTCGGCGCGACCGTTCTCGTGAAGATGGAGTCCTTCAATCCCGCCGGCTCGGTCAAAGATCGCATCGGCGTGGCGATGATCGAGACGGCCGAACGTGACGGACGCTTGGTTCCCGGCATGACGATCTTGGAGCCGACGAGCGGTAACACCGGCATCGCGCTCGCCTTCGTCGCTGCGGCGAAAGGCTATCCGTGCATTCTCGTGATGCCCGAGACGATGACGATCGAACGGCGCAATCTTTTGAAAGCGTACGGAGCGCAGGTCGTGCTCACGCCGGGCGGCGAGGGCATGAAGGGTGCCATCGCGCGAGCGCAAGCAATCTGCGCGCGCAACCCGCAGCGCTACTTCACGCCGCAACAGTTCGACAATCCCGCGAACCCGGAGATTCACCGGCAGACGACGGCCGAGGAGATCTGGCGCGACACCGACGGTGCCGTCGACGCCGTGGTCTGCGCGGTAGGAACCGGCGGTACGATCACCGGCGTCGGGCAGGTGTTGAAATCGCGCAAGGGCGCGATCCTCGTGATCGCGGTCGAACCCGACGCATCGCCGGTGCTCTCCGGCGGCGCTCCGGGGCCGCACAAGATCCAAGGTACCGGCGCCGGATTCGTGCCCAGCGTCCTCGACACGACGGTCTACGAAGAGGTGATTCGCGTCAGCGATGCCGACGCCGTCGAGAAGGCGCGTCGCGCGTCGCGCGAGGAGGGCATGCTCGTCGGAATCTCGTCCGGCGCCAACCTCTGGGCGGCGCTCCACGTCGCGCAGCGTCCCGCGATGCGCGGCAAGACCATCGTCACCTTCGCCTGCGACACCGGGGAGCGGTATTTGAGCAATCCCGTCTTTTCCGAGCAAGAGGCGGTCGTCGTGGAGCCGGCTCTCGTGTAAGAAGTCGCGGGTGACCGTCGAACCGGCTCACTCGTGATCGTTCAGGTAACGCGGGGATCGCTCGTCGAATCGGTGCACGACGTGCGAGCGTGCGCGTGCGACGCACGCGGAAATGTCGTTTTTGCATCCGGCGACATCGACGCGCTGGTGTACCTTCGTTCCGCATCAAAGCCGTTTATCGCAGCAGCGGCGATCGCCGCAGGCGCGCGCGAGCGATTCGGTTTGGACGAGCGAGAGATCGCCGTCATGGCAGCCTCGCACGCGGGACAGCTCTTCCACCTCAACGCCGTGCGCTCCATCCTGCAGAAGATCGAGCTACCGGAGTCCGCGCTCTTCTGCGGAGCGCATCTGCCGTACAACGAGCAGGCGGCGAACGCGATGTTGCGCAGGGGCGAGGAGCCGACGGCGATACACAACAACTGTTCGGGAAAGCACGCGGGAATCTTGGCGCTCTCCCGCATGCTTGGAGCAGACGCGTCGACCTACCTCGACCCGCGTCATCCCGCACAGCGCGCGATCCTCGCGTTGTGCGCGCGGTTATCCGACGACGATGCGGACCTCTGGCCGATTGCCGTGGACGGCTGCGGCATTCCGGTGTACGCGACGCCACTGCGGAAGGCCGCGCGCTCGTTTGCGCGTCTCGCGTCGCTCGAGGGCGTCGAGGAGAACGACGCGGCGGCGCTCGCGATCGTGCGAGCCGCGATGCTCGCACGGCCGGAATACGTCGCCGGTACCGGCGAGTTCGACAGCGAGCTGATGCGGGCGAGCGGCGGCACGATCGTGTCGAAAGGCGGCGCGGAGGGCGTGCACGGCGTCGCGGCGCTCGCGCTGGGAATCGGCCTCGTGTCGAAGGTGAGCGACGGCACGGGACGCGCGCGGGCACCATCGAGTCTCGCCATCCTCAATCGCCTTGGCGCGCTCGACGAAACGCAGATGCAATGCCTCGAGCGGTTCTCGCGTCCCATCGTGTACAATCGGGCGGGACGTGCGGTCGGTGCCATCAATGTCGTCTAATTTCCTCGCCGAGCTCGAAAAGAAGGTTCTGCTCTTCGACGGCGCCATGGGCACGGAGTTGATGGAGCTCGGCCTCACGCCGGCCGACTTCGGAGGCGAGCGCTACGCCGGATGCAACGAGGCGCTCGTGCTCTCGCGGCCCGAGCTCGTGCGCCGCGTGCACGACGCGTATCTCGAAGCGGGCGCCGACGTCGTCGAGACCGATTCGTTCACCGCATCGCGGCTCAAGCTCGACGAGTACGCTCTGGGCGAGAAGACCGGCGAGATCAACCGCGACGCCGCGCGCATCGCGCGCGAGGCGTGCGACGCGGTTGAGAGCGCGCAGTGGCCTCGCTTCGTCGCCGGCTCGATGGGTCCGACGGGCATGCTCGTCTCTTCGTCGGATCCGACGCTTTCGAAGATCACGTACGACGAGCTCGCCGAGATCTACGCCGAACAGGCGCGCGCGCTCGTCGAGGGGGGCGCCGATCTGCTCTTGCTGGAGACGATGCAAGACCTGCTCGAGTTGAAGGCCGCGATCGCGGGAATCGTACGCGAGTTCGGGCGGGGCATGCGGCGCGTTCCCATTCAAGCGCAGCCTACGCTCATCACCGAAGGGCGCATGTTGCTCGGAACGGATATTCGCGCGATCTGCGACGAAGAGCTGCAGATGCGCGAGATCGTCAGGCGCCTCGCGCAGTCGGTGGAGGCGCCGCTCATGATCGACTCCACCGAGCCGCTCGTGCTCGACGTGGCGTTGAAGAACTATCCGGGGCGCGCGATCCTCAACTCGGTGAACGTGGAGGCGGGCCGCGCGAAGATCGATCGGGTGCTGCCGCTCGCTATCGAGCACGGGGCGGCAGTCGTGGCGCTGACGATCGACGAGCAGGGAATGGCGAAGACCGTCGAGCGCAAGGTCGAGGTCGCGCGGCGCATCTACGAGATCGCCGTCGGAGAGTACGGCTTGCCGCCGGGCGCGCTGATCTTCGACGCGCTCACGTTCACGCTCGCCACCGGCGATGCCGAGTTCGCGGATTCCGCCGTCGCCACGATCGAGGGCATCCGCGCCATCAAAGCCGCGTTCCCCGGCGTTCTCACCTCGCTCGGCGTCTCGAACGTATCGTTCTGACTCTCACCGGCAGCGCGGGCCGCGCTGAACTCGGTCTTCCTGCATCATTGCGTTGCGGCGGGCCTCGACTGCGCGCTCGTCCACGCCAAAGAGATCGCGCCGTACGCAGAGGTCGACGCGCAAGCGCGAGAGCGTTGCGACGATCTCGTCTTCAACCGTCGCGCCGACGCTCTCGCGCGCCTCATCGAGCACTTCCAATCGACCGGCGTGAGAACGCCCGGCGAGGTCGAGAAGCCGGACGAGAGCGCTCCGATCGAACTGCGCATCCACCAGGCGATTCTGCACCGTCGCAAGGACGGCATCGAAAACAACATCCACGAGGCGCTGCGCTCGCGCACGCCGGTCGAGGTACTGAACGAGATTCTGCTGCCGGCGATGAAGGAGGTGGGCGATCGCTTCGGCGCGGGCGAGTTGATCTTGCCGTTCGTGCTGCAATCGGCGGAAGTCATGAAGAAAGCTGTCGCGCACCTGGAGCAATTCCTCGAAAAAAAGGACGGCGTCACGAAGGGCAAGGTCGTGCTCGCGACCGTCTTCGGCGACGTGCACGACATCGGGAAGAATCTCGTCAATACCATCCTGTCGAACAACGGGTACACCGTCTTCGATCTCGGCAAGCAGGTGCCGATGAACGCGATTCTCGAGAAAGCGGTCGAGGTCGGCGCCGACGCGATCGGGCTCTCCGCGCTGCTCGTCTCGACGAGCAAGCAGATGCCGATCTGCGTGCAGGAGCAAGACGTGCGCGGTCTCGCCTTCCCCATCATCGTCGGCGGAGCGGCGATCAATCGGGAGTTCGCGCGACGCATCGCCGTTCTCGACGGCGAGCGCTTCTTCGAGCCGGGACTCTTCTACGCGAAGGATGCCTTCGAGGGCCTCGAGATCATGGAGAGGCTCACCGGCGAGCGGGCGCGGCGAGAGGGATTCGTCGAGCGCGCGCGCTCCGAGGCCTTGGCGCAGATCGCGCGCAGCGCGGCGCCGACGAACGTCGTCGGCACCGCAGCGGTCTCCGCGGTGCGCGCGCAGCCGGCTCCGATTCCGACGGTGCCGGCGTACGATGTGCGAACGCTCGACGCGATCGATCTACGCGCGCTATGGCCGTGCTTCGATCTGCGCAGCCTCTACCGGCTGTCGTGGGGCGCCGCCAACACGAAGGGCGCCGCCTTCGAGCGGCTCGTCGCTGAAGAGTTCGCACCGCGCCTGCGCCGGTACCAAGAGCGGGCGGAACGCGGCGAGATCCTCGCACCGCGCGCCGCGTACGGGTACTTTCGCGCAGCCGCGGAGGGCGACGACGTCGTGCTCTTCGACTCGGCGGACGCATCCAAGGAGATCGGGCGCTTTGCCTTCGCGCGCCAGCCGGGCGGCGAGCATCTCTCCCTGGCCGATTACGTGCGCGAACGCGAGAACGGCGGTGCCGTCGACGTCGTGGCGCTGCAAGTCGTCACCGTGGGCGAGGAGGCGTCGCGCCTCATCGAGACGCTGCAGTCCGCCGGCGATTACAGCGAAGCGTATTTTCTGCACGGCTTCTCGGTTGCGTCGGCCGAGGGGCTCGCGGAGTTCGTGCACCGGCACGTCCGAACCGAGCTCGGCATCGAACCGAGTCGCGGGAAGCGCTATTCGTGGGGCTACGGCGCTTGCCCCGATCTGGCGCAACACGAGACCGTCTTTCGGCTGCTCGATGCGACGCAGCGCATCGGCGTTTCGCTCACGTCCGGTTTCCAAATCGTTCCAGAGCAATCGACTGCCGCGATCGTGCTCCACCACCCGAAGGCGAGCTACTTCAATGCCGCCGCTACGCGAGAACGCTCCGCACCCGCGACGTAGCGAGCATCCAAAGCTCGAATCTTGCGCGCAGTTGGTCTAGTATGTTAGACTAGACCAGATGAAACGCGTCAATATGTATGAAGCGAAGACGCACTTATCGCTCCTGGTCGGCGAAGCGCTCAAGGGCGAGGAAGTCGTGATTGCGCGCAACGGAAAGCCTTTGGTGAAGCTCGTGCCCGTTCAAGAACGAAAGCCGAGCGATGCCTTCGGAATGGATCGTGGGAAATTCGAAATTCCGCCTGATTTCGATGAGACTCCGGATGATTTCAAGGAGTATCTGTGAACGGCGTCCTGCTCGATACGCACGTATTTCTCAGCTTGGCGCTGGAGCCGGAGCGCGTACCTGCCGCGATGCGACAGGCGCTCGACGCGTCGCCGCACCGGCTCCTTTCCGTCGCCTCTGCCTGGGAAATTTCCATAAAGTACTCGACCGGCAAGCTGCCCCTCCCGGAGCCTCCCGCTGCGTACGTGCGGTCTCGTTCTTCACAGTTGCTCGTGCAGTCGCTTCCGATAACGGAGCAGCACGCCGTGCGTGTCGCCACGCTTCCTATGTTCCATCGTGACCCGTTCGATCGTCTCCTGATCGCGCAGGCGCTCGAAGAAGACCTCGTGCTTCTGACGCTCGATCGAAGAGTTCTCCAGTATAAGGTTCGCGCCATTCGCGTTGAAAGGCAGCGAACGAAGAGGCGAGGTCGATAGAAGACGTGATGCTCTACGATCACATCGATTTTCGCGTCGCCAACGTCGCGCTCGTGCGGCCGCTCTACGACGCACTGCTGGTCGCAATGGGATACAGGGACGGGCACGCGCCGAACGGCTCGCGCGTGGCATTCGCAGCAACCTCGCGTGCGCGAGTCGACCGCCTCGCGGCGATCGCGCGCGAGCACGGTGCGCGCGAGTTCGAGCCGCCGCAGCTCGTTGCGGAGTACGGGCCGTCCTATTATGCGGCGTTCTTCGAAGATGCCGAGGGGAACGCGCTGGAAATCTGCTGCCGCAACGCGGAGTAGCGCGTTGAGGGCGCGAAGAGGCGCGGGATGAGCGTGCGCGTTACTCTGCTGATCGCCCTCGGCGTCGTCGCGGTGTTACTCGTCGGTTCTTGGATGGCGGCCGTACGCAAGCGCGGCGGCTTTGCGTGGCCGAAACCCGTCGAGCTCGCTATCGGCTTCGTGACCGACTTCTTCGATACGCTCGGCATCGGATCGTTCGCGCCGACGACCTCGCTCTTCAAGCTCTTTCGGCTCGTTCCCGACGAGCGTATTCCTGGGACGCTCAACGTCGGGCACACGCTGCCGACGATTCTCGAAGCGCTCGCCTTCATCGCAATCGTCGAAGTCGATCCCGTCACGCTGGTCTCGCTCATCGCCGCCTCGGTCGTCGGCGCGTGGCTCGGCGCGGGACTCGTCGCACGGTGGCCGCGGCGCTACGTGCAGGTCGGCATGGGAGGCGCACTGCTCGTTGCAGCCGGCCTCTTCTTGATGAGCAATCTCAGCTTGTTTCCCAGCGGCGGCGCGGCGCTCGGGCTGCACGGCCCGACGCTGTGGTTTGCGATTGCCGTGAACTTCTGTCTCGGCGCGCTGATGACCATCGGTATCGGTCTGTACGCGCCGCTCATGATCCTCGTCGCCTTGCTGGGCATGAACCCCAAAGCGGCCTTCCCAATCATGATGGGCTCGTGCGCCTTCCTCATGCCCTTCGCGAGCATCCGCTTCATCCGCTTCGACGCGTACTCGCTGCGCGCGGCCCTGGGGTTGACGCTCGGCGGATTGCCGGGAGTCGTCATCGCCGCCTACATCGTGAAATCGTTACCGCTTGCGTACGTGCGCTGGCTCGTTATCGTCGTGGTCGTGTACGCTGCGGTTGCGATGCTGCGCTCCGCAATCACGAAGGGTTCGCAACAGGACGCTCCCGCGCAAGCGCCGGTCGTTACGCCGTAGCGGGCGTCGTCGCTCCGAAGACAACCGTCCCGCCGACGATCGTGCCGATGACGTCGTGGGCGGCATCCCAAAGAGAGAGATCCGCGCGCATTCCCGGCGCAACGCGTCCGATGAGATGATCGTGGCGGATGAGCTTCGCGGGCGCGTACGTTGCCGCGACGATCGCGCGCTCGAACGGCAGCTCCGCGTACGACATGTAGTTGCGCACGGCTTGGTCCATCGTGAGCGCGCTGCCGGCGATCGTCCCGTCAGCCGACCGCATCACGCCGCCTTCGATATGATAACTCGCGTCGGCTGCCGGCATGAAGTCGGTTGCGAGCACGATGCGTTCGCCCAGCGTGCGATGGAGGATGTCGATCATCACCGGCGACACGTGGTATCCGTCGCAGATGACTTGCACGAGCGTTCGTCCGTCCTGGATGTATGCGGCGAGCAAGGACGGATCCCGGTGATCGAGCGGCGGCATGCCGTTGAAGGCGTGCGTCAGCGAACGAAATCCGAGCCCAATGGCAAGGATTCCGTCGCGGTATCGCGCGCCGGTGTGGCCCGCAGAACAAACGACGTCGTGCTCTAAGAAGACGCGCGCGGCGTCCGCGGCGCCCTCGATCTCCGGCGCGAGCGTGACCATCAGGCATCCGCCGTGACACGCCTCCACCATCTCGCGCGCCCTGCGTTCGGAGGCAGTGAGGATCCAGTCGCTGCGATGCACGCGCCGAAACTTCGCATTCAGGAACGGGCCTTCGAAATGCACGCCGAGGCAACGGGCGCCCTGCGGCTCGTCTTCTTCGAGCGCGTGCGCAGCTTCGACGACCTCCGAGGCCGCGTGGAGCATCGATTCCCAGGGTGCGGTCATGATGCCGGCGACGAATCCCGTGACGCCGACTCGGGCGTACTCGCGCGAAGCGGCCGGCACGGCGTAGCCTTGATCGCGATTGAACACGTGCTCGCCGGCGCCGTTCGTATGAACGTCGATCATGCCCGGCGCGATGATGCTACGGTCAGGGAGCGGAAAGTCGGTTTCACCCTCCGCAGGTAAGAGCGCATCGATGCGACCGTTCGCAATCCCTACGCGTCCGAATATCGCCGTCCCGTCGCCGGTCGCGATGAACGCGGGCCCCAACGTGAGTCCCACGAGCGGCGCTCTTCGCGACTCCCCCAAGCGGCCCTTGGTCTCGCCAGACATTTTACAAAGTGAGCTCGTCTGAAGAGCGAAGCCCCGTCCGTCTCGGAGACGCTCGTCGCTCGCCGTCCTACCTCGCTCCTGCTGCCTTCCTCGCCCCTCTCGCCATCGATGGCTCCGGGGCTCGTTCAGAGCCTCCTCAGCTGAATGA
>DAHXOK010000004.1:31355-64446 GCA_027364935.1 Vulcanimicrobiota bacterium | reverse complement strand
CGCCTGCAGCGTGGCGCGGCCGTAGACGGCGCCGCTCGCTCCACTGATGCCGACGACGATGCGCTTCACCCGAACGCAATTACACGCTCGACGCAGGGGCGCCTGGCAGATCGCCGGGAAATCATCGCAACGACGTGAGAGCTCCGGATTCGTCGCGTGCGTTCGAGCTCGCAGAGCCCGCCGAGCGCGATCCTGCCGGCGGCGTACGCGCGCGCCGGGCGCATTTCAGCGCCTCCGCGCTGAACGCGTATGCCGAGTGCGAGAGAAAATGGTTCTACCGGTACGTCTGCGCCGCGGTCGACGATCCCGGCTCGGCCGCATCGGCATATGGAAGCGCGTTCCACCTCGCGCTCGAGCGCTTTCACGAGCGTTACGTGCATCCCCAACCCGACGACGAGGCTGCCATGCACGCCGACCTCGTGCATGAGATCGACGCCACCTTCGCGCAGTATCGCCACGGATTTCCAACGGCCATCGAGTTCGAGATCCAGGTGCGACGCGCGCACCGCACCACGCGCAAGTACGTGGAGTGGCTCGCCGTAGAGGCGAGAAAGGCGCCGTTTACCGTCGTCGGACGAGAACTTCCGGTTCAACTCGACCTCGAGGGATTCACCTTCATCGGCTTTATCGACCGCCTCGACCGCGACGCGCAAACCGGCGGGGTAACCGTCGTGGACTACAAGACCGGCGCGATTGCGGCCTCCGCAAGCGAGTATCTCCAGGTGGTGCGAGAGTTCGGCGACTTTCAGCTCCCCTTCTACTATTGGGTGCGTACCGCCGCGGGCGACCGCGTGACGCGTCTGTCCCTCCTGCCGCTCAAGGACGCACTGCTGGACGTGCGGCCCGTCTGCCTCGAAGTCGTTCCCGTTCCCGCGGCAGCGACGCGGCGCAACGCACCGATCGGCACGATCTCGATTGCAGATCTCGAGCGTGCCAAAGCGCGCATGATCGAGATCTGCCGCGAGCTTACGTCGGCGCAACCGCGGAGTTTTGCTCCGGCCGGCGATCCGCAAGCCTGCGTCTTCTGCGCCTACGCACTCGCCTGCACGCGCCGGCCGCCGCCGGACGGCAATCGCTTCGGCCGGTGATCGCGGCTTCGCTCGATCCCGCACAACACCAGGCCGTCGAAGCGCCGTTCGACAGGGCGCTGGCGATCCTGGGCGCGGCAGGTTGCGGCAAGACGACGACGCTGCTCGCTCGCATCGAGCGCGCACGGTCGTTCGGCTATCGCACGCCACTGGTAGCCGGCATCCACCAATCCGCCCCTTCGCGGCTGCACGAGTTCGCCGTGGAGATCCTTCGCGAGAACGCCGCCGAGCTGCGCCTCATCGACGACGTCGAAGCGAAAGCGCTCTTTGCGGAGGCGGCAGCACCGCTGCTGGCGATGGAAGGCGACCTCATCGCGCTGCAGATCGACCCCGAAGTTCCCGGCCTGCGCTCGCCGGAACGATTTCTCGAATCGGCGTTTCGCTTACAGCGTAGGCTCAGTGAGGCGCTCATCTCCGCCGACGGATTTCTGGAGCGCGCGCTCGCCGGTGCGACAGAGTTTTACGCCAAGCCACCCAACTTCGCGCAGCCGGACCTCATCGCGTCGACGAAGAGCGAGCACCGCTCGTCGCTTGCCGTCTCGCCGGAAGAGCTGGCGCGCCAGTATCGTCGCGAGGTCGATCTCGCAAAGCTGCTCGCGCAGCTGTACCGAGCCTATGCGGCGCTCTTGCGCGAACGGCGATGCGCGCCGGGCCGCGACGCCGTTTCGGCCGCAGTGGACGCGCTGCGCGACACCGCGCCGTTGTCGGCGCGGATGGTCGAGCGCTACGCAGTCGCCTTCCTGGACGACGCACAGGACCTTACCGTCGGCGAGATCACCTTGCTCCAACGCGTCTTCGGGGAAACGCTCCCCGGCGTAACGCTCGCCGGAGATCTCAGCGCCGAGATGCGCGCGGGTGCGCGGCGCGACCGCGTCTTTGCGAGCGCCGGCACGCGCATCGAGCTCTCGCGTTCCTATCGCGCGCGTCCCCCGATCGAGACAGCACTGCCCGCCACGCAGCAAGAAGAAGCCCGCGCGATCGCCGCATACGTAGCGGCGCTGCTTCGCGACGGCGCCGAGCCGGCGCGCATCGCGGTACTGCTTCGGTCGGTAGCCGCTGCAACCGCATACGAAGAGGCGCTGCTCGACCGCGATATTTTCGTCCGGATCGCCGGCGATTATAACGTCTTTGCCGACCGCCGCGCTCTCGACGCGCTCGCACTCCTGTGGAACGTTCACGACCCGTCGCGCCACGAGTGGCTGCTGCGGACGTTGGAGGGCGCCGCTCTCGCGCTCTCCGACGCGTCTCTCGCCGTCCTCTGCGGCGAGCCCTCGGACCGGCAAACCGTGCTTTTCGAAGAGGAGCCGCCGCGGCCGCCTTCGGGCGAGCGCAAGCGCGACCCCGAACGCGCGGTGCGCCTTTCGCAAAACGTTCTGAGCGGCGCGTGCGACGCGTCGCTCTCGGAGATCGCGCGCGAGCGTGTGAACGCGTTTCGCGAATCGCGCGAGCGCTGGCTCGAGGCCGAGCGCGTTTCGCCGTTCGAGGATCTCGCGCGGCTCGTGTGGCGAGAGGGACTCGCACGCGAAGGGTCGCTGGGATCAGCGCGCGCGCGCGCACAACAGCACGTGCTCCATCTGCTGCTCGAGCGGATGCAGGCGTACCTCGAGAGCCACGCCGGCGCGTCGCTCGGCGACGTGCTCGCGGATGCCGAGCTACGCGCGCAGAGCAGCCTCGAAGTCTGCGAGCCGAACGACGGCCGCGATGCGGTGCACCTCACGAGCGTCGACGCCGCGCGCGGGTTGAGCTTCGACCACGTCGCCGTCGCAAACGTGCGTCCGGGAGCCTTTCCCTGCTGGTACGCGCCCGACGCGTTTCTCTTCAGCCCGAGCCTCGGCATGATCCCCAAGGACAACGTCGGCGACGCGACGACGGCGAGAACGGCGAAGTTCACGTACTACGTGTATCGCGTGAAGGCGCGCGACGCGTACAACGCACGCGAGCGCCGCATCTTCTCCTACGCGCTGAGCCGCGCGACGCGCTCGCTACACGTGAGCGCGTGGGGACGCGCGACGCGCGCGCTCTCCGCTCCAGAGTTTCTGGAAGAATTGCGCTAGCGGATCGATGCAGCTACGTACGATCCCCGCAGCCGAGTACGCGCGCTCGGTTCTTCCTCTCTCGGCGACGCTGTGGGCCGGGCGCCGTAACCTGCGCACGTACGTCGCGCAGACCCTCGAGATCGCGCTCGGGACGTACGGCAAACGCTACTATCGCACGCTCGGCCTTTACGACGGCGGGGAGCTCGTGGCATCGTGCAAACGGTACGAGCGCTCCATTCGCGTCGGCGCGCGACGACTGCGCGCGTTCGGCATCGGCGCGGTCTTCACACCCGAGCCGTCGCGCGGACGCGGGTACGCGAGCGCCATGCTCGCAATGGTGCTCGATGCCGGGCGAAGTGACGGATTCGACGCCGCCTATCTCTTCTCCGATATTCGGCCGCAGTTCTACGAGGAGCTCGGGTTTCGACGCCAGCCCTCGCGCTCGATCGGGCTGCGGGCCGATATGCTCGCGCACGGCCGCATCGAGATCGCGCGTCTCGAAGAGCGCGATTGGGAGGGCGTGCAGCGTTGCTTCTCGTTGCTCGACCGCACGCGCCCGTGGAGTTTCGCGCGTACGCCGCTAGCGTGGGACTGGATACGCATGCGCCGGCGTCACGGCTCGGAGCACGTCCGTGGCGCAGAAGCGAGTTTCGTGGTGCGCGAGCGGGGTGGAGTGCGAGCCTACGTCTTGGGGATGCGCGTACCCGAGCGCGACACCTACGCCGTCGACGAGTTCGGCTTCGCCGACGACAAGGGCGCAACGGCGCTCCCACTCTTGCTCCGCGGCGCGGCTGGAGACTTGCGTCGCATCTCCGGCTGGCTGCCTCCCGACGGCGCGCGCGCACTCCTTCCGCGTGGAACGGTACGCGATCGTCGCACCGCGATCTTCATGATCGCCCCGCTCACGAGCGACGGCAAGCGCTGGTGCGCGCTCTCCGAGCGTCCCTCACACGCC
Organism: Vulcanimicrobiota bacterium; assembly: GCA_027364935.1. Classification (GTDB taxonomy): domain Bacteria; phylum Vulcanimicrobiota; class Vulcanimicrobiia; order Vulcanimicrobiales; family Vulcanimicrobiaceae; genus Tyrphobacter. The sequence continues at coordinate 60,367 of DAHXOK010000004.1, read as the reverse complement.
GACGGCGTCTGGGCAACGGATCACATCTGATCGAAGAGTCCCGCTTGTTGCGGAGCACCGGGAACGAGCGAGGCCACGCGTAAGCCGAGCAGACGCACGGCAGCGCCGTTGAGCTGCGCGCGGCGCAGGCAGTGCACCGCCGCACGAAAGATGCGGCGCGCGTCCCGCGTCGGCTCGACGAGACGCGTCTGACGCCCGAGCGTGGAGAAGTTCGCGCGCGTGATCTTGACGCCGACGGTCCGCGCGCTGAGGTCCTCTCGTGCGAGTGCCTCCGCAATCTCCTTCGCCTGTTCGCGCAGAAGCGCCACGAGCGCGGACTCGTCGCGCACGTCGTATTCGAAGGTCTCTTCGCTCGAGATCGACTTCGTCTCGCGCTCCGGCTCGACCGGACGCGTATCTACTCCGCGCGCGAGATCTCGAACGTGCGCGCTCCACGACCCGAAGAGCGCGCGCAGCGCGGCGTCGTCGAGCGCCGCGAGATCGCCGATGGTCGCGACGCCGACGCCCTCGAGTTTCGCTTGCGTCTTCGGACCGACTCCCCAGAGCCGGCCGACGGGGAGCGGCGCGAGAAATGCCGCTTCGTCGCCAGCTGCGATTCCAAGCAGGCCGTCGGGCTTACAGGAATCGGAAGCGATCTTCGCCACCATCTTGCCTCTCGCGACGCCTGCGCTCACCGTGAGCCGGGTCGCAGCGAAAATCTCCGCGCGGATCGCGCGCGCGATTTCGCACGCGTCGTCGAACGTCACGTCGCCGAGTGCGATGAAGGCTTCGTCGAGAGACAATCCTTCGACCGGAAAGCCGCGGACGCCGAATATCTCGAAAATTTCGCGCGAGACCGCCTTATAGGTTGCCATACGCGGCGGAACGACGACGAGGTGAGGGCACGCTTCGCGCGCGCGATAGAGCGGGACCGCTGAGCGCACGCCGTACGGGCGCGCTTCGTACGACGCCGTCAGGACGACGGCTCGGCGGCTCGAGCCGGCGACGGCGAGCGGTTTTCCGCGCAGGCTCGGGTCGTCGCGGATCTCGACGCTGGCGTAGAAGGCATCCACGTCGAAGTGCGCGACGAACACGTTACGCCATGGCGGCGCCGCGCGCGATCGTCAAGATCGTCTGCATGTTGCGCGCGTCGTCCTCGTCGCTGCCGGGCGTCTCGAGGATCGCGGTCTTTTCCCGCAGCTCCGGACGCGCGAGCAGCGCGCGAAAACCTTCGACGCCAATGTTGCCGTCGCCGATATGCCAGTGGCGATCGCGGTTGCCCCCGAGCGGAACTTCGGTGTCGTTGAAATGGAAGAGGTGAATCTTGTCGAGGCCGATGCACTCGGCCGCCTCGTAGAGGAAGCGGTCGACGCCCGCCGTGCCGTTGATCTCGTAGCCGGCCGCCCAAGCGTGTGCCGTGTCCAGACAGACGCCGAGCTGTGGGTGGCCGAGTGCCGCGATGAAACGCCCCAGCTCCTCGAGCGTACCGCCCGCAAGACTTCCGGCCCCGGCGGAGTTCTCCATCACGAGAACGACGCCGGCCGGGATGGTGGCGAGTGCGGCCTCGAGGGCGCGACAGATGCTCGTAAAGCCTTCCTTGCGGTCGCGTTTACCGTACGAGCCGAGGTGTGTATTGACGTAGCGAATCCCGCCGCGCCCTGCCACGGCGAGATCGGCTTCCAGCAGGCGCATCGAACCGGCGTAGATCTTCTCGTCGTCGCTTGCGAGATTGATGAGATACGGCGTGTGCGTGACGCATGGGTCGATTTCCGCATCGCGCCGCAAGGCGGCGAATTCGTCGAGCGCCGCTTGGTTTGCGGCGGACGGCCGATAACTGCGCGGATTGGTCGAGAAGACCTGTATCGCGCTGCAGCCGACGCCACGCGCGTGCGAGACTGCGGCGGCGTACCCGCCTGCGACGCGAACGTGAAGCCCAATTCTCATAGGCGAAAATCAGGACTTGATGGGGAGTTCGAGCGGCTGGCCGGATTCGAGCTCGAGCGTGGGCAAGTCATCGAGAGAGCGCAGTCCGAAGGATTCCAGGAAGAGCGTCGTCGTCTTGTAGATCAGCGGACGCCCGACAACCTCTTTGCGGCCCGCCTCCACGATGAGGTTGCGGTCGAGCAGCGTCGAGACGACGCTGTCGGAGTTCACGCCGCGAATTGCCTCGATCTCGCTCTTCGTCACCGGCTGCATGTGCGCGACGATCGCCAGCGTCTCGAGCGCTTGCACGGAGAGCGTGCTCTTCGCAGGCAGGAGGTACGCCTCGACGGCGCCGCGCACGAGCGGCGACGTCGCGAAACGGTACCCGCCGCCGGCCTCGCGCACGACGATGCCGCGCTCCGCGTACTCTTCTTCCAGTCGCTGCAAGGCGAGCGCGACAGCCTTTTTGTCTTCGTCGACGAGCTTCGCGATGTGCTTCGTCTCGAGCGGCTCGCTCGCGACGAAAAGCAGCGCTTCGACCGCGCCTTTGATACGGCCGGCGGCCGCGTGCAAGGCTTCTCCGTCGCCACGCGCCTCGATGGGTTCGAAGGAAACGACGTGCTCTTCAATCGGCATATGAATGTCAACGCTCTCGAGCGACGGGCAGCAGGAGAATATCGTCGAACGCGGCGGGCTGCTCGTAGGCGACGCGTCGGCGGCGTACGAGCTCGAGCACCGCGAGAAACGTCGCGATGATGATCTCGCGCGTCGCACCGAGTTCGCGGCAAAGCGTGGAGAACAGCACCTCGCCTCGTTCTTTCAACGCGCGCGTGATGTAATCCATCTGCGCGAGCACCGAGATCCGCTCCGCTGCGATCGAGCGCTTTTCGGGCCGCGCTTCGCGAAGCATGGCGATGAAGGCGCGATTGAGCTTTTCGACGTCGATACGGTAGCGCTGCACGAGCGCGCTCGACGGATCGCCGGATTCGCGGGTAAAGAAGCCGGAAGCCTCGTACTGACGCGCGCGCAGATCCTCGCCGAGCTCGCGGTACTTCGAGTAGGCGATGAGCCGCCTGCGCAGCCGCTCCTCGACTTCCTCGGGCGACTCGCCGTCTTCGCCGAGAAACTCTTGGGGAACCGGCGGCAGCAACGCCCGGGACTTGAGGAACACGAGCGTCGCCGCGATGACGAGATACTCCGCCGCGGCCTCCACGTCGATCTCTTCCATCATCGAAACGTACGCGAGGTACTGCTCGGCGACGGAGGCAAGCGGCACGGTGGCGATGTCGAGCTGCTGCTCCTTGACGAGATGCAACAGCAGATCGAGCGGTCCGTCGAAGACGTCGAACCGCACCACGCACGAGGACTGGTCCGTTTCCCGCGCCTCCGCTACGGCGGACTCGCCGTTCAAGAGCTCTTCTGCTCGACCGCCGGCAAGAGACTCGGCACTTCCACGAAGGCCGCGGGGTTCTTCGCCAGGTAGTCGAGCGCTAGATCGACGAGGCGCTTCTCGTTGACGTATTTGAGCGTGCGGCGCGCCTCGGCTATTTCAAACCACCGACACTCCTCGACTTCGTGGTCGTGATTGTCTGCTTCGCCCGACAGATAGCGCATCAGATAGAACGTGACGCTCTTGCGGTGCTTGGCCTTGCCGACGTAGAACCAGAACGATATCTCGTTCAGGCGCGTGAAGATCTCGCCCCAGCAGCCCGTCTCCTCGCGGACCTCGCGCAACGCCGCTTGTTCGTGCGTCTCGTGCCGCTCGACGTGGCCCTTGGGCAGCGTCCAAATACGGGGAGAGCGGCGCCCGATGAGGAGCGCGTCGTAGCCCGACTCGTGGCGACGCAACAGCAAGCCGCCTGCCGAGACCTCGTACTTGATCCGCATGATACGTAAACCGCCTTCTACAGACATGAGGAGGCGCATCGACCGCGCCCCTCGCCTACCTCTCATTATAAACGCGGGCCCCAAGAAGGCCTCTAGGGGCTGGAGGGTCTTGCCGCTAAATGAACTAGTCTGTTAAACTAGTCGGTATGAGATCGGTGGGGCTTTTCGAAGCCAAGACGCATCTCTCTGCGTTGATCGAGGACGCGATCGCCGGCAAGACGACGGTCATCACGCGCAACGGCCGGCCTGTCGCCGAACTGCGGCCGATCTCCGTCGATCGCGCAACGCGCGGGCAGCAGGCGCTCGAGCGGCTGCGTCATCTGCGTTCGCAGCTCAAAGGTTCGGCGATCTCCGCGCGCACGCTCATCGACGAGGGCCGCCGTTGATCGTGGTCGACGCCTGCACGGTCGTCTCGTCGGCGCTCGCCGATGAGAACGGCGCTGCGTCCGACGCGGTATTGGAACACGTCGCTCGCGAGAGCGCGCTCGTCCCCGGCAACTTCTGGAGCGAAATCGTCCAAGCGCTCGCGCGCGCGGAACGCAGGAATCGCCTCGACGAGACGACGGCTAGCCTCATACTCGCCGAACTTCGCGCGTTGCCGATCGCCGTCGAGGTCCCAGACCCCAGCGCGTCGCTCGCCTTAGCGAAAAAGTATCAGCTCAACGGATACGATGCCGCGTACCTCGCGCTCGCGTTACAGGCACAACTGCCGCTCGCAACCGTGGACGCCGCGCTCGGCGCCGCCGCGAAAACGGCGAAATGCTTCTGGAAATCGAGATAGCTCAGCCGGAGCGTCGCTCGACCGGCCTCCATCTCAGGTCGGGATGCCGGGCGGCGCGCGTTTCGTCGACGCGGCCGACGACCGTCGTCACCGGCGCGTCGAAGAGCTCCTGCGGATGAGATTCCGCGGTAGCGACGATCTCGCGCAACGCTGCGACGAACTCGTCGAGCGTCTCCTTTGACTCCGTCCCGCTCGGCTCGATCATCAAACACTCCGGAACGATCAGCGGAAAATAGACGGTCGGCGCCATGAAGCCGCGGTCGAGTAGTGCCTTCGCGATGTCGAGCGCGCGCACGCCGCTCTTCTTCTTCAAGCCCTGCGCCGAGGTGACGAATTCGTGGCGGCAGATCTCGGGATAGGGCATCTCGAGAAACTCGGCGATCTTCACGCGCAGGTAGTTGGCGTTCAGCACCGCGTACTGCGAAACGTTCGCGAGGCCTTCGGCTCCGTTCGCGTAGAGATAGGCCAACGCGCGCACCGCGTGCGCGAAGTTCGACCAGAACGATCGCACGGGGCCGATCGACTTCGGCCGGTTGAAGTCGAGGCGGTAGCATTCTCCGTCGCGCACGACGTAGGGCGTCGGCAGATATTCGACGAGATGCGTCGCGACGCCGAGCGGACCGTGCCCGGCTCCGCCTCCGCCGTGCGGAATGGTGAACGTCTTGTGCGTGTTCAGATGCATGAGATCGAACCCCATGTCGCCGGGGCGCGCGTTGCCCATCAGCGCGTTAGCGTTCGCACCGTCGTAGTACATCAGGCCGCCGGCCTCGTGTACCGCGCCGGCGATCTCGTGGATACGATCCTCGAAGAGCCCGAGCGTGTTCGGATTCGTCATCATGCAGACGGCCGTATCCGCGCCGAGCACGGCGCGAATCTCGGCGGGATCGACCCTACCGCGCGCATCGCTCTTCACCGAAACGACGGTGAAGCCGCACATTGCCGCCGACGCCGGGTTCGTGCCGTGCGCGGTGTCCGGCACGATGACCTTGTCGCGTTTGGTGGCACCGCGCTCTTTGAAGTACTTCTTCGCGATCAGCAGTGCGGCGAGCTCCGCTTGCGCACCCGCCGCAGGATTCAATGAGAACGCCGCCATGCCGAAGAGCGAGCAAAAGCTGCGCTCGAGCTCGTGCATCACCTGCAGCGCGCCCTGCGCGAGCTCGTCGGGAACGAACGGGTGGAGATCCGCGAACTCGTGCAGGTTCGCAAGCGCATCGTTGATCCGCGGATTGTACTTCATCGTGCACGACCCGAGCGGATAGAATCCTAGATCGATGCCGAACGTGCGCTGCGAGAGACGCGTGTAATGGCGCACGACGTCGAGCTCGGTGTTGTCCGGAAGCGGCAGATCGTCGCGCAGCGTTTTTGCGGGCATGAAGCTCTCGAGAGGCTTTCCCCGTTCCACGTAGCGAGTCGCACGGCCGGTCTGCCCCGTCTCGAAGATGAGCGGGGGCGCGAGACGGTCAGACGCCTGCGCCGACACGCACGACCTCCTTCAACGCTGCGCCGAGCTTCGCGATCTCGCCCGACGTCGTGAGCTCCGTTGCGGTCATGAGCACGCTCGTCGCGTACTCCGGATACCACCGCCCCAGATCGAGGCCACCGAGGATGCCGCGCTCGCGCAGCGCATCGAGCACCTCGCTTGCCGGACGCCCAACGTCAGCAGCGAACTCGTTGAAGAACGGCGCCGAGAACGTCAGCCGAGCCCCTGCGTTGGCGACGGCGGTTGCGAGTTCGCGCGAGCGCTCGAGGTTGAGCGCGGCGACGTCCCGCAGACCGGTCTTCCCGAGGAGTGCGAGATAGATCGTGGCGATGAGCGCGCAGTGCGCTTGGTTCGTGCAGATGTTCGACGTCGCGCGCTCGCGCCGAATGTGCTGCTCGCGCGCCTGGAGCGTCAGAACGAAGGCCGTGCGGCCGGCATTGTCGACGCTCTTCCCGACGAGGCGGCCCGGAATGCGCCGCACGTGCTCGTCTTTCGTCGCGATAAACCCGACGTACGGGCCGCCGTACGCCAGCGGCACGCCGAAGGACTGCGCCTCGCCGGCGACGATCTGCGCTCCCCACGAGTTCGGCGTCGCCAACGCCGCGAGGGCGAGCGCCTCCGCGACGACCGCGATCGGTACGGCGCCGCCGTCGCGAACCGCACGCAGCGCGTCGGCGTCGAGGGTGTCGACGTTGCCGAAAAAGTTCGGCGACTGCAGCGCGACGCCGGCGTACTCGTACGACGCAAGTGCGCTCGCCAGCGCGTGCAAGTCCGTCGTTCCATCGGCGGTGAGCGCAATCTCGTCGACTTGGACGTCGAGTCCCGCGCAGTACGTGCGCAAAACCGCGCGATAGTTGGGATGCACGGCACGGGAAACGAGAAAACGGTGTCTTCCCGTCGCGTTCATCGCCATGATCGCGCTTTCTGCTAGCGCGGTCGCTCCGTCGTAGACCGAAGCATCCGCGAGGTCCATGCCGGTGAGCAGGCAGATGTACGTCTGCCACTCGTAGATCGCCTGCAGATACCCCTGGGAGACTTCGGCTTGATACGGCGTGTACGCCGTCAAGAACTCCCCGCGCATCGCGAGCGCCGCGATCGCCGGCGGGGCGTAGTGCCGATACGCGCCGCCGCCGAGGAACGAGACGAGATCGACCCCGGCGTTGCGCTTGGCGAGCTGCTCGATGCGGCGGCGAATCTGATACTCCGGCAGTGCCGGAACGATATCGAGCTTCGCGCGCAGTCTCAGCTCGTCAGGAACCTGCAGCAGCGCATCGATCGACTCGACGCCAATGGCTTCGAGCATCGCATCGATATCGGCTTGGGTGTGGGGCGTATACATTCCTATCGCAGTCCTTCGACTTCGCTCGCCGCGCGCGCTACGCTCAGGATGACAATCTCGGTTATTCCGCGATCAGTTTTTCGTAATCGCGTAGCGAGAGGAGCTTCTCCGCTTCGCCGGCATCCTTCAGCTTCAGACGCAGGAACCAGCCTTCGCCGTACGGATCGCGGTTGACCGCAGCCGGATCGCGTTCGAGCACGGAGTTGACTTCGACGATCTCACCGGAGATCGGCGTGAAGAGATCGGAGACGGCCTTGACCGACTCCACCACGCCGATGTTTGCGAACTGCTCGACCTGCTTTCCTGACTTCGGCAGCTCGACGTATACGATGTCTCCGAGCGAGTTCTGCGCGTAATCGGTGATACCGATCACGGCGCTATCGCCCTCGATGCGAACCCACTCGTGCTCCTTGCTATAGAGCAACTGCTCCGGCTGCGCCATTAACGACTCCTCTTGTAGAACGGCGTGGCAACGACGCGCGCGTCGTGCCGCGTGCCACGAATCTCGACCGCAACCGCGGTTCCGACGGTTGCGGCATCGCGCTCGAGTAATGCGGTCGCGACGTTGGTTCCTCCCCCTACCGACGGGGCGAAAGAGCCGCTACGCACTTCGCCAACGCGCCGGTCCCCGACGTAGACCGGATAGCCCTCGCGCGCCGGCGCGCGCCCGGCCATGGCGAGCCCGGCGATCCGCGCGTAGTCGTCGCGTTCGAGCTGCTGGGCGAGTGCCTCGCGGCCCGTGAACGCCGGCTTTGCCAGCTTGAGCGCCCACGCTTGACCGCCTTGCACGGGCGTGATCTCTTCGGTCAGCTCGTGTCCGTACAGCGGCATTCCGGCTTCCAAGCGCAGCACGTCGCGCGCACCCAGACCGCATGGCTCGAGGCCGTCCCGAGCGTGCGCGCGCAACAGCGCGTTCCAGATATTCGAGGCGTACGCGCCGTCGACGAAGATTTCGAAGCCGTCCTCGCCGGTATACCCGGTGCGAGCGATGACGACGGGTATGCCTTCGACTTCCGTCTCCACACAAAAATAGTAGCGCATCGACGCGAGATCGCCGTCGACGTGCGGCTGCAGCATCGCGACCGACGCCGAGCCTTGAATCGCAATGAGCGCATCTTCGCCGTGACGGTTCTCCATGCGCACGCCGGAAGGCCGGTTGGAGAGCAGCTCCCACATTTTGCTCGCGTTTGAGGCGTTGACCACGAGGAGCCAACGGTCGTCGGCGAGGCGGTAGAAGATCGTGTCGTCGTGCGTTCCGCCGCGCTCGTTGCAGAAGATATTGTACCGCGCTTGCATCGGCTTCATCGATGCGACGGCATTGATCGTCAGCGTGTCCGTCCATGAAGCGACCTGCTCGCCGCTCAAGCGAAACTGCCCCATGTGCGAAAGGTCGAAGAGCCCGGCGCGGTGTCTGACCGCATCGTGTTCCTTGAGCACGCTCGTGTACTGCACCGGCATCTCGAAGCCGCCGAACTCGACCATCCGCGCACCGATCTTGACGTGCTCGTCGTAGAGCGCGGTTCGCCGCGCTGCCTGATTCATGGCTTCGGCTTCTCTTTGGGATAGGTATTGAGGAAGTTCAACGTCGCGTGCGCGACCAGCGTCTCGCCGCTTCGCACCTGCACTTCACCGTAGCATATGCGTCTTCCGGCGCGCAGCACCGTCGCCTCGGCAACGAGATCGTGCGGCGGAAGAGCCGGGGCGAGAAAGTTGCACTGGAGCGCGACCGTCGTCGTGTCTTGGTCCCGACCGTAGAGCGATGCCAGCGCGATGTAGAAGCTGGTGTCGCACAGGCTCACGATCGCACCGCCGTGGATCGCGCCCGTCCCGTTGGAGATCTCCGCGCGCCACGGCATGCGCATGACGGCCTTGCCGTGCTCGACCTGCTCGAGCTTGAGGTCGAGCAATGCGACGAAATGGCTCTTCTGCTTCTCCCATTGTCGCACCGCGTGGTCCTGGTCGATCTTCATCGCACGCGACCCTTCATCGCCGGGGCGCGAACTCATTGTCATCTCAGGAAGTCGAGCGTTCCGCCGTGCAACCAGTGCGCGCCGTCCACGCTGAGCGTCGCGCCGCTCACCCACGATGCCTCGTCCGAACACAGCCAGAGCGCGGCGGTTGCGACGTCCTCGGGGCGACCGAGGCGACCGAGCGGTATCTGCGCCCGTACCTTCTCTTCTATCGTCTGTCCCGAGCTCGATGACGGATCCGCCACCGACCAGAGATTCTTGTCGGTGCCCTCGGTGTGAATGGGGCCGGGAGCGATCGCGTTGGCGCGAATTCCGTATCGGCCCCACTCTGCCGCGAGCGTGCGCGTCATCGCGAGAACTCCGGCTTTGGCGCTCGCCGAATGCAGCACGCCGGGCTCACCGCTCCATGCGTAGCTCGCGACGATGTTGAGAATCGATCCCCGGCTCGCGCGCAATGCGTCGAAGGCGAAACGCGTGCAGTGGAACGTCCCGAGCAACACGATGTCGACGACGCTCTTGAAGCCGTTCGGCGACAACCGTTCCGAAGGCACGACGAAGTTCCCGGCGGCATTGTTCACGAGCGCGTCGATGCTTCCGGTGCGCTCGACGATCTCGTGCATGGCCGCTTCGACGCGTTGCGCGTCGCGCACGTCGGCGGAAAGTCCGAAGATGCTACCGCTCGGCCCGAGCGCAGCCGTCTCGTCGAGCCTCTCTTGACGCCGCCCGATGACGCAGACGCGCGCGCCTTGCGCAGCGAACGCCAACGCCATCGCCCGGCCTAAACCGCTCCCGCCGCCGGTGACGACGATCGTCTTGTCGCGAAAGCGGTCGCTCAAAAAACGTCACCTTCCTCGGCGAGCATGCGGCGCAAGTACAACGGCAACGAGAAAATCCGGCGATGCGTTTCGCCGTCGTAGAACAGACTTGGGCCGCGCAGCTGGCCGCAATACGCGTCCACGACGAGCGGATCGAGCCGCGCGACGTCGACCGCATCGCTGCAAGCGAGAAACGCCCAGTCGGTGTCGAAGGCTGGAACGTGCGTGAAATACGACGCCACGAAACGAAAGTGGCGGCGCAGCGTCCGCGCCATTTTGCAGTGCAACGCGGCGTTGTGCACCGATCCCGTCGAGGCTTGCAGCCCGTAGACGCCACCCGGCGCGAGGTGCGATTTGATCGAGGCGAAGACGCCGTCGTTGAAGAGCGGATGACTCGGCGAGTCTGCGAGCGGTTCCGTGAGATCCGAGAGAATTGCGCCGTACGCGTTACGATCTTCGCGGAGAAACGCGAGCGCGTCGCCGACGATCACGCGCGCGCGCGAATCGTCGAAGGCGCCGGCCGACCATTCCGGCAAATACTGCTTGCACAGCTCGACGACCAGTCCGTCGATGTCGACCATCGTGCAGCGCCGCACGTCGTCGCGCCGAAGGGCCTCGCGCAGCGTCGCTCCCTCCCCGCCGCCCAAGATCAAGACGTCGGAACGGTCTGCCGTGGCGGCCAACGCCGGATGGACGAGCGCCTCGTGGTAGATGCGCTCGTCGCGTTGCGCGCTTTGCGTGTCGCCGTCGAGCACGAGCATCTTCCCAAAGACCGGCGTCTCGATGACGGCGACCTGTTGAAACTCCGAGCGCCCGCTATAGAGCACGCGCTCGACGGCATGATGGTGCTGTTCCGTCGGCGCAAACTGCTCGACGTACCAGTTCCAGTACTCAGTCTTTGGCGAGGTCCGAGTCTCTAAGCCGAGAGGACGCGCGTGTCGTGGTCGCGCGTGAGGACGTGCGTGAAACGCCGGTCCGCCGACTGCAGCACGCCGCGCTTGACCTCCGAGGTGATCGTGCTCTGTGCGCGCAGCGCTTTGGCCGCGTGCTCGCAGGCAAGCCATGGGTCGGTATGATCGCCACAGGTATAGAAATCCATGGCCGCATAACCGAGCTCGGGCCACGTGTGAATCGAAATGTGCGATTCCGCCAAAACCACGACGCCTGAAACGCCTTGAGGTTCAAAGCGGTGAAAAGCTACCTCCATGACGGTCGCGTTAGCGGCCTTCGCCGCGCCGATCATCATGTCGCGGACCGCGTCTACATCCGTGAGTACCTCCGGATCGCACCCCGAGAGCTCACAGACGATATGGGTACCGAGTGCCTTCAATTTATGGTCTCTCCTCGTGCCCCTTCGGGGGATCCCACCTCCGGACTTCGTCGGCTGGCGCCTGCAGTGCAGTCACGTCCCCGACCTATCGACGAGCTCTTGCCGGCGCGTTCCGGTGCACGGGCGACTCGTCGCGATGGCGCGAAAGGGCGCACCTTCCCCAAGACCGTTCGACCCACGGTTCCCCGCAGGTTCCGCGCAATCATACCCCCCTGCGCCACCGGTGTAAAGGGTTCGCGCGGGCAGGCTGCCCTCGCGCTGGGCCGTCGGACGAAAATCGGACGTCCGCCCGCTAGCATGATGCCATCTCTCCACAAGGACACCCAACATGAAATCCTACTTCCGTCTCGCGGTGCTGCTCGGGATCGCGGCCTCGGGCCTCTTCGCCAAGGCGCCCGTAGCCGCCGCGCCGGCACTCTCCGGGCAGTGGACCTGTCTGGCGTACGGCGCGCAAGTCAACTGGTTTCAAAACATCCTGTTCCATCCCGATGGAACGTACGCCCTCGGCGATGCTCGCAAGCCGTACGCGCCCGGACGCTATTCGATCGACTCACACAACATCGTGCATTTCCTTAGCGGCGGTGACGACGACTTTCTGGGGCTCTACAAGGGCGGTGCGCTCTATCTGAAGTCCAAGACCGATTCGGGGCCGTTCGAAAAGCGCGGCTTCGACGTAACCTTCAAGTGCGGGCGCAACAGCAGACAATGAGCCGGACGAAGATCGGACGCCTCATTTCATAGGATGGTCTCAACTTTCCGCGAGGGACTCTTACCGATGAAACTCTACCTTCAACGTACGATGAACCGAAATTGCGGTAGATTTGGGGCTTGACTCGCAGGCAGGCCCGTCGCGCTGGGACATCGGACGAAAATCGGACGCCTGGTTCCGTAGGATGGTCCCAACTCTCCACAAGGGATTCATCATGAAACTCAACCTTCGTATCGCTACACTCTGCGCCATGGCGGCAACGGGCCTCGTCGCGCTCGGCGCTTGCAAAGGCCCCATAACCACCAGTGCGGCGCTCGGCCACGTGTGTCCGCCCGAGCCGCTCTTCTGCCGCTTATTCGTCGCGAACTATTCCGGAAACGACGTGACCGCATACGACACGGATTTGAGCAGTCCGACGGCGGGAATTGTGACTACCGACGCGGCGCCTGTCGGCATCGCCGCAAACAGCAAGTACGTCGTGACCGATCGAATCACGGGCAGCGTTACTGCGTTTTCCTGGCCATTGACCAACACGAGCGTGCCGGTCGCGACTTTTGGAACTTCGGCGGCCGGCTTCATGGCCTTCGATCCCAACGGCAATCTTTGGGCAACTTCGCAAAACGCCGTCGTCGTCGAGTACGTGCCGCCGTTCACCAACAGCACCACCGAGTCGAACGGCCTGACCAACGGCGTCACCGACTCGTACGGAATCGCCTTCGACTCCGGCGGCGACATGTTCATCTCCAATGCCGATAGCAGCGGGACGGTCGTGATGTACGCACCGCCGTATACGACCTTGGGCACCTCGATTACCGTTCCCGACACGAACCCCGGATTGCATGGACTTGCCGTCTCAGGCTCCCAACTTCTCGTCGCCGATACGAGAAACAACACGATCCTCGTCTATAATCTGCCGCTGGCCGGCAACGTGCCGAGTGTGACCTTCACGACGACGGCACCACTAGGACTGACCGTCGATACTCGGGGCAACCTCTACGTCACCGAACAGGGCCACGACAAGATCGACGAGTTCGCGCCGCCGTTCTCGAAGACCAGCACACCCACCAAATCGATAACGAACGGTTTGAACGGCGCGTTTGGTCTCACCTACTTCTAACCGTGCGTCGTGGACCTTACCCACGCCGAACGCGAGTTGGCACGCATGGTTGCCGACGGCAAGTCGAACCTCGACATTGCGGTCGCTTTGGGGGTGAGCTTGCGCACGGTTGAAAATCGCCTACAGGTTATCTTTGCAAAACTTGACGTCGAATCACGCGCGGCCCTGGCAGCGATCGCGCCGGATGATCCCAGACCAAGCTAAAGCTAGGAGAAGAACGCATGGCCGGTACAACCATATCTCCATTTATAGCCGCCTTCTTAGCGGCGGATCAAATTGCAAAACCGGGCGGCGCGATGAACGCTATTCGCGCACCCGTTACCGATGCAAAGGTCAACTTCAGCGACGTGTGCGCGAAGATGTTTGCCTACGCGTTTCTCTGTCTATTGGATGACGGAGCCGTCGACATCACCCTGACGAATCGCAAAGCGCTCTTCGGTACGAAGAATCAGGCGTTGATCCAGAAGAAGCGTGAGACGACACCGGTGAGCGGCTGCGCCTCGCTGCTCGCCGCGGTCCGCGACGGCAAGAGCGTGCGCGATGCCGTTTATGCGTGTCTCGGCAAGTCCTCGCCTAGCCCATGGAAACAGGTCGTGCAGACCGCATTCAAAGAGGCCTCGGCTGCCGGGCTCCTGGTAGCAGCGGGCGACGGTATCGGCACGGCATTCACGGGCCTACCGAAAATGCGCCCGGTACCCGAGCAGCAAGCCGAGATCGCTGCCATTGCATCAGGCTGCGCCCAGCGGTGGAAGCGCTTTGAAGACGAACACGCCGATCTCGCGCAGCAACTCGTCACAGAATGCTATGGCGGCATAAACAGCCGCGTCAACAAAAGTGCCAGCGCCGTGTACTGGACGTAAGAAGAGTCGCGCTGGCCGGTTGCAAATCGACCGGGATCGCTTTCAATCCCTCAAGGAGCCGGCTGGGGGCGCCCCCAAAGGAATATCTCTTGGGGGCACCTTCGTCGGCGCCGCTGCGTTTGCGGCTCTTCGGCACACCGCTTCTCCATGACGGCGCGGGGTTTTCACGCCTCGCTCTCCCCACAAAGGGCCTTGCCCTACTAGCTCTGCTCGCAATCGAACACGACCGTCCGCAGCCGCGTTCGCGGCTCGCCGAACGCTTATGGCCCGAGGTTACCGACGAAGAAGCGCGTGCAAACCTCCGCCGGCATCTCCACCTGCTCGCGCACGCGCTGCCCGCGAATGCGCTCATCCTGACGAAAAACGGCGTGCAGTGGAATCGCGCTGTACTGGACGCCGATATTATCGCCTTTCTCGCACCTTCGTCCGATCCGCAACACCTCCGCAACGCGGTATCGCTTTGGGGTGGCGAGCTTTGCGCGGGCGTCCACGATGAAGCATTGGAAGAAGGCCGGACCGCGCTCGCTCGGCACTACGCCTCGATGCTGCGCACGCTCTTCGAAGCGTCCCGCGACGAAGGCGACGTTACAGCATGTACGGCGTATTTGGAGCGCCTTTGCGCTTTGGACCCGCTCGACGAGCGCACGATCCGCGCACTGATGGAAGTGCGCGCACAAACCGGCGATCGCGCCGGGGCCTTGCGCGAATACAACGTACTCGTCCAACGTTTGCGCATCGAACTCGAAACCGAACCCGAGCAGGCGACGACGGAGTTATTCCGGCGCATTCTCTACGATGACGCAACCGCCGCGGCCGCGCACAATCTCATCCCGTTTCACACCTCCTTCGTGGGGCGCGAGACCGAGCTCGACGCCATCGCACAGGCCCTGAAAACCTACCGCGTCGTGTCGCTGACCGGGCCGGCGGGCGTCGGCAAGACTCGCTTGGCGTGCCGCAGCGCGATGAATCACCTCGGCACCTATCCCGGCGGCGTCTGCTTCGTCGACGCGAGCGTGGTGCGTAGTCGCGCGGAGTTGCGGTCGCGAACGGCGCAGGTCCTGGAAACGACGAGATCGGCCGGCGCTACGATCGATTCGAAACGTCTCCTGATCTTAGACAACTGCGAACACGTGCGCGAAGAAGCGCGCGAGCTCGTCGACGAGCTGCTGACCCAGACCACGGCGCAGGTCCTGGTAACGAGTCGCCAACGCCTCTCTTGCGCGTCCGAGGTCGTGATTCCGGTCGCGCCCTTACCCGTGCCTCCCGAGCTCGCAGCGTATCGTGCAGCCGAGATCGCGCAGTATTCCGCCGCCAGGCTTCTTCTCGAACGTGCGGTTACCGTGGCGCCGTCGTTCCGCATAACCCAAGAAAACGCTCATGCCCTCGTAGAGGTTCTACGGCGCCTCGATGGGTTGCCGCTCGCAATCGAGCTCATTGCGGCGCGTGCAAACTTGTTAACAATGGAAGGCATTCGCAAACGTCTCGACGATCGCTCGCGTGCCTTCTCCAATCGCGCTGCGCCTTCACGCCATACCACCCTGAACGACGCGCTGGCGTGGAGCGTGGAACTGCTCTCCGACCAAGAGCGGCTCTTGTTCGAGCGCCTCGCCGTCTTTCCATCATCGTTTGACATAGAGGCGGCAGAAGCGATTTGCGGCGATGGCCGGGTCGACGTCGTTGCCACCCTTTCCGAATTGGTCGAGGCCTCGTTGGTCGGCACCATTCACGACGCGAGTAGCGCGCGTTACTCGCTTCTCGTAACCACGCGCTCCTTCGCTAGCCGTTACTTACAAGCGTCCGGCGAGTGGGATGCGGTCCGGAGCGCTCACGCTCGGCATTTTGCCACGATTGCCGAAGCACTCCGAAAGATCGACGCCTCGGAAGTCGAGGAACGCATCAACGCCTTACGCCTCGATCTCAGCAACTTCGTCGCCGCCCTCGAGTGGTGCATCGAGTGCGACGACTTTGAAATCGGTGCGCGCCTCGTCGCAGGCGTGGCTCGGTACATGACGCAGCATGCGAATTGCCGACAATACCTCAGTCTGTCAGAACGTTTTCTGGAGCGGACGGCAGCGTCGCAGCCGCCTTCAGAGCAACTCGCGTTGTGCTATCGCGCCGCCGGAATTCTTTCCAACACCTGCACGGAGTGGGGCCGTGCGCGACGATACAACGAGCGTGCCCACGATATCTTCGCAGCAATTGGGAACCACAGAGCTGCTTCCAACGCGCGGGCTGCAGTCGCCGCAGCGGAGATCGAGGCAGGCAATTTCGAGAAGGCGGAGCGTTTGCTCCTCGACGTGCTGAGCGAGCAAGAACATCTGGACGATCGGAACACGCTCGGCCGGACGCTGAACTTTCTCGGTGCCTTATGTCTGTCAACCGGACGCCTTGAGGAGGCTCGAATCCATCTAACGCGTTGTCTCGAAGTATTCCGAACGCTCGGCGACATGAACAACGTGAGCGTGGGGCTAAAGAACCTTGCGTTGGTCGAGTTCCACGCCGGTGACTTGCGTGCGGCATCCGAGCGCATAGAGCAGGCACTCGCCCTAAGCGCGACGCATCACGACGTTCTCAGACTCGTCGACGCAGTCAACCTTCAAGGGACAATCTTTCGGCGGCAAGGACATCTCCGCCAGGCGCTGGACAGACATGCCGACGCGGTAGAACATCTGGTGCGGCTCGAAGAGTGCCGCCTCATCGCGGACGTCCTCGAAGACGTGGCGCATTCGTGCGGCGAGGCGGAAGATGCCCACACAGCCGCCCTTGCCGCCGGGGCGGCGTCAGCGATTCGATCGAGGCTCGGTGCTCCGATGGACCCGGTTACCGCCTCTTCCTGGGATGAACTCGAGGAGCGCCTCCGCGTCGCGCTGGGACCAGATGCCTTCCAAGCGATTTTCGGCCGAGGGGCGAGCGCTGAGCGCACCGCTGTGTTGACGGAAATCGCCGCGGCCGTACGGGCTACTACTCGGAGCCTAGCTTACCCAGCTAGCGCGGCAGCATCACTGTCAGATAGTGAAGCTAAAACCTAATTATCTTGACTATTAGCTCCTAGGTGGATAGGCTGAAGTCATGGCAACCCAGCTAAAGGCCTCCCAAGGCGAGCTGCTCGAGGAGTATCGGCACGGCTTTCACGACCCCGAGAACTACGTCTTCAAATCCGATAAGGGCCTGACGCGGGAGATCGTCGCGAGCATCAGCGAGATGAAGAACGAGCCACAGTGGATGCGCGATTTCCGCTTGGCAGCCTTTGAAGTCTTTGTAAGCAAGCCCATGCCGACGTGGGGCGACACCGCGCTGCTCTCTGAGATCGACTTCGGCAACATCCACTATTACGTAAAGTCGACAGACAAGACGGAGCGCTCGTGGGACGATGTCCCCGACGACATCAAGCGCACGTTCGATCGCCTCGGCATTCCGGAGGCCGAGCGCAAGTTTCTCTCCGGCGTCTCCGCACAGTACGAATCCGAGGTCGTCTATCATTCGGTGACCGAGGAGCTCGAGCGCACCGGCGTGCTCTTCTGCGACATGGATACGGCCGTCAAGCAGTATCCCGAGATCGTGCGCAAGTACTTGGCAACCATCATCCCGGTCGCCGACAACAAGTTTGCGGCTCTAAACTCCGCCGTCTGGTCGGGCGGCTCGTTCATCTACGTGCCACCGGGCGTCGAAGTGGCGATGCCGCTCCAGGCCTACTTCCGCATCAACGCCGAGAACATGGGGCAGTTCGAGCGTACGCTCATCATCGCCGACAAGGGTGCGAAGGTTCACTACATCGAGGGCTGCACGGCGCCGAAGTTCTCGACCTCCTCGCTCCATAGCGCGGTCGTCGAACTCATCGCGCACGACGACGCCTCGATCCGGTACACGACGATCCAGAATTGGTACCGCAACATCTTCAATCTCGTGACCAAGCGCGCGTACGCGTACCGCAACGCGACCGTGGAGTGGGTCGACGGCAACATCGGCTCGCGCCTCACCATGAAGTATCCCGCGATCTATCTCATGGGCGAAGGCGCGCGCGGCGAAGTGCTCTCGATGGCGTTCGCAGGCGAAGGCCAGCACCAGGACGCCGGCGCGAAGGTGATTCACGCTGCGCCGAACACGACGTCCGTCGTCACGAACAAGAGCGTGACCGCCCACGGCGGGAAGACGACCTACCGAGGTCTGGTGGAAATTCATCCCGGCGCAGTGGGAGCGAAGACGCGCGTGCGCTGCGACGCACTCATCATGGACGAAGAATCGTCGAGCGACACGAAGCCGACGATGAAGATTCACGAGCAGCGTTCGACGGTCGAGCACGAGGCGTCGGTCAGCAAGATCGGCGAGGACCAGCTCTTCTACGCGATGAGCCGCGGTTTGTCTGAAGCGGACGCGGTCGCGATGATCGTCAACGGTTTCTTCGACTTCTTCGTCAAGGAACTGCCGATGGAGTACGCGGTCGAGCTCAACCGCCTCGTGAAGATGGAGATGGAAGGGGCGGTCGGGTAGACGCTACGCGAGATCCTGCCTGCTCGTAGGCGCCCTCGAGGCGTGAGACGCGGTCCGGTAACTGCATCGCCATTAGACGTGCCCTCTTCTTCGTCACGGAGCCGCGAACGAAAGGCGCAGCCGAGCTGAGCCGTCGGCACGACTTCGCGCCTGCGGCGCTGCGCTCGGGATGACAAGGGGGAACTACCGTCGTAAAGGGCTTTTTGTGAGCGAGTATCGAGTCGCTCGGGTTTCCGATATTGCGCCCGGGACCACGAAGGTCGTCGACGCCGGCGGCACCGAGGTCATGCTCTGCAACGCCGACGGCGCGATCTACGCGATCGAAGACGTCTGCACGCACGACGGCGGCCCGCTCGATCAAGGCGAACTCGAAGGGCACTGCGTCATCTGCCCGCGGCACGGCGCGACGTTCGACGTGCGCACCGGACAAGCGCTGACGCTCCCCGCAGTGATGCCCGTCATGACCTATCGCGTGCGCGTCGATGGCGACGACGTGTACGTCGACGTGTAAGCGTGCGTTTTCGACGCTTCGCCGGAGCGATCGTCATCGCGGCTCTGCTCTTCGCGGGGGCCTACGCGACCAACGTCATCCTCGGCATGCACGCGGTCGCGAAAACCACGGGCACGGTATCGGGACTTGGCGTTTGGCAGCCGGTGACGATCCTGCGCGACGCGCGCGGCGTCGCACACATCGCAGCGCGTAACGAACACGATGCGTTCTTTGCCGAAGGCTACGTCGAGGCGTCGGACCGTCTCTTCCAAATGGACCTCACGCGCCGCTTCGTGGAAGGCCGCCTCTCCGAGATCTTCGGGCGATCGGCACTCGCGAACGACGAGATGGAGCGCACGCTTCCCGTCGAGCAGCTCGCGCAGATTCAGTGGGAACGCCTGCCCCTGCGCTCGCAGGAAGACTTGCAGGCTTTCGCCGACGGCGTGAACGCCGCGATGCGCACGCAGCCTCTGCCGGTCGAGTTTCGAATGCTGCTTTACAAGCCGAAGCCGTGGCGGCCGCAGGATTCGCTCGTCACGAGCTTCGGCATCGTGCTCGACTTGGCCGACTTGTGGACTGACGTCGCGAATCGGCGCGTTGCCCGCGGGCAGTCGTACGACGCAGCGCATCCGTTGACGGACCCATGCTACGACGCGCCCGTAACCGAGGGCCTCGCGCGTATCTCGCAATCGCCGCACTGCGCGCCATCGCTCGCCGAGCTCGCCATGCCACCGGCGGCGGGAAGCAACGAGTGGGCGGCCGGATCGGCGCACACGGCAACGGGGCGCGCGTTGCTCGCCAACGATCCGCACCTGCGCATCGGGATTCCCGGCATCTGGTATCTCGTCGACCTGCGCTTTCCCGATTATCACGCTGCGGGCGCGACGTTCGCAGGCCTTCCCGGAGTGATCCTCGGGCATAACGATCGGCTCGCATGGGGCGCGACGAACGGAACGGTCGCGTCGCTCTCGGTCTTCGATGCGCCGCCGCGGCTCGATCCGGGCGATTGGGCGACCGAGACGTTTTTCGTGCGCTTCGGGCTGCCGGTACGGGTGCGGTATTATCGTGGCGCACGCGAGTTCGGCGCGACGCTTTCGAACGGACGCTTCGTTCTCGTGCGCTGGAACGCGTACGACGACGCGACCTCGCAGCTGCGGACGTTCGACGATCTCGATCGTGCGCGCTCGATCGAAGACGGCGTGCGCGCGTTGCGTCTTTACCCGGGGCCGACGCAGAACTTCGTGCTCGCCGACACTACCGGTCGCGTTGCCTATCAGCTCGCCGGAGCCATTCCCGACGATCCCGCGTGGGGGCGCTCCATTCATCCGGCACGCGATCTCGCCCAGAACTATCCGAACGTACCCTTCGACCGGCTCCCGCGCGTCGCGCCGTCGCGCGACGCAATCGTTTGGACGGCAAACAACAAGATGTACGGGCCGAGGTATCCCTATCGCTTGAGCCCCGAGTTCGCTCCTCCGTATCGTGCCTACCGCATCGCGCAGTTACTCAAAGCACGCGGAAAGTACGACGTCGCCTACTTTACCACGATGCAGATGGACACGCTCTCGCTGCCCGAACTCGATCTCGCACGGATGGCCGGCATTCGAGGCTGGAACGGGCGCTACGTCGCCACGTCGCGCGTCGCAACGATTTTCTACGGCGTGCGCAACGCGCTCAATCGAAACGCGAATCAGCGCATGATCGCAACGCTCCTCAGGCTGCGAGCATCCGCAACGTCGCCGGCGCTCTTGCGGACGCTCGTCGCTGGCGAGCAAGCGAAGAAGCCCGTGCCGTGGGGAGTCGCCGGCGCCGTGACGCCGCGACATCCACTAGCCGCGCTCGGCGTCTCGTTTCTAAACGGAACGACGTTTCCGGGAGACGGCGACGCATTCACGCTGCACGTCCAAACGCCGACGCTCTCGCAGAGTTTCCGCGCGGTATGGGACGTCGGGAACTGGGACGCGGGCGGCATCTCGATTCCGCAGGGCGAGTCGGGAGAGCCCGGATCCGCGCACTACACCGACGAGGCGAAGGCGTGGGTTACCGGAACGCTGCAGCCGCTGCCGTACTCGAAATCCGCGGTGGAGGCGACCGCAACGCAACGTTTAACGCTGCTGCCGTGAGTGACGCGCAACGCCTGGCCAAAGCGCTCAACGAGCTGACGAAGAGCCCCCAGTTCGACTACGTCAAAGCGCGTGCCGCGGCACGCCAGGAGCCGAGCGTCGACTGGCCAGCAACCAAGGCGCGCAATGCCGATTTCAATGCCGAAGTTGACGGCTGCGAATCGTTCGTGATGCGCGACGCAAGCGTGTGCGAATGGAAGCCGGGGCAGTTTCGTTATACGGCCTCATAGCCTGAATTTGACCTAGGTGCCCGCGCCGTGCGATAATGAGGAAACCCCTCTGCGCGATCTTTCGTCAACGATCGAGCCGCGCGCTCTCGTGAAAGATTGCAACCATCTCTACCTTCGAACATCTCGGCTTGCCGCCGCAGCTTCTGCGCGGCGTACAAGACCTCGGCTTCACCGAACCCACCCAAATCCAAACGCTCGCGATCCCGCCGGCGCTTCAGGGACGCGACGTCCTCGCAAGCGCTGAGACCGGAAGCGGCAAATCCGCCGCGTTCGGCCTGCCCATCCTGACCGCACTGTTAAAAGAACCGCGCGGCAAGACGCGCGCGCTCGTCATCGCTCCGACGCGCGAGCTGACCGAACAAATCGCCCAACACCTTACCGCGCTCGCAAAGCACACGAAGATTCGCGTTGCGGCGGTCTACGGCGGCGTGGGATTTTCTCCGCAAGTCGACGCGTTCAAACGCGGCGCCGACATCATCGTCGCAACGCCGGGACGCTTGCAGGATCACATGACGCGCGGAACCGCGCGACTCAACGATGTGAGCATCCTCGTGTTGGATGAAGCGGACCGGATGCTCGACATGGGTTTTCTCCCCTCGGTGCAGCGTATTCTGCGCCGCTTGCCGACCGACCGGCAAACGATGTTCTTCTCGGCGACGCTGCCGGCAGCCATCTCCGCGCTCGTCCGCGAGATGCTGCGCGATCCGGTTCGGGTCGAGCTCGCGCGCAAGCCCACCCCGGTCGAGACGCTCCGGCAGACGCTCTATGCCGTTGCGCAGGAGCACAAGACCGATCTGCTCGTCGAACTTCTCAAGGGCAACACCATCTATTCGGCGATCGCCTTCACCCGCACGAAAGCGCGGGCAAACCGCCTCGCAGCCACACTCCAGAAGCACCGCATTGCAACCGATCTGCTCCACGGCGACCGCTCGCAGTCGCAACGCACGCGCGCGCTGGAGGACTTCAAAGACGGCAAGTTCCGCGTGCTCGTCGCGACCGATCTTGCCGCGCGCGGCATCGACATCGCCGATCTCGGTCACGTGATCAACTACGACGTGCCGGGCCTCGCGCAGGAGTACGTGCACCGCGTCGGCCGCACGGCGCGCGCGAAGGCCGAGGGCGACGCGATCACGTTCGTGTCCTCGGAAGAGGAGCCGCTCATCCGCAGTATCGAGTACCTCCTCGGTAAGCGCCTCGCGCGTTCGAAGAATCCACTCTTCCCCGAAGCCAGCGTCGAGGCACCCAAACCCCGCGTCGTGTACAGCTCGCGCCGCAAACGGCGCTAACGCGCTCGCCGAGGTGTTACGGCACCTTGCGCTTGTGTAGGAATACGCTGTTGCCCTCGGTGTCCTCGATCGCTGCGATGAAGCAGTTGGGCGTCTCTGACTCCATGACGATCGGGATGCCGCGAGCCTTGATTGCGCCAACCGCCTCGTCGAGATCGTCGACGGAAAACAAGATGCCGTTGCTCGGTTGGAACGGCATGACCTTGCCGCCGCCGCCCCACAGTCCAAACGTCGTGCCGTCCGCGAGATCGTACTCCGCGCCGCGATTCTCCGGATAGATGCGCGTCGGCTCCAGGCCGAGCACGTCGCGATAGAACGCGATCGCACGGGGTGCGTCTTTAACCATGTAACCACTCAAGTCCATGCCGGTAATCATGCCCGCACCTCTGCGGGCCAATCGATCGCCAGCGGCTCTCCAGTCTCCAGCAACGTCTTGAGTCCACTCAAAATGATCTGCCAGCCTCGGTTCGTGCCCTTGGTAACCGCCGTCTCACCCGTGGCGTGCTCGTGCGTGACGCGCAGCAGACAGGACGGCCCGAGCTGCTCGATCTCGTACGTGACGCGCGACGGCTGATCGGCCGAATTACTCGGCCACTCCTCCGGTTTCGGCTTGAACGTGTGGACGAGCCGCTTTCCAGGCTCTACCTCTTCGATGACGGCGTCGAAGGCGCTGCTACCGTCCGCGAAGCGATACACGAGCGTCGAACCAGGCCGCCATTCCGATTCGACCGCCGTCGCAAAATAGTATTTTTGCGTGAACTCACTCTTCGTGATCGCTTCCCAGAGTCTCGCGGGCGTGGTGTGGATGTAGATCTCGTATATCTGCGTCTTCGCCTCGTTCATTATGCCTCCAGCTCTCTCTTCAAATCTGCAAGGGTACGTGCACGTCGCGAACGGTACTTGCTCACCCATCGATCGTACACGAGTTGAATCGGCATCGGGTTGAGATAGTGTAACTTCTTGCGCCCGCGGCGCCGGATCATGACCAAACGCGCATCTTCCAACACGCGTAGATGCTTCATGACGCCGAAGCGCGTCATCTCCAGCGCCGAGCCCAACTCCCCTAACGTCTGACCGTCATGCCGGAAGAGCGAGTCGAGCAAGTGGCGCCGGCTCGGGTCGGCTAGTGCCTTGAAAACCTTGTCCACATAGCGGCATTATATGTGACCATACAGTCACATGTCAACGGTGCCACGCCTCAGGTCGTCGCGCGCGAGCGCGCGCGTAGGACCGTCTGCAGGATCCAGCCGCCGACCCAGCATGCGCCGAAGAACGGGAGTGCGGATTCGCCGTAGAGCGTGACCCCGAGCATCCCGAGCGCGAGGCCTGCGGTCAATGCCTCTGAGCGTACGCCGCTCGCGAACGACGGCGCTGCGCCGACGCTGCCCTCGACGGTTGCCGGCACGAGCCGTGGAATCATGCTCGGTACAGCCGCGCGATACCGCTCGTAGACCGCACCGTAGCGCGCGCGCATGAAGCGCGATTCGTGCGCGCCGAGCAATGCCGTGAAAACGACGTTTCCAATCACAATGATGAGAAAGCCGTACGGCGGCGCGAGCGCGCCGATGCCCAGCGCTTGGAGATTGTTGCCGAAGTAGAGCGGGTTGCGAATGAATCGGAACGGTCCGTCGACGATGAGGCGATCGTCGCGCACGTCGGCGCTCCACACCACGTTTGCCGTGAGATAGGACGAGCCCCAGAGCCGGATAAGAAAGCCCGCGACGGTAAGTGCGCTCGCGATCCAGAGCAACGCCCACGCAGCGGCGTGCACCCGCGATCCGAGCCACACGAATGCCGGCTCGTACGCGATTCCGGTCGCACGCATCCAAAGCCACCCGCCGCCGTAGAAGCCCACCATGTAGATGGCGAACATGGCGAGCGAACGGCGGCGGTACCACCAGGGTGAAGCAGTCGTCACCGTGGCGCCTGTGCCGAGAACTGCCGGATCGCGGGCCACGCTCGCGTCGGCGCGTCTGCGGCGGGCGCGAGCTTCACGGCGTCACCTTCGCGAGGAACTGCGCGATCGTATCGGTGACGGCTTGCGGTTGATCGTACATCGCAAAATGCCGGGAACTCTCGATCGTCACGATCTGCAGGTTCGGAGCGCCGGTAACGAGGCTCGCATAGTACGCGCGCTTCGCGGCAACGGTCGTGAGCGTATATTGCGCGTCCACGCTTGCATCGAACGGTGCGATCAAAAGAATCGGAAGCGCCGCTTTGGGGAGCTCCGGCCGCAGATCGAGCAGCATGTCTTCATCGAGCCACCGAGCCGTTGTGCCCGGATCGCTCTTTCCTGCAAGCGCGGCGATGGCATCGACGTCGCTACGCGCGGTGACGAGCGGCGGAATAGCCGTCGAGCGTTCGTACGCTGCGAACTGCGCCGGCGTCGTCGACGCAATCTGCGTCTCCGTCCGCGAAGCGATCTGTTCGACCTGCGCGCGCGGCATGAAGTTCATTCCCGGCAGAATCGGCAGGCCGTCCAGTGCGATCACGCCGCCGAGCCGCTCGGGATGTTGCGTCGCGAGCATGAATCCGATCGTGCCGCCGAGGCTATGCCCGATGACGATCGGCTTGACGATGTGCTTCTCGTCCAGCAGCCTCCAGAAATCCGCCGTCGTCGTTGCGAAGAGCGGCCCCGAAATGCCCGGACGTCCGTCAAAACCCGGAAGGGTGAGCGCGTAGATCGTGTAACCGGGAGCGAAGTGAGCGATCTGACCGCTCCACTCCCAGGGGCCGCACGTAAGACCCGGGATGAAGATTAGGGTTTTCGGACCGCTGCCGTACTGCTCGACGTGGAGCGATCCGACGTCGAACGTCGCAATCGGCGGTGGCGCCGGCGGAGGAACTGCCGCCGCCGCGAGCGCGCAGGTGAGCGCGCAAAACGCGACGGTCGTGACGAGTGCTCTGGGTATTTTCATGATGCTCCCTTGACCAACGATTGCAGTTGCGCGACGTGCTCCAGGAAAGCTTTCCGTCCGCGCGCGCTAAGACGGTAGCGTGATTGTGGTCGCCGGGCTACGAAAAGTTTCTCTTCTTCTACGTAGCCGGCGTCGACGAGTTTCGCGAGATTGGCGCCAAGATTGCCGCCGGTCGTTTGGGTCGTCTCGGCAAGCGCACCAAAGGACGTCCATTCGCTGGCAAGGAGCGCCGCGACGATGCCCAGACGGACTTTGGAAAGCAAGAGCTCGTCCATCGACTCATTCACGCGCCATCAACTCGGCGACGCCGAAACCGGCGTAGCCGAGATAGAATCCGGCAGCCAGAACGTAGCCCACGACGGACGGCATGAAGTTGGCGACGACGAGCGAGGCGAGAAGAACGATCCCTCCGAGCAACGCTCGCCGATTCTCGTGCAGACCGATATAGAAGAGTACGATCGACGCGGCGATCGTGTATATCGCGCTAAGACCGAAGGTCGGGAAGATATTCCACCCTCCCGCGTTGCTCACGAATGCAACGCCCATGGCGATCCAGAGCACGTTGAGGAACTCACGCTGTAAGAAGGTGAGCCCCGCCCCGCATCTCGCTTTGCGTCGCGCGTAGACGATGCTGAAGATCACCGCAGCGGCGAGGAGCCCCCCACTCGCCCACGTCGCCGTCGCCGGGACGAGTCCGCGCTCAATGAGCTGGAAGATCAGGCAGACGGTACCGCTAGCCAGGCCCCAGGCGATGAAGAATGGCGCCGCGTACCGCAGCGAGAGCTCGCGGGTCGAGGCGGCGACGATGCGCTCTGCCATTTCAAGGTGCTCGCGCGCTTCGGATGAGTTCATGGAAGTAGTCCTCCAGACTATTCTATAATATAGACTAATCTAACACCAAGTGGCCGCGGTGTCAAGTCCTGCGTTGACACCCTTTTGGGCGGCTGGTATCGTACCGTAGTCATGTATGCGATCATTGAGACCGTCGGCCAGCAGTATCGCGTCGCCGAGGGCGACGTCATCCGCTGCGACGTGCCCGGCGAAGCCGGCACCGACGTCACGTTCGATCGCGTCGTGCTTGCGAGCAGCGGCAAAGCCGTCACGGTCGGCTCGCCTATCGTCGCCGACGCGTCGGTCAGCGGCACCGTGCTCAGGCGCGCCCGCGACAAGAAGATTCTCGTCTTCCACTACAAGCCGAAGAAACGCGTGCGCAAGCTCTCCGGCCATCGCCAGCATTTCGCCGAAGTCAAGATCACGAAGATCAACGTCGCCTAATTGCTCGAGGTGACATTCTTTCGTGACGCACGCAAACGCGTCACGGCGATCGCTGCCCGAGGCCACGCCGACGCGGCCGCGCACGGCAAGGACCTCGTCTGCGCCGCTGCATCGGCCATACTCCAGGCCGCGCGCCTCGGCCTCGAAGAGCACGCCCACGTGCCCCTCGACGCAACGGTTCTGCCGGGCGAGCTTCGCTTGCGATGGCCCCAGGGCGCTCGCGGCGACGCGGCAGTGAGAGCGATCGTCGCGACCGCCGCGCTCTCGATCGCGCACTTGGCGCGTGCGTACACGCGGCACGTACGCGTGCGCAGGCGCTCTGACAAAACCGGGTAAGAGTATAGAGCACCGCGAAGGAGACCCGTATGTCAGAGAGCTTCAGCGCCAAGCCGCAAGACGCGCCCTGGTCTAATAGCGATACCGGGGGCAACGGCTATAAGGGGCCATATGCGCCCAACTCCTCCTCGAGCTACGAGCGCGTCGATTCCGACGGACGCGAGGTTGGGAAGGCGTTGCTCGTCGGCGTCCTCGGAGGCATCGTCTCCGCCGTCGGCTACCTCGTGTACCGCCGCCTTCCGGACGAGCAAAAGGAGCGGATCAATCAGCAGGTGCGCACGCTCGTACAGCAACGCATCAGCGACCTCCGCCAGAACTTCAATATCTAAAGGGAAGCCTCGCGCCCGCAGGGGGACGCTCGGGGGATCCTTTGCGCAGTCTGCTAGGGCTTCGGGGGCTCGTCGAGATCCGCTGCGCGTTCCATTTCCGCGATGAACGATTGCGAGGTATTCTGCACGTCACGCATGATGCGACCCGCTTGGCGCATGACTTTGGGTAGTCGCTCGGGACCGAAGAGCAACAGGGCGAGCACCGAGACGACGAGGATATCGGGAACGGAGAACATCTAGGAGACCTCGAGCGTAGCCTTCGGCAGGTGCCACCTGCGTACCCGTGCAAGACCAGGGGTCCGCCCGTGAAGATCATCTATACGCGGGGCAACCGTACCGAGACGCTCGCCTCCCTGGCGACCTTGCGAAAAATTCTCCATCGCTTCGTCGCACACCGCGTTTTCTACGAAGTCTCGACGCGCTGCAAACGCGGACGCGAGTTCCTCTCGGCGAAGAACGTCTTCGTCGTCGGGTCGATCGAGATCACGAACTACGAGCATCTGCGGATCTTGGTCTTCGACGCGCACAACCCCGCGCATTCGGTGGAGATCGTCAATCCGCAGACGATGCGCATCTACGACGAGCTTCCCGGGCGCGGATTCGCCGTTTCGTTCGTCAGCGAAGAGGACGCCGGCGTCGAGACCCGTTGCTATTTGCGGGACGAAGGCGAGGACGACGACGCGATCGAGCGGCAGACCGGGCTCGAGAAAATCTCCCTACCGCAGCTCTTCGAGTACCTGCAAGAGATCACGAGCGTCGAAACGCCCGCCAAGAAGTGAACCTGCGGGCTTCGAGCCGCTGCGCGGTGCGAATGGCGCGTACGGCCTCGGCGTAGCGACCCAGACGTTTGTAGGCGGCGGCCGCGCCGACAAATGCGCGTGCGTGCCGCGGATCGAGCGCGATTGCCTCCTCGTATCGCGCCAACGCTTCCTCGGCGCGACCTTGCTCGAGCGCCACGTTGCCGAGGTTCACGATAGCCGGTACGTATCGCGCATCCAATGCCAGAGCCGCAGTGAAATCCTCGACCCCCGGAGCGATCTCTGCTTGCGCCGTACGCGCGACGCCGCGCTTGTTGAGCAGAAACGCCCGCTCGCTCGGCGGGCTCGTACTCGCCAGGAGTGCGTCGAGCAACCGCTCCGCTTCAGCGGCGTCGCCGCGTTCGAGGAGCGCGAGCGCGCGCTCCCGCGGCGACGCGGGCAGCGACCGCCGAGGGAGCAGCGATGCGAGCCACCTAAGCATTACCGTATCGTGTTCACGATCGACATCGTCACGCTCTTTCCGGAAGTCTTCGCACCCTTCGTGGGCCTCTCGATCGTCGGCGCCGCCGTCGAGGCAGGCATCGTCGAC
>DAHXOK010000004.1:17414-31345 GCA_027364935.1 Vulcanimicrobiota bacterium | reverse complement strand
GTCTATCTCAACGCTTCACTGCTGGGCCTGTCGCGTGGGGAAATCGACGCCCGATTTGCCGCCATGGAACGTTTCGCCGAGATCGGGGATTTCATCAACCAGCCGGTCCGCACTTATTCGACCGGCATGGTGCTGCGCCTCGCGCCGATCGCCCGCGTGCTCGACGAACTCCTCTCGGACTCGGCTCCGGAGCGGCGAGCGATCGTCGTCCCCAGCCCGGCGGGGCAGCCCTTTACGCAGAGCGCCGCCCGCCGCCTCGCCTCACTCGGGCACGTAATCTTCGTCTGCGGGCACTACGAAGGCATCGATGACCGGCTCGGCTCGCTCTATCCGATCGAGGAGTATTCGCTCGGCGACTTCGTGGTCACGGGCGGGGAGATCCCGACACTCGCCTTCATGGACGCTACCGTTCGCCTCGTCGAGGGCGTGCTGGACCCGGCGTCTCGGGAGCCGGAGTCCTTCACGGGAGAAGCGCTCGACTACCCGTGCTACACCCGCCCAGCAGTCTTTCGTGGCGTGGCCGTGCCCGAGGTTCTTCTCTCGGGCAACCATGCAGCCATCGCGGCCTGGCGCCGTGAAGAGTCGAGGCGCAGGACCGCGGCTCGCCGGGGCAACGCACCGGGCTGATTCGCGGTTGCGGGCGCGGCGGCGCCCGTGCTATCATGCCGTGGTTCCATGAACGTTATCGATCTTCTCAACCGCGAGCAGCGCAAGGAGCGACACCCGGACTTTCGCTCTGGAGACACGGTCAAGGTGTACTCCAAGGTGATCGAGGGCGGCAAAGAGCGCGTTCAGATGTTCGAAGGTGTCGTCACGGTGCGCAAGGGCGCTACGAGCAGCGAATCGATCACCGTACGGCGCGTCGCACACGGCGTCGGCGTCGAGAAGAGCTTCTTGCTGCACAGCCCGCGCGTCGAGCGTATTGAGGTGAGCAAGCGCGGCGTCGTCCGTCGCAGTCGTCTCTACTACTTGAGCGAGAAGGTCGGCAAGGCCGCCCGCATCAAGGAGAAGAGGACCCAGAAATAAGACTCGCGCGACTCCTCTTTGAGGCAACGGTCGCGCTCGCACTGGTCGCGCTTTTCCTGCTCACGTTTGTGGTGAGGCCGTTCTCGATTCCCTCGATCTCGATGATTCCGACGCTGCGGGTTTCGGACACCGTGCTCGTCGACGTCGCCGCCTACCGCTTGCGCGCACCGCGTGCCGGCGATCTCGCCGTCTTCATGCCCCCGGTGCCGTCGCGGGGAATGCCGTTCATCAAACGCGTTATCGGCGTTCCGGGCGACACGATTCGCATCGTAGACGGCGTGTTGTACCGCGACGGGAAAACCGTACCGGAGCCCTACGACAACGAGGCGCCGCAGTATGACCTCGCCGTGGAGCGCGACACGATCGTCGTCGACGGCACGCCGCTCGACCCCGCGGTCGCCGACATCCCGCCGCGAGCGATGTGGCAAGCCCCAAATCGCATTCCGGCAGGCTTTTACCTCGTTCTCGGCGACAATCGGAACTACTCTGATGATTCACATCTCTGGGGCTTCGCACAGTTCAGCGGTCCATTCGTTGCCGGTCCCCTGGCACACCGGCGGCGCGCGCGCTTCATTGGTCGTGCGGTGATGATCGCCTGGCCGCTCGACCACCTGCGGATCATACGGTAGCGAGCACGCATGACGCCGCGCGAGCTATTGATTTTGGTTGCGATCATTGCCGTCGCCCGCGTGGTGTTGAGCGTGCCGCCGCTCGTCGCCCGCACGCAAGGCCGTACGCGAACGATCGCGCACGAATACCTCGATCCATTCATCGTGGCGGGGGTCGCTGCATGGTTGCTCATCACGTTCGTCGCGAGAACCTATTACATTCCGTCGGCCTCGATGGTGCCGACGCTCGCCGTGGGTGACGTGCTGCTCGTCGACAAGTTCGAATATCGCTTTCACGCCCCCCGCGAGGGCGACGTCGTCGTCTTTCCGCCTCCGATTCCGTCTCCCGACGACTTCATCAAGCGCGTCATCGGATTACCGGGAGACACGTTTCGCATCTCGCGCGGTATCGTCTATCGAAACGGGATGCCGCTCGCCGAGCCGTACATCGAATCGCGACCGATGTACGATCTCCAGGTGCGCAACTACGACATCTACGTGAACGACGGCGGCGGCTGGGAGCCGCTCGATCCGACGCAGGCGAACATTCCACCGCGCTCCATGTGGACGGCGCCCAATCGCATACCGCCCAACTGCTTTATCATGCTTGGCGACAACCGCAACGACTCCGAAGACTCCCACATCTGGGGATTCGCACAGGACGCCGGCCGATTCGATTCCGGACCGCGACGCGGCCAAACCGCCGGCTTCACCGGCAGGGCCTTTCTGATCTTCTGGCCGCCGTCGCAGGTGCGCGTCCTCCACGGCTGAGAAGTCGCTCTCGATGACGCGGCTGCTGACCGGGCGCCGGTTGCTGAGCCTGATCCTCGAGATCGCGCTGCTCTGCCTCTTGGTCTTCGCCTTCTTCGTACGCACGCCGCAGGTTTCGGGTCGCTCGATGGCGCCCGGGATCGCCTCCGGTGAGTACGTCTTGATCGACACGCTCGCATACCGGTTCTCACGGCCGGCTCGGGGTGACATCGTCGCCTTCCGGCGCAGTGACGACCCTTCGGCAGGACCGAGCATCTACATCAAGCGCATCATCGGCCTGCCCGGCGATCGCGTCGCGATCCGCAACGGCGTCGTCTACGTCGACGCACGACCGTTGTCCGAGCCATACGTGCGTTTTCGCGACGCGCGCAGCTTCTCTCCCATCGTCGTGCCAGCCGGTGCGCTCTACGTCCTCGGCGATAATCGGGCTGACAGCGAGGACTCACGCGCCTTCGGCTGCATCCCCGAAGGCGCCGTGATCGGCAGAGCGCTTGCGGGCATCTGGCCGCCTCAGGCGCTGCGCGGCTTATGATCCAGTGGTATCCGGGGCACATGGCGCGCGCGACGCGCAAGGTCGGCGAAGCGTTGCGGCTCGTCGACGTCGTCGTCGAGGCGATCGACGCACGCGTTGCGCACAGCGGCGCGAACCCGGCGCTGAATCGCTTGACCGCTCACAAGCGGCGAATCGTGGCCTTGACGCGCCGCGATCTCGCGGATCCGAAGACGACGCGCCGTTGGCTCGACACATACGCACAGCGAGGAATCGACGCCATCGCGATCGACGCGCGCGAGCAGCGCGGCGTCGCGCGCATCGTCACGATGCTCGCGGCGGCGAATCCCGCGAGCGCCCGCGCGATGGGCGTCGGCATCCCGAACGCCGGAAAATCGACGATCGTGAACGCGCTGCTCAAACGCGCGGCCGCGAAGACCGAGCGGCGAGCGGGCGTGACGCGGCGCACGCAGTGGTTTCGTCTCTCGCCGCGCATAGAGCTCATGGACACGCCGGGGATCCTCATGCCGAAGATCGCGTCGCAAACCTCGCAATGGAAGCTCGCGGCCGTGGGTGCCGTTCCGAGCGAGCGGTACGATCCGCAAGAGGTGGCGGGACGTCTGGAGCGATGGGTGAGACAACGCGATCTCGGTCGCGTTCCCCCGCTCGATGCCTTTACGGCCGAGCGGGGTTTCGTCCAGCGGGGCGGCAAGGTCGATGCGCACACCGCGGCGCAATCCTACCTCCGTGCGTTCGACCAAGGAAAGTTCGGGCGCATTTCTCTTGAGTCACCAGATGACGCCGAAGCAACGTAAGGCCAAGACGAAGTACGAGCGCGAGCGGCGCAGGCTCCATCGGCTGCACCGGCTGGAGATCGCCGCCCGCGAGCGCGGCTACCTGCTCGTCGCCGGCATCGACGAAGTCGGACGCGGGCCGCTCGCGGGACCCGTCGTCGCCGCATGCGTCGTCGTTTCGCAGCCGCTGATGCTGCCCGGTCTGAACGACTCGAAGCAGGTTCAGCCGGAACTGCGGCGGCAGCTCGCGGAGCAGATCAAGGAACGAGCCGACGCATGGGCGATCGGTTCCGCGAGCGTCGCGGAGATCGATCGCCTCAACATCTACTACGCGAGCGTTCTGGCCATGGAGCGCGCCATTGAGGCACTCTCCTGTATACCGGAGTATCTCTTCACCGATGCCGTGCGCATTCGATCCTTCGCGGGACCACAAGAGCCGTTGATCAAAGGCGACGAGCGCTGCGCGGTCGTGGCCGCCGCTTCGATTGTCGCGAAAGTCTATCGCGACGCGCTCTTAACGCAACTCGATCGGGAGGACCCACGCTACGGGTTCGCGGCACACAAGGGCTACTCCACGCCGGCACACATCGCCGCGCTCGAGCGCTACGGACCGTGCGCGCACCACCGAGCAAACTGGGCGCGCGTTCACGCGTTGACGCTCGATCTCTTTTCCGAAGCGTCGCATGACTAACGCGGCGAAAGGCAGGGCCGCAGAAGCGGCTGCGGAGGAGTTCCTCCGCAGCCGCGGCTATCGCGTGATCGAGCGCAACGCGCGCGTTCCAGGGGCAGAGATCGATCTCGTCTGCGTCGACGGAAGGACGCTCGTTTTCGTTGAGGTGAAACGGCGCGACGGCACGCGCTTTGGCTCCGCGCTCTCGGCGGTCGACGCGCGCAAGCGTGCGAAGCTGCGCGCCGCCGCGGCCGACTACGCGCAGATCGTCGCCCCGCGCGCGCGCATCCGCTTCGACGTCGTCGCGCTCGACGACGCGCGTACGACGCTCCATAGGGACGCTTTTTGATGGACGCGCGGGTCACGCCGCAGGCACGCACGCCGGAACTTCGGCGCGCGGTCACGCCGTGGGGATCGTTCTCCTGGGGCTACTCCGACGTCGGCGCCGATATCTTCATCGGCCTCGGCCTCGTGCTGGCGGCTGCCGCGGGTGCGTCCAACGTCGCCTTTCTCTTCGCCGGCATAGTCTACGTCTGCATCGGCCTGGCTTACACCGAACTCGCCGCCGCATATCCGTTCGCGGGCGGCGGTCCGTACTTCGTGCTGCGCGGATTGGGCGACGTCTTCGGTTTCATCGCGGGCTGGGCCGTCCTGCTCGATTTCACGATCGATATCACGCTCTTCGCGTGGAGCTGCGTCGATTATTCGGGCCAGTTGCTGCCGGTGCTCGTCGGCTCGGTGCATCCGTGGGTGCACTTCACGGTCGTACTTGGGCTGATCGTGGCGCTCTGCGTGCTCAACGTGGTCGGCGTGCGCGAGAGCACGGCCTTCAACGGCATCGTCTCGGCGCTCGACGTCGCGAGCGAAACGTGTATCCTCTGCTTCGGCTTCCTCTTCGCGTTCCAACCCGAGCTTCTGATTCACAACATGACCGCGAGCTGGCCGAGCCCGTATCACCTCATGCTCGGCACCTCGCTCGCCATCATCTCGTTCGTCGGCCTCGAATCGATCTCGCAAGCCGCGCAGGAGACGTATCGTCCGGCATCGGTAATTCCGCGAACTTCGGTCGCGCTGATTTTGACGATCTTGATCTTTGCCCTCGCGTATTCGAATCTCGCGCTGGGAATGCAGCCGTGGCACCCGATCGTTGGCAATCACGGCCAGCATCTCCAGTTCTGGCAGATCTTCCCGTCCAGCGCCGACAACCAGGGCAAGGCCGTTGCGCTGCTCGCCGCGCAGGTGCCGTACTGGGGCGCGATCGCGGCGCTCTACGTTCCCGTCCTCGGCGCCATCCTGCTCCTCATCTCGTCGAACTCCTGGGTCTTCGGCAGCTCGCGCATCGCCTACTCGATGAGCCGTGCGGATCTTCTTCCGTCGGTGTTTCAACGCGTGCACCCGCGTTTTCGTACGCCGGCGGTCTCGATCTTTGCCTTCTGCGGGCTCGCCGCGCTCACGCTCGCCTTCGCCGCGTTGCCTGCGCTCTTTCCGGGAGCGATGGCGTTCTACGCGCGCGTCTTTCACGGCGAGAGCGGCCTGGATTTTCTCGCGGATCTCTACGCGTTCGGTGCCGCAACGAGCTATTCGTTCGTCTTTATCGCGCTCATCGCATTGCGCCTCACCGATCCGCACAGCCCGCGCAAGTTCAAGATACCGCTCAATATTCCAGTGCGGTTTCGCGGCGAGAAGGCAACGATTCCGCTTCTCGGGATCGTGGGCTTCGTTGGAATATTCTCGATCCTGATCTTCACGCTGATGACGCATCCGATCGGGCGCATCGCAGGACCGTCCTGGCTGCTCTTGGGCGTGATCCTGTACTTCGTCTACCGCCGCCATCGCGGTCTGCCGTACCTGCGCTCGCAGAAGCACGACTGGCGCCGGCATCAAATGGAAATCTTGCGGACCTCCGGAGATCTCGAACTACTCGACGAGTATACGGCGAACCTCAAAGCCGCCGAAAATCGTACCGGGGACGGCTCGCATGCGTAGCATGCTACTCGTGCGCGCGCTCTTCGGCGTCGGCTTCATCGCATTCGGCGTTGTCGTCTTCTTGCGACTCGTCGTCTTTGCGCCGCAAGCGGGGTTGAGGATCGTCCCGGGCATCGTCCTCGCTCTGGCCATGGTTGCCTTGGGCATTCATCGCATCGTGCTCGTCCTGAGGCTGCGGAGCGCCTGATGCTCGAGGCCAGCGAGATCCACGCAACGCTCGTCGGTGCGGTCTCGGCCGTACTGGTTGCCTTAGCAATCGCTGCAACGTTCTGGTGGATGCTCCATCCACCGTCGTCGACCGTCGAGCGTCGCGCCAAAGAGGCCGAAACGGAGCTCGAGCGAATGGTTGGTTCCATCATCGTGGTTTTTACGCCCGAAATCGCGTCAAGCCACATGATGGCGCTGGCGGCAAAGGTCGCTCGTGGAGAACGCTCCGAGCTGCTCGCGATCTACGTCATCGAACTGCCATACACGCTTCCGCCGGATGCAGAGATGCCGCTCGAAGAGCGCGGCGCGCTCGATGCGCTCGGTGCGGCGGAGTCGATTGCAAAGAACAGCGGCATCTCGATTCGGACGGAGATCGTCAAGGCGCGCTCGACCAAACAGGCGGTGCTCGACATCGCCAAGCGAGAGCGAGCGAACCTCATCGTCATTGGAGACCATCGCGAAGGAAAGTACGTCGGTGCGCCACTGAGCCGAACCATTGAAGAGATCGCGGCAGACGCGAAGTGCGACGTTCTCATCGGCGTCGAAGGAAAGCACGGAACGCTTTTCGTCGGCGAGGCGTCGCAGAGCGCAACGACCGAACCCCCAGCGTCGCAATCGTAATCAACAAGAAGGAGACTCGTCCATGCTCACCACGCGCTTTTCGTTCGCGCTCGCCGCAACAGTCATCGCCGCTACGGTGTGCGCCGGGGTCGCCCGCGCGGAGAACTCGGCACCGGCAATCGATGCGTTTCGAGCGGCCTTTGCATCGGTCAACGACTACACCTACAAGCTGCACTCGCACGAGGTGCTCGGCTCGAGCACGCAAAACCGCATTTACGACTATTCGTTCATGAAGCCGCACTTCGCGAAGACGCTCATCGAATCCGGAGACGGCCAGGGTTCCGGCGGCGTTTGGGCGGGTGGAAATCAAGTCAGCGGACACCAAGGCGGTTTTCTCTCCGGCATTCATCTCAAGGTCGATCTTCACGATTCGCGCGCGACCTCGCTTCGCGGCTACACGATTCCCGACGGCCTGATGCAGAATATCGTCGACACGTACGCAACGGTGCCCGGCAAGCTGACGCAAGGGGACGGGGGCATCGTTATGGGTCAGCCCACCGACCGCCTGGAGCTTGACGTTGCCGATCCTGCGACAAATCACGGCATATCGAAACAGGTGCTGTATCTCAGCAAAGCGACGCACTTCCCGATTCGGCAGCTCTTGTATGCGGGCGATACGCTGGTCCTCGACCAGACGATCCTCGATCTTCACACGAACGTCGGTCTCACCCAAGGCGACTTCCCGTTCTAGCTTTTCCGTAGCGCCTTCGCCACCACGCGGAGATCGGCGAGGAGTCTCGTCATCTCCGCCGTGGCGTACGGCTACAGGTACCGCTTTCGCAGCTCGTCGAGTGCGACCGCAAGCAAGATCACCGCGCCCAGCACGACCATTTGCAGGTACGAGTCGACGTGCAGAAGGTTCATCGCGTTGTTCAGCGAGCCGATGAGCAACGCGCCGAAGAACGTCCCTACGATCGTTCCACGGCCGCCCATGAGGCTCGTCCCGCCGACGACCACCGCAGCGATCGCGGCGAGCATTTCGTTGCCGGTGCCCGTTTGCGGCGAGCCCGACGAGAACAGCGCCATGTACAGGAATCCTACGATTGCCGCGCAGACGCCGCTGATGACGTAAACGAGCGTCTTCGCCCTCGCGACGTCGACGCCGGCCAGCCGCGAGGCCTCTTCGTTTCCTCCGATGGCCAGCACGTAGCGCCCGAAGCGCGTGCGCGTCAACAGCGTAGAAAAAAAGAGTCCGACGACGAGCATCCACACGATCGGGAAGAGGTTGCCTTGAACGTGCAGCAGGCCCGTAAGGCCGCCGAAGAACCCGCCGTATCCGAGATTGCCGAAGGCGGGGGAGACGAGCGCGACGGGGCGCCCGTGCGAGAGCATGTACGACGCCCCGAGAGCGATCTGCATCATCGCTAGCGTCGTGATGAAGGGCGGAAGATTCAGCTTCACGACCGGCAAGGCGTTGACGTAGCCGGCGAGCGCGCCGACGGCGAGGCCGCTCACCAGCGTAACGGCGATCAGGAGAAAGCCCGACAGGTGCAGGGAGTTCGCGACGATCGCCATGACGACGCCGCACAAGGAGACGAGCGATCCGATCGAGAGGTCGATCCCCGCCGTGATGATGACGAACGTCTCGCCGATCGCCAAGATGAAATCGTAGCTGATCTGGCTCAGAACGGACGCGATGTTCCCGCGGCTCAAGAACGCGCCGTGGGCCGCCACATCGATGGCGGCGATGAACGCGACAAAGACGGTTGCCGCCGCGATAATGCGCAGCCACGAGATCTTTACCGGTTGTCTCGCGCCTGCCGTCACGCCGCCGCTCCCGCTGCGGCAAGCATGACGGCGTCGGGCGTCGCTTCGTCGTGGGCGAACGACCGCACGAGCGCGCCGCCACGCACCGCAAAGATCCGGTGGGCCATACCGAGTACCTCCGGAAGTTCGCTCGACACCATGACGATCGCGCTGCCGCGCTGCGCGAGACCTACCATCAACGCGTAGATTTCGGCTTTGGCAGCGACGTCGATGCCTCGCGTCGGCTCGTCGAAGAGCAGCACCCGCACCGTCCCGATCAACCACTTCGCCAGCACGACCTTCTGCTGCGTTCCCCCCGAGAGATTCTTCACCAATTGTTCTGTGCTCGGCGTCCGTATGTCGAGCTCGTCGATCATGCGTTGCGTCGTTCGCGCTTCTCGTGCGCGATCGATCATCAGATCGCGATTGACGTACTGCGCAAGGTGCGCGAGCGTCACGTTCTCGCGAACGCTCATGCCGAGGACGAGGCCTTGCGCTTTGCGATCCTCCGTGATGAAGGCGATCCCGGCACCGATCGCGTCGATCGGCGAGCGGATGCGGGCGACGCGTCCGTCGATGAGAATCTCGCCACCGCGCGGAACGTCGGCGCCGGCGATCGCGCGAAGAATCTCCGTTCGCCCGGCGCCGATCAGCCCGGCGAGGCCGACGATCTCCCCGGCGCGTACCTGCAAGTTCAGACCGTCGATCTGCGGCGGTCGCGAAAGGCTTCGCACATCGAGCACGACGGGCGCGCTCTGCGCGATCGGCGGAAGCGCGGGATAGTGTGCGTCGAGCTGGCGCCCTACCATCGCGGCGACGATCTCGTCTTCTGGGAACGCGCGCTCCGCCCGCGTCTCGATGACCCTGCCGTCTCGCAGAATCGTAACGCGGTCGGCGATGCGCGCAAGTTCCTCCAAACGGTGCGAGATGTACACGATGCCTTTGCCCGCGGCCTTCAACCGCTCGACGAGCGCGAAGAGTCGTTCGATCTCGTTCTCCGTGAGAGCGGCCGTCGGCTCGTCCATCACGATGATCCGCGCGCGCTTCGAAAGGACCTTGGCGATTTCGACGAGCTGCTGCTGACCGACGGACAAGCGCGCGACCGGTACGTCTGGAGGCATCGCGATCCTCAGCTCCTCAAAAATTCGCCGCGCCCGCTCGAGCGCGGCGGAAGTATCGAGAAATCCGCGACGCGTCGGTTCGTCGCCGAGAACGAGGTTCTCGACCGCCGTCAGCTGCGGCACGAGATTGAACTCTTGGTAGATCATGCCGACGCCGAGCCGCTCCGCCGTTCGCGGTGCGTCGATGACGACGCGCTTGCCGTCGATGAGAATTTCGCCGGCATCCGCAGCGAGGCCGCCGGCGAGGATCCTCATCAGGGTAGACTTCCCCGCACCGTTCTCGCCGACCAGCGCGAGCACTTCGCCGCCGCCCAGCGACAGCGACACGTCGGCGAGCGCCTGCACGCCCGGGAACGCCTTGGCGATCCCGCGCATCTCGAGCAGCGGCGTCGTAGCGATTAGTGCGTTGCCCCCGCGTTTGCTCGGGTGAAGGTACCGACGTTGACGTGCACGACCTTCGGCGGATGCTTTCCGCCAAAGTACTCGTGAATCGCGTCGATCGTCTTCCTGCCGATCTGCTCCGGGTATTGAACGGCGTCGCCGTACATCTGACCCGCCGCGATGGCCGTGCGCGCTTCGGGCGTCGCGTCGTAGCCGACGATGGCAATCTTCCCGACGAGGCCGGCCGCCTTCGCGGCGGCGAGCGCGCCGAGTGCCGAATCGTCGTTGATGCCGAAAATGCCTTTGAGCGATCTGTTCGACTGCAAAAGATCGCTCGTGTCGCTCTCGGCACGATCGCGTTGACCGCCGGCATCCACGTCCGCGACGACCGTCACGTGCGGACAGATCTGCGCGAGCGCTTCGCGGAATCCACGGACGCGGTCTTGCACGCTCGTGACCTCGGGCTCATCGATGATCGCAACGCCGCCGCTTCCCCCAACGGCCGCACACATCAGCTTTCCCGCTTGGAAGCCGCCTTGCACGTTATCGCTCGCGACGTGCGCAACGACGGTTCCCAGCCTGCTCGTGCTCGCGATGTCCGCCGTGAAGACCGGTATCCCGGCGCGGTTCGCCTCGGCAATCGCGCTCCCGATCGCCTGCGAGTCGTACGGGGTCAACACGATCGCGTCGACGCGCTGCGAGATGAAGTCTTCCACTTGACTCTGCTGCAGGGCGTTATCGCGATTTGCGTCCACGACGTCGAGGGAGTAGCCGTACTTCGCAGCCTCGCTGCGCATGCCGGCCTCCATGTCCTGGTAGAACTGCGCCTCACGATTTTGAATCGAGACGCCGATGCGCTTCCCGCCGGAAGCGGACGCCGACGTGGTCGATTGCGAGGTCGAATGCGAGCAAGCAGCAAGCACGAGGCAGAGTGCGGCCGCCGCTAAATACCATGATTTCATGCGGCCCGGCTATTTCTATCCACAGCGCGCGACTTCCGTCTTGTGCAATCTGTGGACAGCCCCGCCAGGACCCACAGCCCCCTCATCGGGCCATCGCAGGCCCGGAGGCGTCCCGCCGTTCGAAGGACGCCTCGATCTCTTCGAGCGTCTTGCCCTTGGTCTCGGGCAAGAAGAACACCGCCGTCAGGAAGTAGATCACCGTGAACGCGGCAAAGGCGAAAAACATGCTCGCATAGCCGTGCGTGGCGACGGTCGGAAGGAAGATCGCCGCGATCGTCGTCGACGTGACCTGGTTGAGAAAGAGCGCGATGCTCATGCCGTTGGAGCGAATGCGCGTCGGCATGAGTTCGGAGAGCGCAAGCCACACGACGACTCCCGGCCCGACCGCGAAGAACGCCATGAAGAGATAGAGGGTCGCCGCAACGAGCCAGCCGTTTGCCGCGCTCGGCACCGCCGTCACGTACGCCGAGATGATCCGCAGCGGAGCGCTGCGCGCCGCTGCGAGATCGCCGAAAGGGCTGCTCGATCCCGCCAGCAGCGCCTCGACGCGATTCGCCGGAATGCTGCGCGTGACGGAAATCGGTTGCGTGACTTCGTCCGAACGAACGGCATTCGTCACCGAGCTGAAATCGCCGTACGCGTAGTTGACGACGAGCGACTGCGCCCGGCCGCCACCAGTTTTCCCAACGCTAGCCAACAGCCGTTTTGCGGCGGCGGCATCGAATTGTAGCGACAGCGTTTGATCGGGCTTGACCATCCTGCGGACGGCTGCGGTAACGTCGACGTGGCGCGCTTCCGTACGATGGAAGAGCACGCCGGTTCCGAGCAGCGACAGAATGATGCCGCCGCTCCCGAGCGCGAGCAAGAACTTACGCCCCTTGCGGTCGACCAGCATCACCCCGACGAGCGTGAGAACGAAGTTGACGATGCTGAAGAAAAAGCTTCCGGCGTGGGCTTGAAAATCGTTCAAGCCGGCTTGGAGCAGGATCGTCGTGTTGTACGGAATGATCGAGTTGATCCCGGTCAGTTGATTGCAGGTCAGGATGACGCACGCGAGGACGAACGGGATGACGTACTTGCGGCGCAGTAGCGAGTCGCGAATCGCGCGTCCGGCCGAGGACTGCGCGCGGGAGGCCTCGTCCATCTCGCGCAGCTCTAGCTCTGCCTGCTCTGCCTCGCGCGAGCGCAACAGGGCCGCCAACGCTGCATCCCTCTTCCCGCGGCGAAAGAGCCAACGCGGCGACTCGGCCAAGACGAAGCCGCCGAGCGTAAAGAGCAACCCGAACGGAAGCGAGAGCCAGAACGTATCGCGCCACGCGCGATCCTTGAAGGCGAAGATCTGCGCTGGCGTGCTGTGCTGGGCGACCTGCGCGAGGCCGTGGCTGAAGTAGAGCGTGATCAAGGACGAAAGAACGAAGCCGAAGACGAGCAGCCACTGAAAGATCCCCGTGCCCTTGCCGCGATCTTTCGACGGCAAACACTCGGCCAAATAGAGCGGAATGACGACGCCGATGAGCCCGCCGCTCATTCCTTGCAAGAGACGGCCGCCGACCAGCGCCCAGTACCCGTGCGAGAGCGCGATCATCGGAACGCTGACGCAGAACATCAGCGCCGTCAAAATCATCACGCGCTTGCGCCCGAGCCAATCCGCGAGGAGTCCCGCGAAGAGCACCGAGATGACGCTGCCGAGCAACACGGCCGCGACGACGAATGAGAGCCGCCCAGGGCCGAAGCCGGACGTCGCGGTGAGGTACGGCAGCGCGCCCTGGATGATGCCGACGTCAATGCCGTAGAGCAGGCCGCCTAAACCGGAGACCAGCAAGAGAAGGCGATTATAGGTGGCCGTACGTGGTGCACTCATCGCGTGGCCCCTCGCGCCTTTCCTACCCTGACGGCCACCTCCTTGCAACGGCGTAGACGAGCTCGCCCCATGACGATTGCGCAGGGCGCCTCTAGGCATCGCGGGCGTAGCGCGCAGACGGTAAGGCGCGCCATGATGTCGCTCGCGTTTTCGGCCGGAATGTTCGGGATCGAGGGATACGCCGTTCGCGTCGAGGCCGACAGCTCCGCGGGGAGCCCGAGCTTTTCGATCATCGGGTTGCCCGATCGCGCGCTCAACGAGGCGCGCGATCGCGTTCGAAGCGCGATCTTCAACTCCGGCTTCGCGTACCCGGCAGGGCGCTTGCTCGTCAATCTCTCGCCCGCCGACGTTCGTAAGGAAGGGCCGGCCTTCGATCTCGCCATCGCACTCGCGCTCTTAGCGATCGACGAACAGATTGGCCGCGAGGAACTACGCAGCGTCATCGCACTCGGCGAGCTCGCGCTCGACGGCAATCTGCGCCCCGTCAGCGGCATTCTCCCGATGGTGCTCGGAGCGCGCGCGGCCGGATTCACGCGCCTCATCGTACCGCAGCGCAACACGGACGAAGCGGCGCTCGTCGACGGGATCGAGTTGTACGCTGTAGACTCGCTGCAATCTGCCGTTGCCGTCGTGCTCGGCAACGGCGCCGCTTGGCGCCATCGCACGGGCGCGCCGCCGGATGTGGCC
>DAHXOK010000004.1:12617-17404 GCA_027364935.1 Vulcanimicrobiota bacterium | reverse complement strand
GAGGCGTTGCCGCGCACGGAGATCTGGCCGACGTGCGCGGGCAGCTCGCGCCCAAGCGCGCCCTCGAAATTGCGGCAGCAGGCGGGCACAATCTGCTCTTCGTCGGGCCTCCGGGCTGCGGGAAGACGATGCTCGCCCGGCGACTCCCATCGATTCTTCCGCCGATGACGCGCGACGAGGCACTCGAAGTCACGAAGATCTACAGCGTCGCGGGGCTGCTCGGAGGCGATGCGGGCATCGCCGCAGCGCGACCATTTCGGTTTCCGCACCACACGATCAGCCAACCCGCGCTCGTCGGCGGCGGCGCGCTCGCGAAACCCGGCGAGATCAGCCTCGCCCACCACGGGGTCTTGTTTCTGGACGAACTTCCGGAGTTCTCGCGCAGCGCCATCGAAGTCATGCGTCAGCCGTTGGAAGAGGGTACCGTCACGATCGCGCGCGCTGCGGGAACGTTTACCTACCCGGCACGCTTTCAGCTCGTCGCATCGATGAATCCTTGCCCGTGCGGTTATCGCGGCGTGCGCAACGCCGACTGCCGTTGCGACGACGCGGCCGTCGCAAAGTACGTCGGCAAATTGTCGGGCCCGTTGCTCGATCGTATCGACATGCAAGTCGAGATCGCCCGCGTTCCCTTCGACGACATGGTGCGCGTCGAGAATGCAGAACGCTCCGCGGCCATTCGCGAACGCGTCGTGGCGGCACGGGAGCGGCAGCAGCGACGCTTCGTGTCGACGCGCATCACGTGCAATGCCGAGATTCCACCGGGTGCGATGCGCCGCTACTGCGCGCTCGACGAGGCGCCGATGCGCCTGCTCGCCCTGGCCGCTGCACGGCGGCAGTTCTCGGCCCGAGCACTCGATCGCATCGTGCGCGTCGCGCGGACCATCGCCGACCTGGCCGCGACGCAAGAGATTGCAGCCGAGCACGTTGCCGAGGCGATCACCTATCGCAGCCTCGAACGCCTCGACCACCGAGGTGTCTAGGCAAGGGCTGCCAGGGCAACGCTACTCGCGCGTGCAGACCTCGTGCGTTTGGACTTTGCGCCCGTCCGCCATGCCGCTGCTGTCGAGCGTGTACTGCGTCGCGGAGTTCTCCACGAACGTCGCGGAGCCCGAGCTTTGCGGATACGCCGCCGTCCACGTGGAGTCGTTCAGTGCGGGCGACGAACTCGTGCTGACCGAGTATCCGCCCATGCTATCGATCGTTATCAGGACCCAGCGCGAGTTGCGTGCGTCGTACCCGACGTAGAAATCCTCGGATATCGGATGTCCGGATATCTGGGCGCTCGACGCGCCGTGGACCCACGGGTTCCCCGCCGCTTGCGCGAGCGTCGTGTGCTCCGAAAATGCCGCGCTGCCGCTCACCGAACAGTTCCACGTTCCGACGAGGTACTGCAGCTGCGTCGTAGGCGGCGTCGCATCCGCACCGGCGAAAGCACCCGCGACCAGGGTCGCCGCGAAAATCCCGGGGGCTAGCAATCTCTTGCGCACGAAAAAGCTCCTCTCTGTCTGGACGTACACCACAAACCCGCTGAAGGTTTCGCAGAGGGGCGCATCTCGCGCGTTCGAATGAGGCGCAAGATGGCGCGGCGCGATGGGTACGGAGCTTGGAGCCCGCTGCTGCTTCTGGTCTGCACGAGCGCCGCGGTAACGACCGCACAGTGCGTCATTCCGAGCGACCTGGAGCGGTATTGGCTCGCCTCCGC
The DNA here is from genome assembly GCA_027364935.1 of Vulcanimicrobiota bacterium. Classification (GTDB taxonomy): domain Bacteria; phylum Vulcanimicrobiota; class Vulcanimicrobiia; order Vulcanimicrobiales; family Vulcanimicrobiaceae; genus Tyrphobacter. Next base: position 15,699 of record DAHXOK010000004.1, on the reverse strand, counting down.
TGGGAATTGGACGCTCACGCACGGTCGCATCCTCGAGACTCTGCAAGGCTCGTGGTATCCGAACCGTCCTTGGGTGAACCAGGAGTGGCTCGTCGCCGTCGCCACTGCGTGGACGCGCGCCCACGGCCTCTACGTGCTCATGGAACTGCTCTTCGCCGCGGCACTCATCTTCGGCGTCGCCTTCGTGGCCCTGGAAAGCGTGCGTACGCGAACGCATCCGCTGATCGCCTGCGCGCAGGTTGCCGTCACGGCGATCGGCGCAATCTTCTTCGCGCAGGACCGCGCACAGACGCTCGTTTGGGCGTTGCTGCCCTTGCTAATTCTCGTCTGGCGGCGCGCGCCGTGGGCCGCCGTACCGCTGACGGCACTCTGGGCAAACGTGCACGGGTCGTTCCCGATCGCCATTCTGTGGATGCTGCTGCACCTCGACCGCCGGCGCGTCGCTCCGTTTGTCGCCTCGACGGTCGCGACGCTTGCGAACCCGCTCGGATGGCATCTCTGGGCCTTCACGGTCGAGATGGCACGCAACGCCCGGCTCGCAGGCTACGTCGACGAATGGACGCCGGCTCTTCGCAGTTACACCGCCATCTTCGATGCGTTGCTCGCGCTCGCGCCGCTGTGGATACGATTCCCAGCGCGGATGCGGTTGCGTCGTCCCATTCGCTACGGCGATCTTATCTTCATCGCGGCAAGCGCGATCGGGACGATCGTCGCGATCCGCTACGCGATGCTGCTCTTCTTGGCAACCGCGACGACGCTCGGCAACGCACTTCGAACCCGCGCCAAGCCTATGCCGCTCGCGACGCGTGCCGCAGCCGCACTCTTTAGTCTCATCCTCGTCGCTCTCACGCTCAAGAACATGCTCGCCGCGCCGACGCTCGCCGATCCGAGGTTCGGTAATCTCGAAAGCGGCGTCGATTTCGCGGCGTGCGCGCCGCTCGTACGCGGCGAGCGCGTCTTCACCGACGCGCTCGAGATCGGAAGCCTTATCGAGTTTGCCGGCGGCAGCGCCAACGTGGACGGACGCATCGACGCGTTCCCACGGACGGCGATTCACGATGCGTCGTACGTACTGGTTCATCCGCGTAACGCCGCCGCTACGGCTATCGTCCAACGCAGCGGCGCGCAGATGCTCGCGCTCAAGGGACGCTTCGTGCCCCCCGCCCGATCGTGGAGGCTGGAGAGAACCTGCGGCAAAATCCGCCTGTACGCGCGCTCAGGATGAGAGCTGCGGAACGCTCTCGCCGTCGAGAAAGACCTCGAGCTGGTCGCTCGAGAACTGCACGCCGCTATAGAAGGGTCCGAACTCCGCGTAGCGCGCGCTTGCCTCGTCAAAGCGCATTTCGTAGACGAGCTTCTTGAACGCGAGTGGATCGTCGGCGTACAGATCGACGCCCCATTCGTAGTCGTCGTATCCGATCGAGCCCGAGATCACCTGCGTGACGCGCCCGTGATAGGAGCGTCCGACTTTCCCGTGATCGTTCATCAGCTTCAGGCGCTCGGCGTACGGCAGCGCATACCAATTGTCTCGCTCCGCGCGCCGTTTGCTCATCGGATAGAAGCACATGTAGCGCCGCTCGGGAATGCGCGCCCAGAGGCGCGGGGCGACGTGCGGGTTCTCTTCCTGCGCGCGCACCTGCTCGTCGAAGAGCGCGATCCACTCCGGCGTATTGCGCGCGATGCCGCGCCGCTCCAAGTCTGCATGGATCCTTGCGGTCGCGTCGTACAGGCCCAGCTCGAGTACGGACGCGTACGAAGCGCGCGGCGCGAGCAGCGCGCGCAGCTCGAGCTTGTCCACGAGCGTCTGGGCGTATGCGAGTTCGTCGTACCGCCGCGCGTAATGCACGAGCATGAGATCGCCCTTGTGGCCGACGAGATTGCACAGCGCGAGATCGCCGTCGTTGCGCCGCTTGAGATGATCGCACAGGTCGGCTGCCTGCGACGCCGCCTTGGAACGGCGCTTCGACGTCAGGTCGTCCCACGCGTGGCGGTCGAACGCGAACATCCGATGAAGAATCCACCAGCCTTCGAGCGATTCGGGAACGTTGGGATCGCGCATACCGTGCCTGCCGCTTACGTTCCACGCGCGAGCGCGCGCGTCCGGCGAACTTCGGCTTCGACTTCGGCCTCGAGCGCTTCGGGACGCTCGCGATATTTCGCCCACAACTGCGGCATGTGCGCGATCGCATCGAGCACGCGGGCGTACACCGCGTTGACCGGCGTCGAAACGCGGTGTTCCAAGCCGGCGGCCGCAACGGCGCCGTTGAGGACGGTGACCTCGGTTTCCGGTCGCCCGCTGCGCAAGTCGAGCAACAGCGACGGCGGCTTGGTCCCGCGAGCGCCGGCGATGCGCGCGGCCAGCACGCCGCGAGCGACGGGGCTCGGAAGCGTCGCTACGCCGAGCAGCGCGCGAACCGGGTAACGCGGCAAGTCGATCGGACCGATGCCGAGCGCGTGCATCACTGCACGCACCTCGCGCAGCACGCGAATCTCCAGGCTGAAGACGCGATCGTAGTGCACGAGCCGGTTGGGCAGCACGTTCAGGATCGCGCAACTCGCATTGGCGACGACGTTGAGCGCGAGCTTGCTCCACTTCAGCGAACGCCAATCCTCGACGACTCTGACCTTGAGGCCCGTGCTCGCAAACGTCGCGACGAGCCAGTTGAACGCCGTGGCTCCCGTAGGAGCGAAGGCGATGGCACCGTCTTTGGTCGCGTTGGCATGGCCCTCGCGATCGCGCGCGACGGGCACCGTGAGCGACGCGGCGACGACGTTATCTGCGCCGAACGCCGCGATGAGCAACTCTTCGTTTCCGACGCCGTTTTGCGGACACACGAATACGCACTTCTCCGGGTACGCGATCGCGGCGCGAAGCGCGTCGACGGCTGCCGGCGTGTCGTACGACTTGACGGCGACGATCGCAACGTCGGCATCGCACGGCGTCACGTCCGCTCGCGCGCGCGGCGCGTACACGACCTCGGTGCCGATCGACTGCAGGAGCTCGCCGAGATAGGTTCCGACGGCGCCTTTCCCAACGATGTAGACTCTCACGGCGTCGCGGAGGCCCCGAGCGCGCCGGTCG
>DAHXOK010000004.1:12021-12607 GCA_027364935.1 Vulcanimicrobiota bacterium | reverse complement strand
ACGCACGCGCGACCGGCGCGACGACGAGCTGCGCGATGCGATCGCCGCGACGAACCGTAACCGGCTCGCTGCCGAGATTGACCAAGAGCACGTGCACGGGGCCGCGATAATCGGCGTCGATCGTTCCAGGTGCGTTCAAACACGTGACGCCGTGTGCGAAAGCGAGGCCGCTGCGCGGCCGCACCTGCGCTTCGAAACCCTCGGGTACCGCGATGGCAAATCCGGTCGGAACGAGGACTCGCTCTCCGGGTGCGAGCACGAGCGCGCGCTCCACGGCTGCGCAAAGATCGGCTCCCGCAGCGCGTTCGCTCATGTACGCAGGCAGCGGCAAGCCTTCACCTTCGGGAAGGCGCACGACCGCCACCCGCGCGCTGACGCTCATCGGGTTCACTTTGAGAGCAGCGCGCTTAACTCTTCCCGGAAGCTTTCGATGTCGCGAAACGACCGGTAGACGCTTGCAAACCGAATGTACGCAACGGGATCGAGCGCTTTGAGCGCCTCCATCAACTTCTCGCCGATGAGCGATGCGGGAATCTCGCTCTCGCCGCGCGCGAAGAGCGCGCGCTCCAAGTCGGCAGCGACGGCC
>DAHXOK010000004.1:0-12011 GCA_027364935.1 Vulcanimicrobiota bacterium | reverse complement strand
CCATGCGACTCTCGGAGATCGGCCGCTTCTCGCAGGCCTTCCGAAGGCCGCCGATCACTTTCTCGCGATTGTACTGTTCGCGCCGACCGTCTTTCTTCACGACGAAGAGGCGCGGCGATTCTTGCCGCTCGTACGTCGTGAAGCGATGCTTGCAGCGAGGATCGAGACACTCGCGACGCCGACGAACGACCGACTCGTCGTCACGTGAATCGACGACGCGTGTCTCGCTCTTGCGGCAGGTCGGACAGGTCAGGGCAGGCGTTCCTCTCGGTCCCCACATATTGTGGGTGACCTGCCCATTATACACTACGCAGCCTGTTAGGCCGCGGCTCCGATCTTGAACATCTTGGTCCCGCAGACCGGACATTTGCCTTCCGTCGCGGGACGGCCGTTTTTCATCGTGATCTGCACCGCATCTTTGATCTGGCGCTTGGTCTTGCACTTGACGCAATACGCTTCTGCTGCCATCTGAGACTCCTACGACTTCAGCTTCCGGGGCTCTGGACGAGCCGGACCGGCATGGTTGCGCCGCCCATTCCTCGGCAGTGGTCCCTTTCCCCCTGGAGATGCCCTCAGGAGGCGTGATGGGAGCCTTCGTGGAGGAACCGCGATACCTCACCCACGCCCGCTTGCTCGCGCTTCGCGGCGGCCGCGGTCTCCCCACTCGCCTCGACGGCCTGTGGTGCGCGGGGACGCCCGAGGCGCTCCAGCGCCCGTGCGTGGCGGTGGTGGGAACCCGCTCGGCTACGCCCTACGGCCGGCGATTGGCGGTGAGCTTCGCCGGCGAGCTCGCTCGAGCGGGCTGCTGCATCATCTCGGGCTTGGCGCTCGGGATCGACGGCTGCGCCCACGAGGGTGCGCTCCAGGCCGGCGAGCCCACGATCGGCGTCCTCGGCTCGGGCCACCGGCACTTCTTCCCGAAGCGAAACCTGGCGCTCGCGCAGCGCATGCTCGAAAGCGGGGGAGCCGTGCTATCGCCGTTCCCGCCGGAGCAGGCCGCGCGACCCAAGCAATTTCTCCAGCGCAACGGCGTCGTCGCCGCTCTCTGCGACGCCGTGCTCGTCGTCGAAGCGCCGGCGCGTAGCGGCGCTCTGAATACCGCCGGGTGGGCCGCGGGACGCATCCCCGTGCTCGCGATCCCGGGGGACGTAGACCGGCGGCATAGTGCCGGCTGCCTCGCGCTGATCCGCGACGGCGCAATGCTGGCGCGAACGCCCGACGACGTGCTCGAGGCACTCGGCCTAAGCGCGTCCGAGCCGGCGCTCGCGCAACCCGAATACGACGATACGCCCCTCTCGCGGCAAATTCTCGCGCTTCTCGAGGGCGGCGAGTGCGCGCTCGACGATATCGTCGAAGGCTGCGGCTCGGCAACGCCCGACGTGCTAGCCGCGTTGACGATGCTCGAACTCGACGGCCGCATCGCGTGCCGAGGCCACGCGCGTTACGCGCGAAGATGACCGGCGCGGCACGGCGCGAACACCGTCACGATGGAGCCGGTAGCCACGGAACAGGGCATTCTGCCCGACGACGCGCTGCGCACGTTTGCGCAGGCGCTGCGCGAATCCGCTGCCGCGCTCTACGACGATGCGCGCCTCGAGGTCGCCTTTGAGGCGCCGCGGCGTCCGGAGTTCGGTGAGTTCGCGACCAACGCAGCCTTCTCGCTCGCCCGCGTCGCTCGCGCGTCACCACAGGACGTGGCGCAGCGGTTGACGTCGGACCTCGCCGAGCGGGCGCCGCGCGTTGCGGCGCTCTTTGCCTCGATCGAGCCCGTCGGAGGATTCGTCAATCTGCGCCTTGCGCCGCAGATATGGCAGGCGGCAATCGCTTGCGTCGTACGGGACGGCGAAAACTTCGCGCGCGCGTCGCATCGCGGAGAGCGCGTATCGCTCGAGTTCGGCAGCGCGAATCCGACGGGGCCGTTGCTCGTCGTGCAAGGGCGAGCGCTCTCGATCGGCGATACGCTCGCGCGAACGATGCGTCTGCGCGGCTACGATGTCTTCGTCGAGTGGATCGTCAACGACGCCGGCGGTCAGCTCGAAACGCTGGGTCGTTCGCTCGACGCACGCTACCGGCAGCTGATCGACCCCGCGCATCCGTTTCCCGAGGACGGCTACCCCGGCGCGTATCTCGTCGAGATCGCGCGGCACTTACGCGATGACGGCGCGGACGAAGACGTCGACGCCATGACGCCGGAGCAGCGTATCGATTTCATGGCTCGCTTCGCCGCCGATGCGATCGTCGCCGAGCAGCGGCGCTGTGCCGATCGATTCGGCGTCGAATACGACCTGTGGCAGAGCGAGCGCGAGCTGCACGAGCGCGGCCGGATTCAGGCCGGCGTCGAGCGATTGACGGAGCTCGGGCTCACGTACGAGGCCGACGGCGCGATCTTCTTTCGCGCGACGCAATTTGGGGACGACAAGGATCGCGTGCTCGTGCGCGCCGACGGGCGCCCGACGTATTTTTGCACCGACGTTGCGTACCACTACGAGAAGCTGCGTCGCGCCGACCGCGTGATCGACGTGCTCGGCCCCGATCACCACGGCTATATCGGCAGGCTCGCGGGCCTTGCCGCAGCGCTCGGTTACCCGGGGCGGCTCGAGGTCCTCATCGCGCAACAAGTCACGCTCGTGCGCGGTGGCGAGCACGTTGCGATGAGCAAGCGCGCCGGACATATCGTGACGCTCGACGAGATTCTCGATGAGGTCGGGCTCGACGCGACGCGCTTCTTCTTCGCGATGCTCGCCACCGATTCGCCGCTGACCTTCGACCTCAAGCTTGCCGTCGACGAGAGCAACGACAACCCCGTCTACTACGTGCAATACGGCCACGCGCGCATCTGCTCGGTGTTGCGCAAGGCCGACGCGAGCGACGTCGAGCAGGCGCGGTACGCCGAACTTCGCTCGCTCGATCACCCGGCCGAGCTCGCGCTCGCGCGGCGCCTCTGCGAGCTGCCGCATCTCGCACAAAGCGTCGTCGACCAGCTCGCGCCACATCGGTTGGCTCGCTACGCGCGCGACGTCGCGACCGACTTTCATCAGTTTTACACCGAGTGTCGCATCCTGGCCGAGGAACCCGAGCTGCGAAGGGCGCGGCTTGCGCTCTGCCTCGCGGCACAACGCGTGCTCTCCGTGGTCTTGGGCCTGCTCGGCGTGACGGCGCCAGAGTCGATGTGAGCGCGGTTGCATCGGCGATCCTCGCCGCGCTCTGGCTCGTCGGTCTCTGGCTGGCAGCACCGATCCTACGCGGCGGACCGCGCGTCGCCGATCGCCTGCGCGACGCCATCGTCGTCGGAACTGCGATCCCCCTCGTGCTCGCGTTCGCGCACGCGCTCTACTGGCCCGCGTGCTGGATTCTCCTCGCGCTCTGCATTGGAGGCGCCGTCGCTTGGCGTCGCCGCGAGCGCGGATTTCGCGAGCCCATTCCCTACCTGCTCATCGGCGTGCTCGCGTTCGTCGCATGGCCGCCCCTCGTGCGCCCGCTGCTCGATGGCGATACGCTATCGTATCACTTGCCGAACGCCGCTGCTTGGGCTCACGCGCACGGCATCTGGACGACGCAGACGCGATACTGGTGGTATCCACCGGCGTCAGAGCTGTTCGCGAGCGCGCTCTACGCCGTTTCGACGCCGTTCGCCCTGGGATGGAGCGGCTTCGCGGCGCTCGCGCTGCTCGGATGGCGTCTCTTTGCTTGGGCACGCGAAGGAGCGCTCTTGCCCGTGCGATTGGCCGACGCGCTCGCCGCCGCCGTCGTCGCCATTCTTCCGATCTCCCTACAAGCGGGATCGCTGCAGAACGACGTGTGGCTCGCCGCATTCTTCGTCGAAGTTCTGTGGAGCGCTCCGGTCGACGACGCCACCGTGCTGCGAGCCGCAGCGATGTGCGCGCTCGTCAAACCCGACGGCTGGATCTACGCCGCCGTCGCGCTCGTCGCGTCGGCGGCGAAGCCACGCGCGTGGCTCGCCGCAGCGGGTGCGGTATCTCTCTGGATGCTTCACGACGCGGTTCTCTGGCGCAGCGCGTTCGTGCCGCCGGCGTCGACGGCTTTCCCACACCTCTGGAATTCGACGATGCTCGCGCACCCGTTGGCGACGCTCGAGTACGGCGTCGCCGCGGCGGCAAAGTTCGCACCCTTGGGCTTCCTCTTGACCTTGGCTGCGCTCGCTTCGCCGCGGCTCGCGCGCGACGCGCCGCTCGCACGCGCCGGCATGGCTGCGGTGTTCGTCGCGCTCGTGATGCCGTTTGGATACGCGAGCGCCAACGTGCAGCTCGCAACCGGCGCGTCGTTGCGATACTTCGTTCCCGCGATGGCCGTGGGAACGCTCGTCCTCGCGCCGCATCTTCTGCGCCTGCCAAAGCTGGCGCTCTCGCTGCTGCTCGCCGCAATCGCCGGCGAAGCGCTCATGCTGCTCGCCCTCTATTGGAACGATCGCGTCACGCTCTGGGCGCCGGCGGCGGCGCTTCTCGTACCGTTCGCGGTCGCGTTCGCTCGCCGCGCGAACGCGCGCCCGGCGATCGCCGCCGCGTTCGCGTGTACGGTCGTCGTCACGACGCTCCTCGCCGCGCGCACGACGACGCGCTTCTATGCCGACGCACTTGCGGTGCGGGGACTGCGTTCGGGCGTGTACGCTTGGATCGCGCGCGAAAAGCCGCTACGCATCGCGGGCTGGGGCCTTCGGATCGGCACAGCTGCCGTGCTCTCGCCGCACACGCGTGCCGTCGACGTGCCCGACGCGGATCCGTGCGGGCACGCTCGCCTCGCGAACTCGCTGCTCGTCGCCGTCGCGGAGTCGACCCACTCCGACAGCTTCAACCGGCTGCGCATCCGCGACGCTGCGCTCTGCGGAAAGACCGTCTATCGCGACGCCATCGCCATCGTGGTTAACCCCCGCCGCTAGGAACTCGTCGCTTCCAGGAGCTTGCAATATTTAGATAGTTATATTACTATCTTATTACACGTTCATGAAACAGGAGCCGGTCTTCAAGGCGCTCGCAGACCCGAGCCGGCGCCGCATTCTAGGACTCTTGCAACGAGGGTCCATGACGGTAGGTGACCTAGCGCGCAACTTCGATTTTTCAGCGCCGTCCTTGTCGCATCACCTCTCCGCGTTAAAGGCTGCGGATCTCGTTCGCTCGGAGCGGAAGGGACAAACTATCGTGTACTCGCTCAATACCACGGTTCTCGAGGACGTCTCGCGCTTCGTACTGGATCTGCTCGATGGAACGAGGAGGGGCCGAAAGTGAACCGAGGACGCGCGCTTTTCGCGGGTGGTATATTGGCGTTGATTTCGGTGGCGGTTGCAGTCTGGGCGTACCCGCATCTTCCGGCAACGATACCGACGCACTGGAATCTTCAAGGACGTGCCAACGGCTACATGCCGCGGTTCTGGGGCGTGGCGATCTGGCCGGCGATCGTTGCCGCAACGTGGCTATTCATGCTGGTGTTGCCAGCGATTTCGCCGAAGGGCTTTCGCATCGACCGCTTCGTCAATGCTTTCGATGTAGCGATGCTCGCGGTTATCGGTATGCTCGTGATCGAAAACATCGTCGCCGTCCGCGCGGCGTTGACGGCGGAGCCCTTGCCGACCACCGTCTTCCTCCTCGCACTGGGAGTGTTGCTCGTCGTGCTCGGGAACCTCATGGGAAAGTTCAGGAAGAATTTCTTCATTGGCGTTCGCACGCCGTGGACGCTCGCGAGCGACGAGGTATGGCTGCGAACGCACCGGCTTGCGGGATGGATGCTTACGGCGGCAGGCGTTCTTGTGATAGCGTGTAGCTTCTTCTCCTTCGGCGTCATGGCGATTCTTCCGATCGTCCTTATCGCCGCGTTCGCTCCCATCGTGTATTCCTACGTCATCTACCGACAGATTGAGGGGTTTGGATCGGATGAATCGTAAGATCGTCGTCTTTGCCGCGGCCGCAGCGCTGCTCGCGCTTGGGGCGCCCATCGGTTCGGCGGCGCAGCAACAGAGCGCCGTGGGAACGTGGTCTGGAATGCTGGACGTACCGGGCGGACGCCTCTTGCTCGTAATCGCGATCGCACGACAGGGGACCGGGCTAGCTGCAACGCTGCAAAGCCCGTACCAGAGCGGTGTGACGCAGATACCCGTCGACGCCATCAACACCGGAAACGGCAAGCTTCATTTTTCGATCGCGCGGATCGGCGCCTCGTACGACGGTACCCTCGAGAACGGCGCGATCTCCGGCACGTTCGCGCAGCGGGGAACGCGTTATCCTCTGGTTCTCTTGCCGAGCGCTCTGGGCACGAGCGACCTGCGAGGCACGTGGTTGGGTACGTTGGCCGTCGGCGACACGCGCCTGCTGCTTGCGCTCGAAGTCGCCAGCGCGGGCGACAGCTCGCTGACGGCAACGCTGGACAGCCCGTTTCAGCACGGGTATGAGATCCCCGCATCCAGCGTCTCCGGCGCAAACGGCGTGCTGAGCTTCGCGATACCGAGTTTGGATGCGTCCTACCGCGGGACGCTCGGGCTCCAATCGATTACCGGGACGTTCACGCAACGCGGGATGAGCCTTCCGCTAACGCTCGCGCGCCCCGGCTCCGACGCTGCGATTCCAACGCCGGTACCGGTGCCGACGCCGTATCCTACGGCGCATCCGCATTTTTCGAGCCGTACCGTCGCCTTCGCGTCCACAGGAGGTGCGGTCTTGGCAGGGACGCTAACGATCCCGAACCACGGACGCGCGCGCATGCCCGCATTCGTCTTCGTGCACGGCAGCGGCCCCGGAACGCGTAACGGCGGCATCCCGCAGAATCCCACGTTTCTCGATCTGAGCAACGCGCTCTCCAACGCCGGCATCGTCGTCTTACGCTACGATAAACGCGGCATCGCCGGTAGCACCGGTACGGCAACCGAAGACTGGCACGTTCTCGGCAACGATGTGCGCGCGGCAGTCTCGTTCTTGCGCGAGCAGCCGACCGTGGATCCGAAGCGGATCTTCCTTCTCGGACACAGCGAAGGAGGAATCATCGTGCCGCTCGTGGCCCCGTCGATTCGCGGTCTTGCGGGAATCGTGCTCATGGCGCCGCCTGCCGTTCCGATGGAACGTATCATCCAAGAGCAGTCACCGCGCATGACGCCGGCGTTGCGCCGGGCGGTAACGCGCGGCCTGGCATCGTACATCGGCATCGACCCGGGAAACGTGATTCGCGGCGTCGGCGCGCCGATTCTCGTCCTGCAGGGAACGCGCGACATTCAGGTCCTGCCGTCCGACTTGCCTCATCTCGTCGCCGCCGCAAGGAACGCGCACCGGCGCATCACCGTCGATCTGCTCTCTGGCGACGATCATCTCTTTCTCAGGGTTCCCGACGCGGCGCCGAGCGACGGCTCCGAGTACGAAACGGCGGCCCCACTCGACCCGCGCGTTGCGGCAGATATCCTGCGCTGGCTACGAGGGCTCGCCGAACGGGGAGCGAGCTAGGGAAGCTCCCTAGGGAACCGGGGTGCGCTCCGACGCCGCATGCAGCCACGGCCCAAAATAGCGCCAGAGAATCTTCACGAGCGCGGCCGCCGGAATTCCGAGGATCAGTCCCGGCATGCCGAAGAGTTCGCCACCGGCAAAGACCGCGAACATGACCCCGATCGGTGAAACGCCGACCGTGCTGCCCATGATGCGCGGCACGAGCACCATGTCGCTAATGCGCGCCATGACGAACATCACGACCTGCACCCACAACATCATCCACGCGCCCTGCGGCGCGCAGAGCACGAGCGCGATGACCTGCGCGATAAGCATCCCAATGACCGGAACCGCGTAGGCGACGGCCGAGATCAACCCGATGATCAACGGGTACTTGAAGCCGATTGCCGCGCTGCCGGCGGCGATCACGATGCCGGTAATCGCGCTGACGACGATTTGGCCGAAGATGTACTTCCCGAAAACGTCGGTGACCTCGACGACGATCTTGCGCGCCGTCGCACGCCGGCGCGGAGGAAAGAGCATCGTAAAGCCCTCCGCGATCGGCTCGTCGTTGAGCAGAAAGTAGAACGACAGCACGATCGCGGCGAAGGCGATGAAGAGCCAGGTGGCCGTATTGATGACGATCGTTCCAATCGAGGCGAGCGTCTCGGTCGCAAGGGTCCCCAAGCGATCCGCACCGATCTGCGCGATGTCGATCGTCGGGATCTGCAATGCCGGGAAACGCGCCTGGAGGGCGTCGCGCCCGTCAACGACCCAGGTATGCACCGCATGCGCGTACGACGGCGTGTTCGAAATCAAGAGTTGGCTCTGCACGATGGCCATCGGAACGACAACGAGGAGCAACAGTACAACGATCAGGACGAGCACCACGAAAATCAGCGCGATCGCGAGCCACTTCGGTACGCGAGCGCGAACGAGCAACGTCACCATGGGTCGGACGCCGAACGCGATGAAGGCGGCGATCGTGAAGATCGCGATCGTGTGCGGGATCAGCTTCGTGATCCACCAGATGGCGATCAGACTGACGAGCGTAACGACGCCCCAGAAGATGCGCCGCGAGGACGCCGAGACTAGAGCCGTTTGCATAGCTGCCTGCGCTCGGTCAGATAGCCGGCGCGCTCGTAGAGGCGCCGTGCCGGGGCGTTACTCTCGGTGACCATCAACGACATATACGTTATCCCTCGCCTCCGGGCCTCATCTTCGGCGGCATAAAGCAGCGCCGTGGCGACGCCCCGGCGCGTAAAGGCCGGCTCCACGGCCATATAGGCGACAAAGCCTTGCGGCTGGAGCGCGACTTCGTCCGGTAGGGCGTCGAGCAAGAGGAGAAAGCCGACGGGCAGATCTGCCTCCCGCGCAACGAGGAGCACGTGCGACTGCGAGGAGGCGACGTCGAGAAGACGCTCGTACCCTGCGCTCAGCGCCGCGTCCGGCGCACCGCGGCTGCGGCTCGTGGAGATGGTCCGTAGGCCGAGGTCCCGGGCGAAATCCCAATCACGTACGTCGCCGACGCGTACCGTTACGCTCGCCAAGCGTCCACGAGTCTTTCCAGCGCACAGAGCAGCAGCGCGTTCTCGTCGTTGGTTCCAATCGTGATGCGCAGCCGCTCCGGCATCCGCAGCGCGTCGCCGGAACGCACGATGATGCCTTCGCGCAGCAAATCCTCGTACGCGCGCGTCGCGCTCGTCGGAACGGCCAGTGCGTAGAAGTTCGCCTGCGTCGGATACGAGTCAAGTGCGAGCGCCGCGAGCGCGGGAAAGAGTTGCGCCTTTCCCGCCGCGTTGTTTTCGATGCTGCGTCGCACGAAGTCGTCGTCGTCGAGCGCAGCCGCGGCCGCCGCAAGCGCCGGAGCGGAGACGTTAAAGGGCAGGCGCACGCGCTCCATCACGGCGATCGTCTCGGGGTCGGCGAAGCCGTATCCGAAGCGGACCGCCGCTAGGCCGTAGATCTTCGACATCGTCCGTAGCACCAGCGTTCGCGGACGCGACCCAACGTGCACGGTCGCGTCGACGGACTCCGGTGGTGCGTATTCCCGATACGCTTGATCGACGACGAGCACGACGTCCGCGGGAAGCCTCTCGACGAATGCGCTCCACGCGAGGGGGTCGACGGCCGTGCCCGTCGGATTGTTGGGCTCGCAGACGAAGACGAGCTTCGTGCGCGGCGAGACCGCCTCGAGCATCGCTTCCAGGTCGGTCACGCCGTCGCTCAACGGGATCTCGACGGCGCGCGCGTCGCGCACCGCGATAGCCAAACGATAGAGCGCAAAGCTCGGCACGGCGACGACGGCTTCGTCGCCGGCGTGCAGAAACGTCTCGGCGACGAGCTTCACGATCTCGTTGCTGCCGTGTCCGAAAACGACGTTCTCCGCCGCGAGGCCGCAGCGCGTCGCAAAGCGCTCCTTGAGCCCGAGACACGCGTCGTCGCCGTACAAATGCAGGCTCTCCACGGCGCGCGCTGCGGCGAGCGCCTTCGGCGACGTACCCAAAGGGTTCTCGTTCGAGGCGAGTTTGATGATGCGGCCGCTGCCACCGTAGCGAAGCCGAACCTCCTCGATCGAAGTAGCGCGCTGGTAGGCGTCAAGCACGGCGCGATCCCGGATCCATCAGCGGCTCTCCAGCAACGCATTGCGGGCACTCGTCGGGATCGTACGAGCGCAGCGGCAGGTCGAGGAGCGCGAGCGTTCGCACGTCCAGCTCCGCGTCACCGCGACGAACGATCGCTGCGACGCCGAGGACCTGACAACCACCACGGCGCACGACGTCGAGCACCTCGCGCACCGAGCCCCCGGTCGTGATGACGTCCTCCACGACGAGCACGCGATCGTGGGGCTCGAGACTGAAACCACGCCGCAGCACCGGAATGCCGCGCTCCTTCTCCACGAAAATGGCACGCGTTCCGAGCGCGCGCGCGATTTCGTACCCGAGCACGATGCCGCCGACGGCAGCGCTCACGACGACCGTCGGTCTTTGCGCGGCGAAGACGTCGGCGATCGAGCGCGCGATCGGCTCGAGCAGAGACGGATCCTCGAGAATGCGGAACTTCTGAATGAAGCGGGCGCTGTGGCGCCCCGAACTGAGAAGGAAGTGGCCTTCCAGCAGCGCGCCGCGGCGCTCGAGCGCCTCGGTGAGATCGAACCGAGCGGTCATCGGTCGTACGGCGCGATCTCGCCCAGGATCGCTTCGGTAGCGGCTCGCCTGTCGGGCGCATCGAGAATCGGTCTTCCGACGACGATGTAATCCGCGCCGGCTACGGCGGCCTCGCCGGGCGTGCCGATGCGCTGCTGATCGCGCGACGGGCTTCCGGCGGGGCGCACGCCGGGAACGAGGGTTAAGAGATCGTCGCCGAAGGCGCCCTTGATTTCGCGCACCTCCCGCGGGCTGCAGACGACGCCCGAGCACCCGGCGTCCCGCGCGAGCGATGCGAGACGCATGACGTTCTGCGCGGGACTTCCCGATAGACCGAGATCCACGATGGAGTCGTGCGCGATTGACGTGAGCAGGGTGACGGCGAAGACGTGCGGAGCACGCACGCCGAGCGCATCGGCTCTCTCGCGTACGCCGTCGATCGCCGCGCGCATCATCTCTACCCCACCGAGTGCGTGCACCGTGAGCATACGCATCGCGGGAGCGACGAGCTGACGCGATGCGGCGCCGACGGTACGCGGAATGTCGTGCAGCTTCGCATCGACGCAGTACCGGACGTCGCGCTCCTCACAGTACCGGAGGATGCGGCCGGCATAGCCCAGCAGCGACTCGAGGCCGATCTTGAAGATCACGTCGAAGTCGTAGAGCTCGTCGACGACGCGTTCGGCTTCCTCCGGCACGGGCGCGTCGATCGCAACGACGAGACGGCTCACCCCGCATCCCCTGCGCGCTGCTCCGTGTTCTCGAAGCCGCGATTTGCGCGGCCGACGATCTCACCGAGGCCTCGCATACCGCGCAGCGATAGGTACTCGGCGAGTCCGTCGGCGATGCGCTCGGGGACGCGCGGATCCGCGAAGTTCGCCGTGCCGATGCCGACGGCGCGGGCACCGGCGAGAATGAACTCGAGCGCGTCGCTCACCGACTCGATTCCGCCCTGCCCGACGATGGGAATTCGTACCACTTGCGCGACTTCGTAGACCGCAAGTACGGCGATCGGACGAATCGCCGCGCCCGAAAGCCCCCCGGCAACGTTCCCGAGGCGCGGTCGCCATGCGTCGACGTCGATGGCCATTGCGCGTACCGTGTTGATGACGGCGAGTGCGTCGGCTCCCGCAGACTCGGCCCGACGTGCGATCTCGACGATATCGGTGACGTTGGGCGAAAGCTTCACGATGAGCGGCTTGCGGGTGACGGAGCGCGCCGCTCGTACCACGCTTGCCGTGAGGCCGGGGTCGCACGCGAAGGTCTCTCCTTCGCTCGCGACGTTGGGGCACGAGATGTTGAGCTCGATGGCGGCGATCTCCGGTCTCGCAGCGAGACGCTCGCAGACCTCGGCGTACTCGTCGATCGAAAATCCGGCGACGCTGCCGACGATCGGACACGGGCGACCGGCGAGCTTGGGTATTTCGTGTTCGAGATACCAGTCGATGCC
>DAHXOK010000049.1:6842-14896 GCA_027364935.1 Vulcanimicrobiota bacterium | reverse complement strand
CCTGCGCCGGTGCAACGATCGTACGATGGTTTCATTCAGGGCGCGTTCTCGGAGTCCAGGAATTACAATGAGTTCACGGCCGGTGGATACTGCCCCGAATCGTACGTGATCAGCGCAGCGTATGCACCAAGTGGTTCACGGTTCGCACTGAAACTCGACTTCCGTGAAGACGCATATGTCACAAGCGATAACCTCGTCGACAGGATTGGCAACCACTATACGCAGTTCGCAACCATCGACGGTGGCACTGCGTTCACGCCTGTGTTCTTGGCGAGACAAAGCACCGTAGATGCGCGCTTGGAGTATCGAGTCGCGGCTCCACGGATCTATATCGGAGTGGGGTACCTCCACACGGCCGACAATTACGGGTATCCCAGTCTGAACGCTCTCGGCGTCGGAATTGAAAAGCTGCCCGATCTGCGGTCGGGGGTCAGCATCTTCGGCTCGGCGTTCTACTATCCGACCGCAAGCGGCAACTACACGGTGACGAGCCCGGGGAGTTCGAACTTAGGGAATATCTACCGACAGCAGTACCAAATCATGAAGTACGATATCGGCCTCACGCTCACGTTCCGACATTCGCCAGTATATATCTATGGCGGTTTCGGTAACGATCAATACGTAGCGAGGCAGAACGCGCCAATCGGACAGACGCATGCCGGTCCATACGTCGGCCTCGGCGTGAGGTTTTAAACGGTCGAAAGGACCATAACCATGCTCAACGCTCCGTACTTCCTCCACGTCCGGCGGCTCGTCGCGCTTGTAACCCTCGCGTCTCTCGCCGCGTGCGGATGCGGGAATTGCACCGTGCCGGCTTTCACTGGGCCGCCAGGACCGGGCCCCGTCGGGGCGTCGACGTGCAGGCAGGGCGCCGCGGCGATCGTGCTCGGACCAGCACTCGCGCCTTTCGCGATTCTGGCCGGTGCAACCGTCTCAAATGTCGGCAATACGCTCGTTACGTACGCCCCCGGCGCGCTCACCGGCGGCATCAATGATGACCTCATCGGCGTGTGGCCGGGCAGTTCGGTGACGGGATTCTACCCGCCGGGAACGGATACGGACGGGACGAACGCCATATACGCGGTCGGGTATAATCCTACCACCGCCGTACCACAAGCTGCCCAAGGCGCTTTGACCACCGCGTTTAACGCCGCCGCGGGAAAGCCAGGGGCGACCACCGTCGCCGGGGACATCGGCGGGCGAACCCTTACGGCGGGCGTCTACAAGTCGACGTCATCGCTGTTGATTCAATCGGGAAACCTCACGCTTAACGGCGGCGGCAACCCGCAGAGTGTCTTCATCTTCCAGATCGCGTCCTCACTCACGACCGTGCTCGACGGCGCGGCCGGCGGTAACGTGATCCTGACCAATGGCGCGAGCCCCTGCAACATCTATTGGCAAGTCGGCAGTTCGGCAACGCTTGGTGGCGCGACGTTCTATGGGAACGTCCTCGCCTATTCATCTATCACGATAAACGCCACAACGTTCACCGGCCGAGCGCTCGCAGGAGGCAGTGCGTTGGGAGATGGTGCTGTTTCAATCCCCGTCGTGGGTGGTTCGCTCATCACAAACCCGGGCGGCCAGTAAGACCACGAACCGGCCGCCGCTTCACGTTCTGCCGGCGGCGGAGCTTGCTGCCTAAGACCATAGCGTAAGGTATCCGGGGGTATGCGTAAGCGATCCGACGATGCTAAGCCCAGGGTTCCGTCGGACCAGCGTAGACCTGCGTGTAGAGCGTCTCGGGGGCCGGCAAGGGCTCGTCCTCGACGGCGTCCGTCGTCTCGTTGACGAGCCGCGCGATCTCCGCGCGCATCGTCTCTATATGCTCGGCGCTCAGAACACCTTGCTCGACGAGCCGCCGCTCGAAGCGCGGAACCGGATCCTTCATTCGCTCTTGCGCGACTTCTTCGCGCGTGCGGTACGTGCGTTCGTCGTCGTCTGTCGTGTGCGAGAGGAAGCGATAGCACGTCGCCTCCACGAGCGTCGGGCCACCGCCGCCGACGGCCTTCTCGCGAGCGCGCCGTACCGCCGCGTAGACGGCGACGGGATCGAAGCCGTCGACTCGAACGCCCTCGAATCCGTATCCCGGCGCGCGTTCTGCGACGCTGGGATTGGCCATCTGCTTGCTCGCGGGCGTCGAGATCGCCCACTGGTTGTTCTCGCACACAAAGATGACCGGCACGCGATGGATCGCTGCGAAGTTGACCGCTTCGTGCCACTCGCCTTCGCTCGTTGCGCCTTCGCCGAACGTGCAGAGCACGGCACGGTCGCTCTCGCGGCGGTACTTCAGCGCGAACGCAGCGCCGACCGCGTGCGTGCACTGCGACGCGATGATCGACGAAATCGAGGCGATGCCCTTCGATTTGGCGGTGATGTGATTGATGATCGAGCGCCCGCCGGTCGTGTCGGTCGCGCGTGCGAACTGCGACCGAAAGAGATCGGCGAGCGAGAATCCGCAGGCTAAGACGATTCCCGTGTTTCGATAATACGGATAGAGCAGGTCCTTTCCGCGAACGAACGCCATGCCCACGCCGGCCTGTACTGCTTCGTGGCCTTCGGAGCCCATGGCGATGCCGATTTTTCCCTGCCGATTCAATTGGAAGCCGCGCGTGTCTACGGCTCGCTGCAGCAACATGTTGCGCAGAAGCATCACGAGCTGCTCGCTCGAAAGCTCGAGACGTTTCGACCGGGCTCTTGCCGTCATGGATAGTGAATTGCGACGACGTCTCGGCCGCCTCCCGCTATCCTTCTTCGGGTGGCGTAGCGTTTCGTATTTGTGCCGAACACGGATTCGACGCACGCGTGGCCGAACTCGTACGAGCGGCGTTGACGGGCCCTCGCCTTGCGGGATAAGATGAAGGAAACCTACCATGTGGTAGGGAGCGGAGAAGTGGAAGAGATACTGCGCAGCTACGTCTGCGGTCGTTGGTTCGAAGCACAAGCGGGGTTCGTCGACGTGCGCTCTGCAATCGACGGGCGCGTCGTAACGCGCGTGTCGAGCGACGGAGTCGATTTCCAAGCCATGCTCGACTACGCACGCACGGTAGGCGGCGCGACGCTGCGCCGGATGACCTTCCACGAGCGGGCGGACCTCGTGAAGCGGCTCGCACTCCATCTCTCCGAGCACAAACAGCGCCTCTACGAGCTGTCGTTCGATACCGGAGCGACGCAGAAGGATTGCTTCGTCGACATCGACGGTGGCATCATGACGCTGTTTTCGTTTGCTTCGAAGGGACGCCGCGAACTGCCGAACGCGCACGTCGCGCTCGACGGTGCGCTCGAGCCGCTCTCAAAGGGCGGCACGTTCTTCGCGCGCCACGTCATGACGCCGTTGCACGGCGTTGCAATCCACATCAATGCGTACAATTTCCCGTGTTGGGGCATGCTCGAAAAGCTTGCTCCCGCGATCATCGCAGGCGTACCGATCGTTGCGAAACCGGCGACGCCGTCCGCATACGTCGCGCACGCCGTCTTCGAAGAGATCGTGCGGTCCGGCATCCTTCCCGAAGGCAGCGCGCAGTTCGTTGCCGGCGGATTGGGTGATACCCTCGAACGGTTGACGGGACAGGACGTGGTGTCGTTCACGGGATCGCGCGCCACGTCGACGCGCCTGCAAGGCGTGCCCGCCATACGCGAGAACGCGGTGCGATTCGTCGCGGAGCGCGACTCGCTCAACGCAGCGATCCTCGCTCCCGACGCCGGGCCGGGAGCGCCGGAGTTCGAGCTCTTCGTCAAGGAGATCGTCCGAGAAATTACGACGAAAGCCGGCCAACGGTGCACGTGTATCCGGCGCGCGATCGTGCCGCGCGCGTATCTGGACGACGTGCAGCGTGCGCTGACGGAGCGTTTGAAGAACGTCATCGTGGGAAGCCCGCGCTGCGACGGTCCCACGATGGGAGCGCTCGTAAGCCTTGCTCAGCGGGACGACGTGCGCGCGCGCATTGCCGAGCTGGCGACCGAAGCCGAGATCGTCTACGGAGATCCAGCGCACGTCGAGTGCGTCGGCGCGGACGATCGCAGCGGCGCGTTCATGTCGCCGATCGTGCTCCGTTGCGAGCGGCCGCTCGGCGCTACGAAGGTGCACGACGTCGAAGCGTTCGGCCCCGTAACGATTCTGATGCCGTACGACGACGTCGCTGCGGCGATCGCGATCGCCAATCGCGGCGATGGGAGTCTGGTTGCTTCGGTATTCGGCTACGACGCTGCCGCCGTCGACGAAATCGTGCTCGGAATCGCTCCGTTTCACGGACGCGTGCTCGTCGTCGATCGTGACTGTGCGAAGGAGCAGACGGGACACGGTTCGCCGCTTGCGCCGCTCGTGCACGGTGGACCGGGTCGCGCGGGGGGCGGTGAGGAGATGGGTGGCGTGCGGGGCGTCTTCCATTACATGCAGCGCACTGCCGTGCAGGGCTCGCCGCAGCGCGTGGCGTCGGTGAGCGGCCAATGGAACCCGGGCGCGACGGAGTACGCGGCGACGCGCCACCCGTTCGAAGTCGCGTTCGAAGCGCTGCGCGTCGGCGAGACGTTCTACACGGAGGCGCGCGAGGTGACGCTTGCCGACATCGAGCATTTTGCGCAGTTCACCGGCGACGGATTCTACGCGCATATGGACGAAGCCGCAGCGAAAAGGAGTCCGTTTTTCGACGGACGCGTCGCGCACGGGTACTTGCTGCTCTCGTTTGCGGCCGGGCTCTTCGTGAAGCCGGAGCTCGGACCGGTCCTCGCGAACTCCGGCCTCGAGGCCTTGCGTTTCCTCAAGCCGGTCTATCCGGGCGACGCGATATGCGTGCGCCTCGCCGTGAAAGAGAAGACGCCGCGTAAGCCGGAGTATGGCGAGGTGCGCTGGGCGGTAACGATTTTCAACCAAAACCGCGACGTCGTCGCCCAGTACGATCTGCTGACGATGAATGCCACCGAGGATCACGTACCGAGTCTTGCCGGCGAGATCGCCGTGGGAGCGACGTAATGTACACGCAGATGAGCGACGGTATCGACGGCAATCCGAACGCGGCGGACGAGCGCGAGGGTGCGTTCAACGCGCGTCTCGATCGAGCGGTGAAGATCGAGTCGCCGGATTGGATGCCCGAGGCGTACCGCAAGACGCTCCTGCGCCAGATCTCGCAGCACGCCCACTCGGAGATCGTCGGCATGCTGCCGGAAGGGAACTGGATCACGCGCGCGCCCTCGTTGCAGCGTAAAGCAATCTTGCTTGCGAAGGTGCAGGACGAGGCCGGACACGGGCTCTACCTGTACAGCGCGGCCGAGACGCTCGGCACGCCGCGCGACGAGATGGTCGCGGCGCTTCACTCGGGCAAAGCAAAGTACTCGAGCATCTTCAACTACCCGACGCTGGCGTGGGCGGACGTCGGCGCGATCGGATGGCTGGTCGACGGAGCGGCGATCATCAATCAGATCCCCATCACGCGCTGCTCGTACGGTCCGTACGCGCGCGCAATGGTGCGCATTTGCAAGGAGGAGAGCTTCCATCAGCGGCAGGGATTCGACATCATGTGGACGCTCGCGCACGGCACGCCCGAGCAGCACGCCATGGCGCAGGACGCTCTCGACCGGTGGTGGTGGCCGGCCGTGATGATGTTCGGTCCTCCGGACTCGGAGTCTGTGCACAACGAGCAATCGCTGCGATGGAAGATCAAGCTGTTCACGAACGACGAGCTGCGCCAGAAATTCGTCGATCAGGTGGTTCCGCAATCCGAACGTCTCGGTCTGAAGATTCCCGACCCGGATCTTCGCTGGAACGAGGCAACGCAGCACTACGAGATCGGCCAGGTCGATTGGGACGAGTTCTACCGCGTGATTCGCGGCGACGGCCCGTGCAATCGCGAACGCCTCCAAGCGCGGATCGACGCGTGGGACGAGGGTACGTGGGTGCGCGACGCAGCCGCAGAGTACGCGCGAAAGCACGCAGCGAGGAGCGTCGCATGAGCGAGTCATGGCCCCAGTGGGAGATCTTCGTGCGTAGCGAAGCCGGCCTCGCGCACAAACACGTCGGGAGCCTACACGCGGCCGACGCCCGGATGGCGCTCGAGAACGCGCGCGACTTGTACACGCGGCGCAACGAAGGCGTCAGCATTTGGGTCGTCGAGTCTACCGACGTTCACGCAATCGATCCGTCGGAAGCGGAGGCGTTCTTCGAGCCGTCGCAGGACAAGCAGTACCGCCATCCGACGTTCTATCACGTTCCGGACGGCGTGAAGCACTTGTGACGACGCCGTTTCTGGATGCTCGCGCGCAGTACGTTCTCCGTTTGGCCGACAACGCGCTCGTACTCGCTCAGCGCTTGTGCGCCTGGATCGGGCACGCGCCGGTCATGGAAGAGGACGTCGCGCTCGCGAACGTGTCGCTCGACCTCCTCGGGCAAGCGCGTCTCTGGCTAGCTTACGCGGGGGAGCTCGAGGGTGCCGGCCGCGACGAGGACGCATTGGCCTACCATCGAGATGTCCGCGAGTTTCGCAACGTTCTGCTCGTAGAACGGCCGAACGGAGATTTTGCGGCGACGACGGTACGCGGTTACTTGTACGATCTCTGGGCGCACTTCGCGCTCTCCGAGCTCGCGCGCTCGAAAGACGACCGCATTGCGGGAATCGCGCAAAAAGCGCTCAAGGAGAACGCCTACCATCTGCGGCGTAGCGAAGACTGGCTCGTGCGCCTGGGCGACGGAACGCAGGAAAGCCGGGAGCGTACGCAGCGTGCCGTGAACGATCTTTGGCGATACACCGGCGAACTCTTTCTGGGGGACGACGTCGATGCGCTGATGCAATCGCGCGGCATCGGATTCAGTCCCGAGGCGCTGCTCGACCCCTGGCTCGAGCGCGTGCGCGAGAGCTTCTCGACTGCGACGCTCGAGGTTCCCGCCGACGCGTGGATGCAGCGCGGAGGAAAGCAAGGCGTGCACACGGAGGCCCTCGGATACGTGCTCGCCGAAATGCAAGTCCTGCCGCGTGCGATGCCGGAGGCGACGTGGTAAGCATCCAGACGGTGCTGCGCTGGCTCGACGAGGTAGCGGATCCGGAGATCCCCGTGCTGTCCATCACCGATCTCGGCATCGTTCGGGACGTCCGGTACGTCGGCGAGGCACTGGAGGTCGCGTTGACGCCGACCTACTCGGGCTGTCCCGCGACGAGCGTGATTCGAGCGGACGTCCTGCGTGCGCTGCGGGAGCATGGCGTCGAGAACGCGCGCGTCGCCGTGCAGCTCGCTCCGGCGTGGACGACGGATTGGCTCAGCAAGCGCGGTCGCGAGCGGCTGCGCGAATTCGGGATCGCGCCGCCGCATGCGGCGTTAGCGCTCGGCCCCGTCGTGCTTGCCGTGCGCTGTCCTCGGTGCAGCTCGGACGTTACGCACGAGCAGAGCCGCTTCGGATCCACGCCGTGCAAGGCGCTGTATCGATGCGACGCGTGCGGGGAGCCGTTCGACTACATGAAGCCGCACTAGGCCACGAGTTTGTCTCGAACGCTATGAGGTTCCATTCGCTGACCGTGCGCGACGTGCGCAAAGAAACGCGTGACGCGATCGCCGTCGAGTTCGACGTTCCCGAGAATCTTCGCGACGAGTTTGCCTTCACGCAAGGGCAATATCTCACGGTCCGCGCGACGATAGACGGGAACGAAGAACGGCGATCCTATTCGATTTGCTCGAGCCCGCTCGGCGGCCGGCTGCGCGTTGCGATCAAGCGCGTCGACGACGGACGCTTTTCCGTATGGGCGCACGAGCGGCTCAGCCGAGGCGCGCGACTCGACGTCGCGCCCCCGGAAGGCCGGTTTTTCTTGCCGCTCGATCCGTCGCAGCGCAGACACTACGTGGCGTTCGCCGCGGGCAGCGGGATCACGCCGGTGCTCTCGCTCGTGGAAACGACGCTCGCGATCGAGCCGTATGGCCGCTTCACCCTCGTCTACGGCAATCGTTCCTCTTCGTCGACGATGTTTCGCGAAGAGCTCTTACGTCTCAAGGACCGTTACCTCGAGCGGTTCGCGCTGATCTTCATCACGAGTCGCGAGAGGCAGGAGATCGAGTTATTCAATGGGCGCATCGACGGC
>DAHXOK010000049.1:0-6832 GCA_027364935.1 Vulcanimicrobiota bacterium | reverse complement strand
GACGGCGCGCGCGCGCGCGCGCTGACCGAGCGGTGGATCGATCTCGACGCCGTCGACGCGGTCTTCCTCTGCGGTCCCGAAACCATGATGGAGGGCGTCCGCGCCGCGCTTACGGAGCGTGGCTTCGACGGCTCTCGCATCATTCTGGAACGCTTCGCGCGCGACGGAGAGATCCGACGCGGCGCTCCGCGTCGCCGCAAGGCCTCACCGGGAGAGGCGCTTTGCCACGTCAGCGTACGGCTCGACGGAGCCGTGAGGGCGTTCGACGTGCACAAGGGGAACGAGTCGATTCTCGATGCGGGGTTGAGAAGCGGAATCGATCTGCCATACTCGTGCAAGAGCGGCATCTGCTCTTCGTGCCGCGCGCAACTGACGGCGGGAGAAGTCGATATGGACGTGCATTTTGCTCTTGAAGATTACGAGGTGCGCAGCGGCGTCGTGCTCATGTGTCAGAGCCACCCGGTGACCGATCGCGTCGAGCTCGACGTCGATGCTATCGCGGCGCAACTCATATGAATCACGACCTGCTCGTGGAACGCAACAGCGGCGTGCTGCGGATGACGCTCCATCGCCCGGAGAAACTGAACGCGCTCACGCGAAGCACGATCGACGCGCTGAGCGCGGGATTCGAAGAAGCCGGGCGCGACGCGGCGACGCGCGTCGTCGTTCTGACCGGCGCCGGCAGAGCCTTCTGCGCGGGTCAGGACCTGGCCGATCCGAGCGTCGTGCCGGGAAGCGACGTAGGCAAAATGCTCGAGCACCATTACAATCCGCTCGTGCGCGCGATACGCGAACTCGAGAAACCGGTCATCGCACGAGTCAACGGTATCGCGGCCGGCGCCGGGGCGAATCTCGCCTTCGCGTGCGACATCGTCGTGGCGGCCGCTTCGGCGACGTTCGTCGAGTCGTTTTCGCGCATCGGTTTGCTCCCGGATTCTGGGGGCACCTGGATGCTGCCGCGACTCGTCGGACAGGCGCGCGCCGTCGCGCTCGCAATGCTGGGTTCGCCGATCGACGCCCAACGGGCATACGAGTGGGGAGCGATATGGAAGGTCGTACCCGACGACGAGCTCGACGCGGCGTGCGACGAATTAACGCACGTGCTCGCGCGCGCGCCGACGAAGGCGCTCGGCGCGATCAAGGCGGCGATGGCAGGGGCGTGGAGCCGGGATCTTGTCGCACAGCTCGAAATCGAGCGGGACGCGCAGAGCATGCTCGGCGCTACCCGCGACTTCCGTGAGGGGGTCGAGGCGTTCGCGCAGAAGCGCGAGCCCTCATTCCGAGGAGATTGATGACCACAACCGCCCACGACGACGAGCTGGCGCGGCGCTGCGGCGCCGCGATCTTCAAACGCGACCGCGCATCGCAAGCTGCCGGGATGCGAATTGACGCGATCGCTCCCGGATATGCGCGCGTGTCGATGCGCCTGTTGCCGGCGATGATCAACGGTCATCTGACCGCACACGGCGGAGCCGTCTTCACGCTCGCCGACTCGGCCTTCGCCTTTGCCTGTAACTCTCGCAACGTGCTCTCCGTCGCGCAGCATTGCTCGATCACGTACGTCACGCCGGCGAGCGAGGGCGAGTTGCTCGTCGCTGAGGCCCGCGAAGCGAACCTCAACGGCCGGTTCGGTATCTACGACGTCACGGTTACCGCCGAGGACGGTCGCATCGTCGCAATCTTTCGCGGTCATTCTGCCGCGGTACGGGGAACGGTCGTTCCGCAGTGAACGCGGCGTTTCTCTGCGACGGCGCGCGCACGCCGATCGGGCGGTACGGCGGCGCGCTCGCGAGCGTGCGGACCGACGACTTAGCGGCGATTCCGATTCGCGCGCTCATCGAACGGAATCCCGGCGTCGACTGGGAGGCCCTCGACGACGTCTACCTCGGCTGCGCGAACCAAGCCGGTGAGGACAATCGCAACGTCGGGCGCATGGCGCTGTTGCTCGCTGGGTTATCGTGTCGCGTTCCCGGCTCGACCGTGAACCGCTTGTGCGGTTCGGGGATGGACGCCGTCGCCATCGTCGCACGCGCGATTGCCGCTGGCGAGATCGACCTCGCTTTGGCAGGCGGTGTCGAGAGCATGAGCCGCGCGCCGTTCGTCATGCCCAAGGCGGAGAGCGCCTTTTCGCGCGAGCACGCCGTCTACGACACGACGATCGGCTGGCGCTTCGTCAACCCGATCCTCAAGGAGCACTACGGCATCGATAGCATGCCCGAGACGGGTGAGAACGTCGCTGCCGAGTTTGGAGTGAGCCGCGAGGACCAGGACGCATTCGCCGTACGGTCGCACGCGCGCGCTCTCGCGGCGATCGCCTCCGGCAGGATGGCGCAAGAGATCGTTCCCGTGAGGGTACCGGGGAAGAAATCGCTTACGGTCGTGGAGCGAGACGAGCATCCGCGTCCCGAGACCTCGCACGAAGCACTCGCCAAACTTCCGACGCCGTTTCGCCGAGGCGGCACGGTGACTGCCGGCAATGCGTCCGGCGTCAACGACGGCGCGGCGGCGCTGATCGTCGCTTCCGAACGCGCGGTCGAGCGCTATGGGCTCAGGCCGCGCGCTCGGTTCGTCGCCGCGGCGACGGCGGGCGTCGAGCCGCGCATCATGGGTATGGGGCCGGTCGCCGCTACGCGTACGCTGTTAGCGCGCACCGGCCGCACAACGCGCGACTTCGATCTCATCGAGCTCAACGAAGCCTTCGCGTCGCAAGCGCTCGCGTGCCTGCGCGAGCTCGGCCTCGCCGACGACGCCGCGTACGTCAACCCGAACGGCGGAGCGATCGCGCTCGGCCATCCCCTCGGCATGAGCGGGGCGCGCCTCGCGCTGACGGCGTCCGTCGAGCTCGCGAACGGAAAGGCGAAACGCGCGCTCTGCACGATGTGCATCGGCGTCGGGCAAGGCATTGCGATGATTCTCGAAGCTCCGTAGCGATGCGCGCCGAGACGTCGTTCGAACCGATCGAGCGCGCGAGCGTCGACGCCCTTCGCGCGCTGCAACTGGAACGGCTCGGCGCCACGCTGCGACGGGCGTACGAGCGCGTACCATTCTACCGCGCGGCGTTCGACGCGGCGGGTGCGCACCCCGACGACCTGCACGAGTTGAAGGATCTCGCACGCTTCCCGTTTCTGCTCAAACGCCACTTTCGCGACGAGTACCCGTTCGGGCTCTTCGCGGTTCCGCGCGAACGAGTCGTGCGCATTCACGCATCGAGCGGCACGACGGGTAGGCCGACCGTCGTCGGGTATACGGCGAGCGACGTTGCCACATGGGCGAATCTCATGGCGCGCTCGATCTACGCGGCCGGCGGCCGCCCGGGCGACGTCGTGCACGTGGCGTATGGATACGGACTCTTCACGGGCGGGCTTGGCGCGCATTATGGGGCGGAGCGTCTCGGCTGCACGGTCGTGCCAATGTCGGGCGGGCAGACGGAGCGCCAGGCGCAGCTTATCATGGATTTTCGTCCTCGCGTATTGATGTGCACGCCGAGCTACGCCCTCGCGATCGCCGAAGAGTTGGCGAAGCGTGGGACCGGCGTGGGTTCGTCAAGCCTGGAGATCGGCATCTTCGGAGCGGAGCCATGGAGCGAGCAGATGCGCGTGCAGATCGAATCCCGCCTGGGCCTGAGCGCGCTCGACATCTATGGTCTCTCGGAGGTCATGGGCCCCGGCGTCGCACAGGAGTGCGCGGAGACGAAAGACGGGCTGACGCTCTGGGAGGACCACTTTTATCCGGAGATCGTCGATCCTCATACCGAGGCGGTGCTCGAAGATGGATCGTTCGGCGAGCTGGTATTGACGTCGCTGACGAAAGAGGCGTTACCGGTCGTGCGTTATAGAACGCGCGACCTCACGCGTCTGCTGCCGGGTACGGCACGGGCGATGCGCCGGCTCGAGCGCATCGCCGGACGCTCCGACGACATGCTGATCGTTCGCGGCGTCAACGTCTACCCGTCGCAGTTCGAGGAGCTCATTCTCGCCGACCCGCGCCTCGCACCGCACTACGAGATCCACCTCACGCGTACCGGAGCGTTGGACGCGGTCACCGTGCTCGTCGAGGCTCTGCCGGAGGCGCCGGAGCACGCGCGTACGGCATGTACGGCTGCGCTCGAGCGGGAGATCAAGCAATGGATCGGCGTCACCGTGCGGGTTGAGGTCGTCGAGCCGGGAGCGATTCCGCGCTCGGCTGGGAAAGCCGCGCGCGTCATCGATAGGCGCCGAGAACCGAATAGGTCTGCCACATGACGACTGCGAGCCCTGCGACGACGGCGACGTACCATGCGAAGATCGCATAGCGCGCTGCGGAGCGTACCGCACGACCTGAGAAGACGACGCGCCCGCCGTCGAACGGTACAATCGGGATCATGTTGAAGAGATTCAAGAACGATCCGACCGAAGCTGCCGCCAGCCAGAAGCGCTCGTGCTCGGTCGTGCCGATCGCATAGCACGCGGCGGCGAGTCCGAAGCCGACGAGCGGACCCGCGAGCGCAATGTATGCGCTATGCTCCGGATCTTGCGGGGCGGCGCCGGCGGTGAACGCACCGATAAACGGCACGAAGACGGGGAGGCGAACCGGCAGGCCGTACGCGCGGAAGGCGACGTAGTGTCCGAGCTCGTGCGCCAAGATGAGCAGCACGAGCAACACGCCGAAGCGCCAGCCGAATGCGACCGCGTAGAGCCAGAGCGTCAGCACGATCGTCCAACTCGATGCGAGAACTTTGACGAGCAGCAGCACCCACTTGAACTGGAGCAGTACCGCGATTATCGTTTTGAACTTCAGCGCGAGCGCGGCGAGCGTCGCCGCCACGGCGCCGATGCCGCCGGCTGCTTTCCCTTTGCGGCCGGGCTGCTCGGGCACGCCCTAGCCCGCGAGCGCGCCCATGCGCCACGTCGCCACGAAGGCGCGGAAGAGCACGGGAAACTCGTCGTGCACGAAGCGTACGCTGCGTCCGCCGGTACGCTCGAAGCCGGGAATCGTGGCGACGAGGTCGGCTTGTGCCGCAGTCACGAACTGCACCTCGAGCGCGAGCGGTGGGGCGAAGACGTATGGTTTGGCCTCCTTCGCGCGTGCGACCGCTTCGCGCGCCGCGTGAAAAATCGCATCG
This sequence comes from Vulcanimicrobiota bacterium, assembly GCA_027364935.1. GTDB lineage: Bacteria > Vulcanimicrobiota > Vulcanimicrobiia > Vulcanimicrobiales > Vulcanimicrobiaceae > Tyrphobacter. The sequence goes on along the minus strand of DAHXOK010000049.1, from coordinate 1,731 downwards.
CGCGCCGCCGCCGGCGAGAGCGAGTTTGCGGCAAAGCTGCCGATGGACTCTTTCACGATCGCGCCGGTAACCCAGGGCATCTGCCGCTGAAGGCCTTCGACAGTCGTGCGATCGCCGGTTACGAGAAGCACGGGCACGCCGTAGTAGCCAAGCAACCCGGCGTTGAGCGTCGCTTCAGTACAGGGAACGTTGTTGACGCGCACCTCGTAGACCACCGATGGCGCGTACGTGTGGCACAGGACCGCGTTCGCGTCGCCGGCGCCCCCGTGATATCCCAAGAAAAACGCGCCGGCGAACCCCCCATCGGCGGCTTGTGCCATCGAATGGGGCTTGCGATTGCCGAAGACGACGCGTACGTCGGTCGGAAGCTCCTCAAAGAGGAGATTGCGCATCGGGCCGTGCGCATCGTTGACGAGCACGTCGGTAACGCCAGCCTCGCGCGCGCCTTCGATCGCGGCGCGCACTTCCTGCGTGTAGTAGTGGCGAAAGATCGCATAGTCGGGGTGCGGCGTCCGTGCGTCGACCTGCTGCCAGGCCGTCACACCGGCGACGCCTTCCATGTCGCTCGAAACGTAGAGCTTCATGCGGGCGCGTTTGCACCGGCGGCGAGCCGAACCGCTGCGACGTAGGCGCGATAGACGGTCGGATAATCACCTGCCGAAAAACGCACGGTTCGTCCGTCGAGGCGCTCGAACCCCGGCATCAGCTCGATGAAGTCGGCGTGCTGCACGCCCGTCGTCTCCAGCCGCATTTCGACCGGGCTCTGAAACGTGAAGGGCCTCGCAGCGCCGACGCGCGCCATCGCTTCACGCGCGCCCTTGCGAATGGCGGCCTGCGCCGCTTGCGGGGCGAGCGTATTGACGGCGTAGTAGCCGATGGATTCTTTGACGACGACGCCGGTTGCCCACGGAAACGCACGCAGCGTCTCGGCGACGATCGTGCTATCGCCCGTTACGAGCAGAACGGGGATGTCGTGCGCGCCCGCGAGCGCGCCCACGAGTATCGCCTCGCTGCACTCCGTGCCGTTGATCGTCACGCGATAGACGGTTTCGTCGCTGAACGTGTGCGCGAGCACGCCGTCCCGCGCGCCGCTCTTTGCGTGATACCCGGTGAGAAAGACGGCATCGGCACCAGCGTTGAGCCCCTCGGCCATAGAATGCGGTTTCGGAGCGCCTGCGACGACCCGCACGTCGGCGGGGAGCTCGTCCCACAGGAGATTGCGCATCGACCAGTGCGAGTCGTTGACGAGGAACTCCGTCGCTCCGCCCTCGCGCGCGCCGTCGATCGCGGCGCACACTTCTTGCGTCATGTAGCGGCGATACATCGGATATTCGTCGCGGTTCTCCGGATCGCACTGGCGCCAGTAACAGACGCCGGCGGTTCCTTCCATGTCGCAGGAGACGTAGAGCCTCACGGGTGCTCTTCGCGCAGCGCTTCTTGCGCCTCGGCAAGACCCGTCTGCGCCGCAACGTTGCGCGGGTTCGCGGCGAGCGCGCGACGGTAGTACGGAATCGCTTCGCCAAAGCGGTTTGCGGCCAGCTCCATGTCGCCGAGCTGCGTCAGTGCGACGTCATCGTTCGGGTGCCGGGCAACGCGGCGGCGTAATGCTTGGAACTGGATCATCACGGCAGGCGGCGGGCCGCCTTCAACGCGCTGCTGCGCCGTCTGCTGCGCGCCCGAGCCGGAGGCGCCGAAAACCGAGCCGCCGGACCCGACCCCGACGGCAACGAG
>DAHXOK010000048.1 GCA_027364935.1 Vulcanimicrobiota bacterium | reverse complement strand
GTCTGCCACTCAGCGCACCCGACGCAGCCGGGCTTTGCGAGCGCTCTCGACGGCGTCCTGCTCGACACGCCGGAGGAAATGCATGCCAACGCCCAGCGCATCGACGAGGAAGCGGTAGCCACGCACGCGATGCCGCTGGGGAACGTCACGGGCATGACGCAACTCGAGCGCGACGACCTCGGCGCGTGGATCGCACGAGGAGCGGAGGTTCCCTGATGTGACGTTATCGACGCACGTACTCGACATCGCGCGCGGCGCGCCCGCTGGCGATCTGAAGGTCTCGCTCTATCGAATCGAGTCCGGCTCGGGGAGCTTCGTCGCATCCGCCCTCACCGATGCCGATGGCCGCATAGCCGCGCCCTTCGGCGGCTACCTCGATGCAGGCGTCTACGAACTGCTCTTTGCTGCCGGGGCATATTTCGCGCATCACGGCATCACGAGCTTTCTCAGCGACGTCCCCGTGCGCTTCGCTATCGGCGACGCCTCGGAGCGGTGCCACGTACCGCTCCTCCTCTCGCCATACGGCTACAGCACCTACCGGGGATCGTAGCCTGGCTCGGGCATCCGTCATCGCCCTCGCCGTCGTTCGTCGCGTTCGTCCATGAACGCTCCCGCTCGGCCGCTCTTCGCAACAGCAAAAGTCGCGGGAAAGAAGATGCTATTTGGGTTGCGCTTTGTACGCTGCCCAGCTGCCGAGGTGAGAGATATCGGGTTCGTTGTCGCGCTCGATGAGATCGCGCGGATAGAGCATGGCCGATGCGAACGAACCGTCGTCGAGCTCGATCTGCGCCTCGTACATATCGGGCGGCTCTCCAGCAATCAGATCTTTGTGTTGATCGTCGCTGAGTTCGTAGAGCTCACCGAGAATCGAGATCCCGCCGTCGCGAACCTGATAGATCCCGGGGTGCCAGCCGTTCTTGACGGAGTGAAGCCGATACTTCGGCGCCGTTTTGGCTTCGCACAAGAAGCGTGCGGAGCCGAGGTTCTGGTGGTCCGGCTGGCCGCGCAACGCGGAGCCGCAGATGAAGAATCGCAACGGTCAGCCTTTCATCAGAGAGCGCGTTTCCCTAGATCACGAACTTGTCGACTTCGACGATCGAGGCAGCCAGGGCCGTAACGCCGATCTCGAGGTCGTGCGGCGACGTTTCCTCTTCAGCAACGTGACTCCGGCCACCGATAGACGGCACGAAGAGCATGGCGGTCGGCGCGATGCGAGCTAGGCATATCGCGTCGTGGCCCGCACCGCTTGGAACGTCGATGGCGCGCTCTCCTATGGCTGCCACGGCTCGCCCGAGAGCGGCTCGCAGCTTTGGGTCCATCGGCGTCGGAGCGCGCGCTTCGAGCCGCTCGATTGCTACGGTGACGCGGCGGCGCGCGTTCGCGTCGCCCGCACTCTCGCGCAGCGCGGTTTCGACCGCGTCGATGCGAGCGTCGTCTGGTGACCGAATGTCGACCGAGAAGGTGACGCGTCTTGGAATGACATTGGTCGCGTTCGGTTCGACCGTAAGACTTCCAACGGTCGCAACGCTCTCGCCGGCGACGAGCGCTGCGCGTTCGGCTGCGAGGATCATCTCCGCAGCGGCGCAGAGCGCGTCGCCGCGGCGCGCCATCGGCACCGTTCCCGCATGGCCGCTCGTCCCTTCGACGGCGACGCGGTATCGCCGCTGTCCCGCGATGGCCGTTACGATGCCGAGCGATACGCCTTCTCGCTCGAGTATAGGGCCCTGCTCGACGTGCAGCTCCAGGTACGCGGCGACGCGCGTTTCGTCGCGTTTCGAAACGCCGTCGAGCAGTCCGCCGTCGGAGGCCGCGAGAGCCTGACCGAGCGTCGTTCCGAGGGCATCTGAGAGCGCGAGCGCACTCGCGCCGTCGTACGCACCGGTAAAGACGGAGCTGCCAAGGCAACCCAGCGGGAATCGGCTGCCTTCTTCACCGGCCCACGCGACCGCTTCGACCGGATGCTCCGTTGCGGCGTTGCGCTCGTCGAGCGCTTCGAGCGCGCAGAGCGCCGCCACCACGCCGTAGGCGCCGTCATACGCCCCACCCGTCGGCACCGTGTCGAGATGCGATCCGACGAGAATCGACCGCGCTCCGTCGCGTACGCCGTTTCTGCGCGCGAAGAGGTTGCCGACGTCGTCTTGCGTGAGCGCGTATCCGCGCGCTCGCGCCCAGGTGGCGAATCTCTCGCGAGCGCGGCGTTCCTGCGGCGTCGCGAGAGCGCGATCGATCCCAGCGTCGTGGCGCCCGAGCTGCGCGAGTTCGGCGAGGCGCTCGATGACGGCGCTCATCGGGGCGGGTGCTCGGCAATCCAGTGGCGAGCGATGTCGATGCGACGGCACGTCCAGACGCGCTCGTGCGCCAACACGTGGTCGAGGAAACGCTCGAGTGCGGCGGCACGTCCGGGCCGCCCCGCGAGCCGGCAATGCAATCCGACCGACATCATCTTCGGCTGCGTAGCGCCTTCGCGGTACAGCACGTCGAAGGCGTCGCGGAGATACTCGAAGTAGCCCGACGGCGACGTGAATCCCGGCGGTACGGCGAACTTCATGTCGTTGGCGTCGAGCGTGTAGGGAATCACGAGATGATCCTTATCCCGTACGCGCACCCAATACGGAAGATCGTCGTTGTAGGCGTCGGAGTCGTAGAGGAACCCGCCCTCTTCGACGACGAGACGGCGGGTGGCCAGACTCGGCGCGTAACGGCAATACCAACCGTACGGACGTTCTCCGATCGTGCGCGTGAGCGATTCGACCGCGCGCCGCATCTCCTCGCGCTCCCGTTCTTCGCTCATCTCCGAAAAGTCAACCCATCGCCGGCCGTGCGAGCAGACCTCATGGCCGGCCTCGCGAATGGCTCGCGCCGCGTCGGGGTTGCGCTCGAGAGCGAGCGCCGCACCGAAGACCGTCACAGAGAGATTGCGCTCGGCGAACATGCGCATCAGGCGCCAGAATCCGGCCCGGCTGCCATATTCGTAGACGGACTCGACGATGAGATCGCGCTGGCCCGGACCGAGCATCGCTCCAGGAACCTCGGTGAGATACCTCTCCGAGTGCCCGTCGCCGTCGGGGATCGAATACTCGGAGCCCTCCTCGTAGTTCAAGACAATTTGAAGCGCGATGCGCACATCGCCGGGCCAGCGCGGGTGGGGAGGGCGCGAACCGTATCCTACGAGATCGCGCGGGTACGACTCCATGTGGCGGAGATAAAGGCTGGGAGCGAGACTTTCCTGCTCCGGCAACGCGACGGCAACATCGACGGGCTATGCTATCGGAGATGGAGATAACGTGGAGACCGCTACGTTCGCACGGGCCGCGCGCGAAAATGCCGAAAAGTGCGTTCGCATTTCCGAAGGAACGCAAAGAGCCGCTCGTCGATGCGGCGCACGTGCGCAACGCCATCGCGCGTTTCTCACGCGTCGCCGGCGTGAGCGATCGCGAGCGCGCGTTGGCGTTCGAGAACATTCGTGCCGCCGCGCACTACTACGGCGTGAACGTGCGCGCCGGGAGCTGGCACGACTTAGTGGGCTAGGGCGATCGCAATCTCGGCCGCAAGGGCTGCGTTCGAGAGCACGAGCCCGATGTTCGCCTCGAGACTTCGCTGCGCAGTCGACGTCATCAAACGGTCGAGCAACCACGGCGTAAGCTCTTTCCCGCCGATCCGTGCCGCAGCAGCGGCGCCGATCGCCTCGGCGATGTGCCGTTCCATCTCCGGTGCGGGGATCTCGCGTTGCGCGGCGATCGGGTTCGCAACGACGATGCCCGTGCGCAATCCGAGTGCGCTCTGCGCGCGTACGAGCGCGGCGATCGCTGCCGGCGTGTCGAGCCGCTGCGCGAGGCGTAGGCCGCTCGAACGACTCCAAAATGCCGGGAACTCGTTGGTACGGTATCCGACGACGGGAACGCCGCGCGTCTCGAGCGCCTCCAGCGTCTTGGGAAGATCGAGAATCGCTTTCGCGCCCGCGCAGACGACCGCGACCGGCGAACTCGCGATGGCGTCAAGATCGCCCGAGACGTCCATCGTTTCGGCGGCACCACGATGGACGCCGCCGATACCTCCGGTCGCGAAGACGGCGATTCCGGCGAGCGCGGCGCAGTGTACCGTGGCCGCGACCGTCGTGGCCGCGTCGGCGTTCGTTGCGAGTGCGTAGGCGAGATCCGAGCGGCCGATCTTGAGCATAGGCGCCCGCGCCACATGCTCGAGTTGCGATTCGTCGAGGCCGATGTTGATCCGGCCGCCGAGAACCGCGATCGTTGCGGGAACGGCGCCTGCCTCGCGCACGATGCGCTCGATCTCTCGTGCGGTCTGGAGATTCCTGGGGAACGGCATGCCGTGCGAGAGGATCGTCGTCTCGAGCGCGACGACCGGAGCATTGCACTCCCGCGCCCGCTCGACTTCAGGCGAATAACGCACGATCGTCATTCCGAACGCAGCGCCCGAAGGCTGCGAAGTCGAGGAACCGACGCAAGCATTGCTTCCGAGAGATCCTGCCGCACGGATTCGGCGGATTCTACCGTCAAGGCGGCGAGGGCTAAACCGAGTTCTACGGCGCTCTCAATCGCTTTTCCGCTCAACATTCCGTACAGCGTTCCCCCGGCGAGGGCGTCGCCCGCGCCGCTCGCGTTCACGGGCTTCGCGGAGAATGCGGGAAACTCGCGCCGACCGGCGTCCGTGACAAGGAGCAATCCCGCGGCACCGCGCGAGATCGCGGCGATGCCCGCGTTAGGATGGCCAAGTGCGCGGAACTCGTCTTCATTCAGAAAGAGCAGGTCGACGCCGGAGAGATCGCGCGGCAATCGCTGCACCTTCGCTACGCTCGTGCCGTCGATCGCCAGCCGCCACCGCGCGAAGCTGCGCCGCGCAATGCACGCCGCGATGACTGGCGGCGAGAGGTTGCAGTCGATAAAGAGCCAGGCGGCGGAGTCGATCTGCGGCCACCAGCGCTCGAGATCCTCGACGGTGAGTGCGTCAACCGCGCGCACGTCGGCCGCGCCGGCGAACAACTCTCCGCCGGGTGCAACGATCGCTGCGTACTGCGGCGTCGCAACGTTCCGCGACACGGCGATTCCCGCGATGTCGACGCCCGATTCCCGCAGTTGCGCGAGGAGTGCGCGGCCGTCCTCGTCATCCCCAACTACGGAGCATAGATCGACAGCAACGCTGAGTCTTGCCAAGTTTTCGGCGACGTTGCGTGCGACGCCGCCGAATCCATGCTCGACGATCGAGGCATTCGATGTTCCTTCGCGCACCGCGTCTAGCGTGCGAAAAGTCCGATCAACGCACGCCGCGCCAAGACAAACGACCCTTCCAGCCACTACTCGGTTGGCGCTCTCAGTGCGGCGACGCCTGGGTCCTGCGCGAGCCACCGCTTGACGAGGGAATCGTCGGCCGGCATACCCCTCCCCGCCTCATGTTAGAATCTTTCGATTCCAAAGGGCGTGAGGTCCACCGGAGGTGTCTTCTGCTCGATCAGATCCGCAACGCAGCGCGCGGTGATTCCGCATTCCGTAAGGCCGCGGCGCTCGTGGCCGGTCGCGACGACGATGCCGGGATGACGGCGTAGTTGGGCGATAATGGGCAATGAGTCTGGCAAGGAGGGTCGATGCCCCATCCAGCGTACCGCACCGTTACGGTTAAGCGCGGGTAGATAGTCGCGGGCGATATCGAAGAGCATGTCGGCGCGATAGTTTGAGGGCGGTGCGTTGACTCCGGCGAACTCGACGGTGCCGGCAAGGCGAAGGCCCTCCTCCATAGGCGTGGCGACGAAGTGCTCCAGGTCGAATCGCAGTATCCTTTGCGGCATGATTCCCGGATCTGGCAGCATGAGGTGATAACCGCGAGCGCTTTCAAGTGGTATGCGATAGCCTAGCGCCGCGAGTATGGGACGAGACCACACGCCTGCTGCAAGAACGACGCGACCCGCACGCAGCGTTTCTCCAGGGACGCCGGTTCTCACGAGCCATCCGTTCGTATCGCTCTCGATCGTCGTAGCGCGAGCCGTATGCGTCATGCCGTCGTGCGCTATGAAATGCTGCGCGAGCGAAGCACCGAACGCACCTGGATTCGTGCAACGAACGGCGTTAGCAATAGCGATCGCGCCGGCGAGGCCCTGCCCCAGAGCCGGTTCCGACGCCAGGAGCTGGCTACCATTGATTACCTCGCCGGTAATGCCGGCACGCGAGACGATCTCGAGGTCGCGGACCGCCTGCTGCAATGTCTTAGAGGTACGGCAAACGTGAAATACCGTTTCGCGCACGAGGTAGCGCTGCGCGCCGGCATGCCGCGCAAGGTCGAAGAGAGCCTCATCGGCAAAGCGCTTCAGTGACACAAGAGCCGCCATCGCATGCTGCACTTGGGAGGGTCGTGCGGCGGCAAGAAAACGCAGTCCCCAACCGGCCATGTGCGGCAGGTACGAGGGCCTGATCACCAACGAGCCGCGTTTGTCGAGCAACATGCGCGGCAAATCGGCGACAACGCTGGGATTGGGAATTGGAAAAATGTCGTCCCATGCAATATAGCCGGCGCTACCGCCTGCTGTTCCAGCGCCGATTGCGTCCGGCTCGACGATGATGACGGCATACCCGCGCCGCTGCAGCTCCAGCGCCACGGGGGTTCCGATGATGCCGCCGCCGACGACGACGACGTCAGCGTTCGGCAAGGGAGAGGAAGGCTTGGAGCGCTGTGGAGATCGTCCGACGATCTGCGTCTTCTAACGGCAGGCGAGGAGGGCGGGTTGCTCCGGCCGGATTGCCGGTGAGTTCGAACGCGTACTTGATTGCTTGAACGAACGTTGGTTTCGAGTCATACCGAAAGAGCGGAAGGAGGCGGCGGTAGAGCTCGGCGGCCCGTTCCAACTCACCGCGGCGCACGAGATCGTAAAGCTCGACGCTCTCGCTCGCGAGGACGTTGCTCAACCCGGCGATCCAGCCGCTAGCCCCCGCAATGAGGCCTTCGAGAGCGAGATCGTCGCAGCCGACGATGACTTCGAGACGCGTGCGCTCGAGGATGAGCGGAATGCGGCGAACGTCGCCGGAGTACTCCTTGACGGCCACGAGGTTCTCGACGTGCGCGAGCTCTGCCAGGAGATCGGGCGTCAGATCGACCGTCGTATCGAAGGGGTTGTTATAGGCTACGATTGGAAGGCCGACCGCGTCGAGCGCTTCGTACCACGCACGAATCTCGCTACGGCTGGGGCGGTACGCACTCGGTGGCAACGCCATGATGCCGGCGGCGCCGCACCGCCGGGCATGCTCGGCCCAACGTACGGCATTGCGCGTCGACGAGGCGCCGGTTCCCACGACGACTGGCACGCGATCGCGGCAAACGTCCGCCACCGTTTCGACGACGAGCGTACGCTCGGCATCGCTGAGCGCTGCGTACTCACCGCACGAGCCCGCAGAGACGATGCCGTGAACGCCGCGATCGAGAAGCCAACGGACGTGCGCGCGCAGTCTCGCCTCGTCGACGCGATCGTCGTGCGTAAACGGCGTGATAACGGCGACGTAGACTCCGGCGAAGCGCGACACTTGGGGTCCCCTTACGCCATCGGTATGGAAAATCCGTGTGGAAACGGATCGTCGGGATCGAGCACGTAACGCGCCTCGCCGGTTATCCACGCGCTGCCACGAATGGTCGGCACGACGGCCCGCACGCTCTGCGTGAGCGGTACCTCATCGACCAGATGTCCGAGAAACGACGTTCCGAGAAAACTCTCGTGCACGAACGCCTCTCCCAGACGCTGCTCTCCGCGAACGTACCGCTGCGCCATTCGAGCGCTCGTGCCCGTGCCGCACGGCGACCGGTCGAGCGTGCCGGGATGCAGGACGACGGCGCCTTTGGCGTCGGCATCGCCGTCGGCCGGAGCGGTGAAGAGCACGTGACGCAGCTCCGCGATGCGTCGCTCGACCGGATGTTCGAAGGCGTGTTGCTTGCGAACGGCGCGCATGACCCGCATCCCGCAGTCGATGATGTCGGGGGCTTCATGCAACGCGAGCGTTAGGCCGACGCTGTGGGCGGGAAGAATTGCGTAAAAGTTTCCGCCGTACGCGAGATCGAACGCGAGCGCACCGAAACCTTCGACGTCGGCGACGGCGTCGCGCAGAGCCAGAAACGACGGAACATTCGTCAGCGTGACGCTCTTCGCTCGGCCGCCCCGAACGGCGACGCTCGCCCGGACGAGACCGGCCGGCGTGTCGAGCACGATCGTTGTCTCCGGCTCGTGTACGGCGACGAGTCTGCGCTCGACGAGCACCGTGCAGACGCCGATCGTTCCGTGGCCGCACATGGGGAGAAAGCCCGTCACTTCGATGAAGAGCACGCCGACGTCCGCACGCCGATCGCACGGCGTTAGGAGGATCGCTCCCGACATCGCGCCATGGCCGCGGGGCTCGTACATCAGGAAGCGGCGAAGGCCGTCGAGATGCTCGCGCGCGTACTCGCGACGCTCGAACATGGTCTCTCCGGGAATCTCGCCGATGCCACCCACCACCAGGCGTGTCGGCATGCCTTGCGTGTGCGATTCGATCGTTTCGATCGTCATGTTCGCTACACGGCTAAGCTACGATAACAGTCCTCCCAGAGCGATAGCGCCTGCCCGATCCGCTCCTCTTCGGGGTAGCGCTCCTGTAGACGCCGCAACGTCTGCCCGTGCAATTGGAACAGGCCCACGATTCCCGGCAGCGCCTTGACGTCTGCCACGAGAATCGGGTGAACCGGTGCAACCCCGGCGAGACCCTCTTTGAGAGCCGTCAGGTTCTTGATCTGGCGATACTTGACGCGGCTGTCGTCGCGCGCGCGCAGGAATGCGATTTCGTCGTCCGGCTTCATCATCACGAAGTACCCAAATGCCCCGCTCCGAGAGATAGCGAAGTCGCGCGCTCTCCAGAGCCCGACGCCTTCCCCGGAGAACGTACGGGGCGCCCGGTTGCACTCCTGCGAAACCGCCCGGTCTTTCAGTGAACCTTTGAGGCCCGGCTCACGTTGAGCTGAATAGATTATCTCGCGCATGGCCCCTTGGCCGCAGAAAGGCACTCCGATGGAAGCAGATCGCATATCCGCCTACGTGACCAAGGCGCTGAGCGTCGCCTTTGCCACAGGCTTGCTGTTGGCGGCGGCACCGGCTGCCGCGCAGCCGCATGGCGGAGATCGAGGAGGGGGCCAGTCCTACTCGGGCGGTGGACGCGGTGGCGACGGCGGTAACCGCGGCGGCGGTGGCGGCTATCGCGGCAATCCCGGCGGTGGCGGTGGTGGTGGTGGCTATCGCGGCAATCCGGGAAACTACAACCGCGGGGGCTACACCGGCGGCTATCGCGGCAATCCCGGCACCTACAACCACGGCGGCTACACCGGCGGCGGAGATCGCACCGGGTACTTCGGACACCGCACCGTCAATAATTACTACGTGCGTAATCCCGAGGCGTACGGCGGCCGTTGGGAAGACGAGGACAGCGGGCGCTGGTACGATGGTTATTGGCACAACTACTGGGACAACGCATCGTGGCTCTGGTGGGGCGGGCACTACGGCTTCTGGTTCCCGTTCAACGGCATCGACGTCTTCGTCTACGAAGTATCACCGGACGTCTGCCAGTATTGGGACGGCTACGAGTGGGTGCCCTACTACGATCCCCAGTATGGCTACTACTGCCCGTACTAACGCATCTGCACGATCGAATCGAGAGGGGGCTCGCACGTTGCGAGCCCCCTCTTAACGTTCTATGCCCACGGTTCGCGACGCCCACCACTGAGTAATCGAGAAGCGCGCGAGCGCGGTCGCGACGATCATGCCGGCGATGCAGACGAGGCTTCCCGCGATCTCGTAACGCGTGATGGCGGCGTGAAGGAGCGGAAGCGAGAACAGGCCGGCGAGGATCGGCACGAGGTAGGAGAAGAGGGAAACGCGCGCCGGCCCGATGCGCCCGATCGCCCACGTCCAGACCGGGTAGGTGAGCAGAATCGGAAAGAACACCGCGTATGCGAAGATCGCCCAGACGCGCCACGGCATATGCGCGAAGTGCGCGTGCGCGATCGCCCAAATGCCGCCGGGAATCACCATGACGGCTCCAATGCACATCGTGAGCGTAACGAGTGAGAGCGGCGAGTATCGAGCGAGCAGCTTGGCCGAAAGGACGTTGTAGCCCGCGAAGATCACGGCCGCGAGAAGCGTGAGCACGTCGCCGAGCCGCACGGCTGCCCGTCCGGCGAAGGCTCCTTCGAAGATGGCGATGCCGAAGAGCGCGATGCCGGCGCCGATCCAACGAACGGCGTTCACCCGCTCGTATCGTAACAGCGCGAGCAGCAGCAGCGTGAAGATCGGAGCGAGGCTGCCGAGAAGGGCCGAAGCGAAGGCGGTCGTGTGTGCGAGGCCGAGCATCCAGAAGTACTGGTAGGCTCCATACCCGCAGGCGCCGCACGCGACGAGGAGCGGAATGTCGCGCCGCTCGAACGTCATTCGCTCGCCGGCGAGCCGAACCATGGCAAGGGCAAGGGGCGGCATCACGATGAAGCGCATGGCCATGAACGCGAGAGGGTCGACGTACGCAAACACGAGCTTCACCAATACGGTATTGAGAGCCCATGCGAAGACGACGTAGAAGAGAGCGAGGGTTACGCGCAGGCGCATTGGCTAAGAACTTCGCAAGCCGCACGCGTATCCCGGCCAGGCACGGGGCGCGATGGCCGCGAAGGGCGCGCCCATGAGCAGCGTCCGAGTCTTCGTGGGAACGCGCAAAGGCGCGTTCGTTCTCTCATCCGACGGCAAGCGCGAGCGATGGGACGTCGCCGGGCCGCACTTCGCCGGGTGGGAAATCTATCACGTAAAAGGCTCTCCGGCGGATCCGAGTCGCATCTATGCGTCGCAGTCGAGCGGGTGGTTCGGACAAGTGCTGCAACGCTCGAGCGACGGCGGAACGTCGTGGGAGCCGGTCGGGAGCGCTTTTGCGTACGACGGCGATGCCGGGACGCATCAGTGGTACGACGGCACGCAGCGTCCGTGGAAGTTCACGCGCATCTGGCACGTGGAGCCGTCGCTCGACGATCCCGATACGGTCTATGCCGGCGCCGAGGACGCGGCGCTCTTTGCCTCGCGCGACGGCGGCAACACGTGGGAAGAGCTTTCCGGCCTACGGACGCACGAGTCTGGGGCGTCCTGGCAGCCGGGTGCGGGCGGAATGTGCCTGCACACGATTCTCTTAGACCCTCAGAATGCGAAGCGGATGTTCGTTGCGATCTCTGCGGCCGGTGCGTTTCGCTCTGACGACGCCGGCGCGACGTGGCGACCGATCAATCGCGGGCTGCGTTCCGCGCAGATTCCAGATGAGGAAGCCGAAGTTGGCCACTGCGTGCACCGGATTGCAATGCATCCGAGCCGGCCTCAGACGCTCTTCATGCAGAAGCACTGGGACGTGATGCGCAGCGACGATGCCGGCGCCTCATGGCACGAGATCAGTGGAAATCTCCCAACCGATTTCGGCTTTCCCATCGACGTGCACGCGCACGATCCGGAAACGGTCTACGTCGTTCCGATCACGAGCGACTCCCAGCACTTTCCGCCGGACGGCAAGCTGCGCGTGTACCGGAGTCGCACCGGCGGGAACGAGTGGGAGCCGCTGACGCAGGGGCTGCCGCAGCGCGATTGCTACGTCAACGTCTTGCGTGACGCCATGGCCGTGGACTCACTCGATGCATGCGGCATCTACTTCGGCACGACCGGCGGCCAGGTCTACGTCTCACCGAATGCCGGCAATACCTGGAATTGCATCGTGCGCGATCTTCCCGCCGTCCTCTCGGTCGAGGTTCAAACGCTGCCGTGATCCGCGTGGTGCTCCCCGCGCACCTGCGAACGCTGGCGCGCGTCGACGGCGAAGTGCTGATCGCCGTTGGAAAACCCGTGACCCAAAGAACGGTGCTCGACGCACTCGAGGCGCGCTATCCCATGCTCGAAGGAACGATCCGCGATCGAGATACGAAGCGTCGTCGCGCATACGTACGGTTCTTTGCGTGCGCGAACGATCTCTCGCACGAGTCCGCCGACGCTCCGCTTCCCGAGGCGGTGGCGCGCGGGACCGAGCCATTTCTCGTCGTCGGCGCCATGGCCGGCGGCTAACGGAAACGATCGAGGCACCGCGCTTTCACGAGTTCTTCTCGCTTGCTTCTCAGCCGTGCTCTACGCTGCGAGTAGCGTTTAGTGCGAGGAAAGGCGAGGACATGGCTGCTACTCTTGTTGTGGGGATCGTTCCGAGCGGCGACGCGCAATACGTGAAGTCGATGATTGCCGCCGCGGCAGTCGACCCGGCGAACCTCAAGGTTCTGACATCAAAGCCCGAGTACGACGAATCACCGTTCTCGTTCGTGCGCGTTGCGTCGCTTGCCGATCGCGATCTCGCACATGCGATGACGCGGGGCACGGGCGTGCTCCCGGACTTCGGGGGAACGACGGTACCGGGTCTAGGCGGGCGGGTCTCGCTGGCGGCCTTCTCTCACCCGCGCGTGCGCGACTACTTCGCAGACGCCGCGATTCCGCGCGGAGACGCCGAGGGATACAACGACGCAATTGCCGGCGGCCGATACGTCATCGTCTATTCCTGCGGCCGGGACGACGCGCCGGGCGCGAGATCCGCGCTCGAAGCCGCGGGCGTCATCGACGTGCGCGTCTACTGACGCTCGTCCGCTCGTCGCCGTCGGCGCTTCTGCTCGTGCAGGCTTCCCGCAAACCCATAAGCGAAGGGCGCGGACGATGCACAAAATGAATACCAACGACGTCGCTCCGCGTGCGTGGGCCTCACCGAAGGGAACGTTCTCGGGGCGAGGCGTCCAAGTCTCGGAGGCGCTCGGTCGCAAACCGCTCTCGACCGACATGCGCGAACGGCACCCGTTCGACGTCGAGATTCTGCGCGTTCCGCCGGGTAAGGCACCGTATCCCTACCACTCGCACAGCGCACAGTGGGAGTTCTATCACGTGATCTCCGGCAGGGGCATCGTCCGTCACGAAGGCGGGCGAACGGAGATCGTCCCGGGCGACGCGTTTATCTTCGAGCCGGGCGAGCCGCATCAGATCGTCAACGGCGGCTCCGATGAGCTCGTCGTCTACGTTGTCGCGGACAACCCGATCGGCGAATCGACGCACTATCCGGACAGCGACAAATGGATCGTCCGATCCCCGGAACGACGGGTGATTCGTTCCGAATCGCTCGACTATTTCGACGGAGAAGAGTAACAGTTCGAAGTCTGGGTCAGGCCGAGGCGAGCGACGCGGTGTTACCGCCGCCATCGCCCCGCACGTATGACTCGAACTCGGCGGCAGGCAGCGCCCTGGCAAAGAGATACCCCTGTGCGTAAGCGCATCCCGCCGTACGAAGACACTGCAGTTGTTCGCGCGTTTCGACTCCTTCTGCGATGGCCGTCAGCTCCAAACTCTTCGCGAAGCCGAGAATTGCCGTGACGATCGCCGCATCCGTGCGGCTCGTCGCGACGTCGCGTACGAAGCCTCTGTCGATCTTGAGCGCGCCGATCGGAAGGCGCTTCACGTTTGCCAGGCATGCGTAGCTCGTTCCGAAGTCGTCGAGGGAAAGGCCTACGCCGAGCTCGCGGCAGCGCGCGAGCGTTTGCTGCGTCTGCTTGCTGTCGTCGATTGCAAGCGATTCCGTGATCTCGATGGTGATCAGGCGTGGTTCGAGGGAGTGACGGCAAAGCGCAGCCGAGAGACGATCGTAGAATGCCGGATCCTGGAACTCGCGGACGGAGACGTTGACGGCCACCGGCATCGCCATGCCGTTGTCCCGCCAGCGCCGCACCTGTGCCACGACGGTTTCGAGCACCCAGGCGCCGATCGGAACCATCATACCGTTTTGCTCGGCTGCCGGAATGAAGGCATCCGGCGGCAGCAACCCCAGCCGCGGATGCTGCCAACGCAACAGTGCCTCTGCACTGACGACGCGGCGTGTAACGATGTCGACGATCGGCTGGTACGCGATGCGGAACTCGCGCCGTCGCAGTGCCGCGCGCATATCCGCTTCCATGGTGATCCGAGCGACGGCGGCGTCGTGCATCGTCGAGCAATAGAAGCGTAGCTGGTTCCCGCCGTCGCGCCTGGCTAAGTCCGCTCCGGTCGCCGCTGCTGCGAGAAGCTCGTCGGCTTTTTGGGCGTCGCTCGGGGCGATGGCGATGCCGACGCTGGCCGACAGAAAGACGCGCTGCCCGCCGGCAAAATACGATTGACGAAGCTTCGCCAAGATCGCGGTAGCCAAGGTGCTTGCGCCGATCTCGGGATCGACCTCGGACAGGAGAATTAGGAACTCGTCACCGCCGGCGCAGCCGACGAGCCGTCCTCGCGCCGACGACTGGATTCTGCGAGCAATTTCGCGGAGCAGCTCGTCCGCGGCAGCCGTTCCCAGCGCCTCGTTCACCGTTCCGAAGCGATCGAGATTGACGTGAAGTACCGCGGTGAGCGCGTTCCGTTCGCGCGCTCGGACGAGCGCCTCGCGAAGCTGCTCCTCGAAGTGCCGTCGATTCGGCAAATCGGTCACGGCGTCGTGTTTTGCCACGTGTTCGGAGAGCGCGTGGAGTTCGCGATTGGAGCGTGCGAGTGCCCTCGCCATCGCGGCGAGTTCCGTTAAGAAAACCGTCACCATAATGCTCGAAGAGGTCACGGCAAAAGACTTCCCGACGTACCAAACGATCGAGTATCGCTGCCCGATAACTCCCATGACGGCGTCGAGCATCGAAGCGAGCACGGCGATGGGAAGCCAGAGCTCTACGGTCGTCGATGGTCGAGATCTCGTGAGCATCAAGAGTGCGAGCACGTCGAGCACGCAGACCAGCGGAAGCACGGCACCGACCATCAGCGGCGTGAAGCCGCGGTCGTTCAGAAGCGTAGGGAGTGCCGCCGCGTATCGGGAGAAAAAGTAGACGCAAGCCGCGGCGGTCAGCGTGCTCGCCGCAAGGATGGCGACCAACGTTGTAGCGGCACTCTTGGGCGAACGTTCGTACAGCGACGAGCGCTTCATCGCCGCTGCAGCGATCATTGCAAGTGGGAAGCCGGCGTGCCAAACGCACCACAGCGAGAGCGCGGTCTGCTCGTTCGCTCCGAAGTATCCGCTCGGCGAAAAGACGTGTGGGAACGTGAGGAGATATCCGATGATGAAGAGCCCGGAAAAAAAGTACCCAGCCCCGACGGCCGCCAGCCACGTCGCGCGGCTCTCGATGTACTGATGGAAGAGAAGCAACGC
>DAHXOK010000047.1 GCA_027364935.1 Vulcanimicrobiota bacterium | reverse complement strand
CAGCTTACGTCCGGTTTCAGCGCGTATCTTTCAGACGATGTCGTGCGCCGGGCGCAGATCGCCCGGCTCGGCCGCGTCGAATCCATCGTTCCCATCTCGAGCGCTCCGGCGCAGGACGGTACGACGACGTACGAGTTCCTTGTGCAGTTCGCAAACGGCGAACGCCACTACCGTCTGACGCTCACCCCGAACGGAAAAATAGACTTCATTTCTTTTACGCCGTAGCATCTTTTGGGCACGCGCGATCTACATATCTGATTCCGCGATGCGGCGGCCGGTGGCTTCGGTGACTTTGCCGAGCATCGCGACGGCTTCCGCCGGCGATGCGTTGCTGAACATGTAGCGCAGCCGTTCGTCGGCGTCTTCCACGATGAGCACGGCTCTGCGGCCCGTGCGAATCGCGTCGATGAGCGAGGCGAGATACGCCTCGTCTTCGGCCGCGAGCACCGAGCGGTCGCTCTTCGCGACCGGGCGCGTGCCGTTCAGGATACGCTTGAGAACGGCGTCGATGTCACCCGGGATTTCCACGATCTCTTCCTCCGGTTTGCACCCCGGCGGGTGCGGTCAATATCTCCTATCGACCGTTCCAAAGGCGAGTTCACCCCCTCCGGTACCCATCCACTGCAAAGCTAGCAGAGTCTTTACATCGGCAATTTCTCCCGCCGCCAGAAGATCGCGCGCTCGTTCGAGCGTAAAGCGGCCGACCTCGATGCGCTCGTCCTCGTCGAGCGATTGCGTTCCGGGGCGCAAATCTTCTGCAACGAAAAAATGCATGATCTCGTCGCAGAAGCCGGGGGTCGTGAACGCCGTGCAGAGCGGGCGTATTCGCCCCGCCCGATAGCCGGTCTCCTCGGCCAACTCGCGCAACGCGCCGTCGACCGGCGCCTCTGCCCCGTCGGCCGTGCCGGCCGGAATCTCCCAGAGAAACCGCCGTACCGGGTGACGGTATTGCCGCACGAGCACGATTTCGTTCGGTGCGAAAAGCGCGATGACGCCGAACGAACCGGCATGCTCGACGACGTCGTAGCGGTGCGTGCTCCCGTCCTCGTAGCGCAGCTCGTCGACGCGCACGCGAAAGACCGGTCCCGCGAAGGCGATCTGCGACGACAGGATCTGCGGAAGCTCTTGCGCCATGGTATCCTCATGCGGTGCGGCGGCAATCAATCCTCGCAGAGCTTGGATGGCTCGCGTACTTCTTGGTCCTGCTCGCGATCGCGGTCTACGGCGCGAACATCGCCGCCGGGGCCCTCTTCCCGCATCACTTCAACGACAAGGTAGCCGACGCGCTCGCAGCCATAGCCGCCGCGCTCGTCTTCATCGCGACGCGTGCCTACGCGGCGGGCCGCGGCCGCGCGTCGTGACGATGCCGCCGCGACTGGGAGAGCGTGCGCCGCGGCTAGCTGCGGCACGCGCGCTGCTCTCGCCCAAGGGGCGCGCCGGCGCACGCCGCTTCCTCTTCGAGGGTCCGACCCTGCTGCGAGAGGCGCTTCGCAGTGGCGTCGCGATCGACGAGATTTACGTCACGCAAGCCGCCTACGAGGCGACGCCGCTCCTTCGGGAGGCGGAGCGTTCGGGCATTCACATCTGGTCCGTCGGCGCGCGCGCCGCGCAGCGCCTCTCGGACGTCGAGTCGCCAACCGGCATCGTCGCCCTCGCTCGCCGGACGCCGGCGACCCTGCGTGCCATCTTCGATGCTGCCGGCACGGTGCTGGTGCTCGCCGACCTCGCGGACCCCGGCAATGCCGGCACGCTCCTGCGGGCGGCCGAAGCCTTTGGGGCCACGGGCGTGGTCTTCGGACGGCGCGGCGTCGACCCGTACCACCCAAAGGTGGTCCGGGCAGCGGCAGGTTCGCTCTTTCGCCTTCCCCTCGCCGTCGCCGGCCCTGACGAGGTAGCAAAGGCCGCGGGCTCGCTTCCGGTAGCCGGTCTCACGGGAGACGGCGCTTCGCCCGTCTGGCATCTGCCGGCCGCTCCCAGGCTGCTCCTGGTGGGCCAGGAACGCCGCGGCCTCGGGCCCTGGGCCGCTCTCTGCACGACCACGGTATGCATTCCCATGCACGGGAGTACGGAGAGCCTCAACGCCGCCGTGGCGGGCTCCATCGCTCTCTACGAAGCGAGCCGCCGCCCCCTGCCCTGAGGCGAATTATCGGCGGATTGTCAAGACTACCGGGCCTCCGGAGCGCGTGGTATACTCACCCCATTCCGGACCGTCGTGCCGGAGCTAGCGGTGCAAAGAAGGAGACCAGACGCCCAATGGCAACCTGCGATTTCTTCTGGAAACTCTTCGCTCAAACGGGGTCGATCAACGCCTATCTGGCGTATCGACAGACACACGCCGCGCCGAGCCCGAGCTGAACCCACGAAGAGGTCTCGAGGAGCTTCAAGAAAGCGCCCGGCATGATGCCGGGCCTTTTCATTTAGGATGATCGAGCTAGCAACGCTTCTGAGCGCCCTGCGAGAGCGATTTGCAGCTGCCGTCGAGGCCGCCGCTGACGAGCGAGCACTCGACGAGGTGCGCGTTGCGTATCTCGGACGCAACGGTGAGGTCACGACGATCCGGCGGAGCATTGGAAAGCTCCCGCCCGAACGGCGCCCCGGTGCCGGCAAGGAGATCAACGACGCCGTCGCCGTGATGGAAGCGCTTCTGCAAGAGCGGCACGCGCAGTTGGAAGCGCGCGACGTCGAGGCGTCTCTCGAGCAACGCATCGACGTCACGTTTCTAGGGACGCCGCCGCAGTTCGGATCGCTGCACCCGGTGCGCCGCGTGATCGAAGACGCCTGCGGATACTTCGAACGTCACGGCTTCGCGGTCGTGCTGGGTCCTGAGGTCGAGCCGGACTACTACAACTTCGACGCACTCAACATTCCGCCGGAGCATCCGGCCCGCGAAGGCTTCGATTCGTTCTGGGTCAACGACTCGCTGCTCTTGCGGCCGCATACGTCGCCGATGCAGATTCGCACGATGCAGCTGCATCCACCGCCGGTGGCAATCGTCGCACCCGGGCGGTGCTACCGGCGCGACGCGGTTGACGCCCGCCACCTCTTCCAATTCCATCAAATCGAAGGACTGCTCGTCGCGTCCGGCGTGCACTTCGGACATCTCAAAGGGATGCTGACCGGGCTCTGCCGCACGCTCTTCGGAGCGTACCAGCAGGTGCGCTTCCGGCCGTCGTTCTTTCCCTTCACGGAACCGAGCGCCGAGGTCGACACGACGTGCCCGAAGTGCGGCGGCCGCGCGAGCGCCTGCAGCATGTGCGGCGGCTCGGGATGGATCGAGCTCGGCGGCGCGGGCATGGTACATCCGAACGTGCTGCGCGAGGTAGGGTACGACCCCGAGGTCGTTTCGGGATGGGCGTTCGGCTTCGGCGCGGAGCGACTCGCACTCGTGCGATACGACGTCGACGACGTTCGTCGATTCGTCGACGGCGATCCGGATTTCTTCGAGCAGCTCGCGTAGATGCGCATCCCGATTTCCTGGCTGCGCGAGTACGTCGACGTACCCGCGGAGTCGCAAGCGATTGCCGAACGTCTCGCGATGCTGGGCTTTCCGGTCGCGGAGATCGTGCGCCGCCCCGCGATCGAGAACGTCGTCGTCGGGCGGATCTCTTCGCTCGAGCGACATCCGAACGCCGATCGTCTGAACCTCTGTCGCGTCGACGCCGGCGCTGACGCGCCGCTGACGATCGTGACGGCGGCAACGAACGTCGCCGCCGGCCAGGTCGTGCCGGTCGCGACGATCGGCGCGCGCTTGCCGCACCTGCAAATCGAGCGGCGAACGATGCGCGGCATCGCCTCGGAAGGAATGCTCTGCTCGCCCGACGAGCTCGCGCTGCCGCCCGAGTGGTTCGAAGCCGACGGCATCATGCAACTCGATGCGGAGTCGACGCCGGGCGAGGACGTCGTCGCGCTGCTCGGGCTCGCCGACGACGTCCTCGACGTCGAGATCACCGGCAACCGCGTCGACGCGATGTCGGTAATCGGACTGGCGCGCGAGCTCGCCGCTTCGTATCGCGTTCCGTTGCGTTTACCGTCGTTCGAGAACCCGGGCAGAGGCGAACCGGAGCCGCTTGCGCGCGTCGCACTCGAATCCTCGGATTGCTCGCACTTCGTTCTCCAGCGCTTCGACGGGCTGCGCGCGACGCTCGGCGCGGCGCGGACGCGCGTGCGCCTCGCGCTCTGCGGAGTGCGACCGATCAACAACGTCGTCGACGTTTCGAACTACGTCATGCTCGAAACGGCCCAGCCACTACACGTTTACGACGCGACGCACGTCGCGGAGCAACGACTCATCGTGCGCGACGCGCGCCCGGGAGAACGGCTCCTAACGCTCGACGGCATCGAGCGTCGGCTGACTCCCGCGGCGCTGGTCGTTGCCGACGAGCAGGGCGCTTTGGGCCTAGCGGGCGTGATGGGAGGGGCCGCGAGCGAAGTCGGGGCCCAAACGACCGCGATTCTGCTCGAGGCGGCCACCTTCGCGGGAGCGCGCGTACGCCGCACGGCGCAGCTCTTCGGTTTGCGCACCGAGGCGTCGACGCGGCACGAGAAGTCGCTCGCTCCGGCGCTCGCGGAGATTGCCGCTTCGCGCGCGGCACAGATGCTCCTCGGCATGGGCGCCCGTGCGTACGCACCGGTCGCCGCCGGAGAGCAGGCCACGCCGCGCGCCGCCGTCTCGCGGCGGCGAGACGACGTCACGCGGCTGCTCGGCATCACACTCGACGACGCGCGCATTGCCGGCGACCTCACCGCACTCGGGTGCAGCGTCGTGGCAAGCGACGGGCATCTCGAGATCGGCGCTCCGGCGTGGCGTAACGATCTCGCCATCGCAGCGGATTTCGTGGAAGAGGTCGCGCGCATGGAAGGCTACGACGCAATCGTAGCGGCGATGCCGACGGTCGCGTCGCACGAGATTTCGAGTCGCGAGTACGAGCTCGAAGCAGGTGCGGCACGCACGATGTGCGCGCTCGGATATCACGAAACGATCACGTACTCGCTGCTCGGCGCGCGCAGCGACAATGCGGTCGAGCTGCGCAATCCACTCTCCGAAGATCACCGCTACCTTCGCACCGAGATAGCTCCCGCGCTCCTCGCGCAGCTCGCGCGCCTCGCCCACCCCTACCGCCTGTTCGAGATCGGCCACGTCTTCGCCGACGAAGGCGGTCTCGTCGCCGAAACTCCCGTTCTCGCCTTCGCCGTCGCAGTCGAGCGCAGCGGCGAGCCGCCGTGGCGCGACGTCGAGTTTCTGCGCTGCAAGGGCGACATCGAGACGCTGGTACGCGTCCTCACGGGGCGTCGTCCGCGCGTCGAGCGGGCCGAGCGGCGCGGATTGCACCCCGGGAAGTGCGCGGCGCTGCTCGTCGACGACGTTCCCGTAGCGGCCTTCGGACGCGTCGATCCCCGTGAAGAACGGGCGTATGCCGCCCCCTTTGCGCTCTACGCCGGGTCCATTCGCCTGGACCGGCTGCCCGAGCCCCTCGTGCCGCGATATCGGCCTCCCTCGCGCTACCCTTCGACCTACCGGGACCTCGCTCTCTCGGTCGGGGCAGAGGTAAGCGCTGAGAGCGTCGAAGCAACCACCACGCAGGCCATCGGAGATATCTGTACGGCCGTGCGTGTTTTTGATGAGTATCGCGGCCCACAGGTTGAACGAGGCCGGAAGAGTTTAGCCGTGCGGGCAACGATGCGCCGCTTCGACGGCACGATCACGGACGAAGAGGCGGACGCCGCCGTCGCCCGGGCCGTCGAAGCACTCCACAAACGATTGGGGGCTACGGTACGAGTATGAATGGATATGTCGGCTGGCCGGACGTCGTCATCATCGCGGTGCTGGCGATTGCGACCATCAAAGGTTTCGCGCGCGGTTTGCTCTCCGAACTCGGCGGCGTGGTGGCCGTTCTTCTCGCGCTTGCGGTGCCGTTTTACTACAACGGTATGCTCGATTCGATTTTCGAGAAGACGCTCAAGATGAACGCCGGATCCGCGCACATCACCGGCCTCGTGGTCAGCGGTTTGGTCGTCTACGGCGTGATCATCGTCTTGCTGTGGATCATCTCGCGGTACACGAGCCTTCCCGTGCTCGGCGCGGGCAACGCGGTCGGCGGCGGCATCGTCGGCTTCGCGAAAGGTGCGATCCTACTCTGGGTGGTGCTCTTCGTCGCGCTGCTCTTTCCACTCTCGACGCAGGTACGTTCCGATCTTCACAAATCGCATCTCGTTGCGATGTTGGCGCAACAGAATCAACGCGTCGACAGCGCGATCTACAGCAGGTTGCCGGATTTAGTGAAGCCGCTGATCAAACCGATTCTCGATCGCCAACAAGTCTAGCCTCCACGCGGGTACTCTAGGAGCCTAGGAGTCTAGCGGCGCACCTTTCGACGGTGCTGGTGGATGCGATTGCGCTTCACCGCACCGTTGCGGTGCATCGGCACGACGTTGTTCGCGCGGCGGCCGCTCTCGAATACGGTCGGCGCGATGATGCGCTTCCCGAGAGCGATCTCGAAGACTTCGGAAAGCTGCTCGACCGGTATCAGCTCCATCGTGTCGCGCACTTCCTTGGGAATGTCGTCGAGGTCGACCTCATTACGCTTCGGGAAGAGCACCTTCGTGATGCCGGCACGCTTCGCACCGAGCACTTTCTCTTTGAGCCCGCCGATCGGCAGCACCTGACCCGTGAGCGTGATCTCTCCGGTCATCGCGACCGCGGGATCGACCTTGATCGCCATGAGCACGGAGGAAATGGACGTCGCGATCGTGATGCCTGCCGACGGGCCGTCCTTCGGCGTCGCACCCGCCGGCACGTGAACGTGCAAGTCGTGCTTCGCGAAGTAATCCTCCGGTAGGCCGAGTTCGTTCGAGCGCGAGCGCAGGAACGAGACCGCCGCGTGTGCGCTCTCCTTCATGACGTCGCCGAGCTGCCCCGTGAGTGAGACTTTGCCGGTTCCCGGCATCGCCTGCGTCTCGATAAAGACGATGTCGCCGCCGACCGGCGTCACCACCATGCCCGTCGCGACGCCGATCGACGCGATGCGCCGGCGCGCCTCGTTGAAGAAGCGCTGCTTGCCGAGATACTCGTTCAAATTCTCGGGCTTGACGCGCGCCTTGTACCGCGGATCGGAGGCGATCTTGCGGGCTACCTTGCGAAAGACGGTTCCGATCTGCCGCTCGAGGTTGCGCACGCCCGCCTCGCGCGTGTACTCGGTAATGATGGTCCGCAGGGCGGCATCGCCGATGTGGGCTTGTGCGTCTCTGACGCCGTTGGCGATGCGCTGCTTTTCGAGAAGATATCGCTTGGCGATCTGCATTTTCTCGAGCTCGGTATAGCCGGAGAGCTGGATGATCTCCATCCGATCGCGTAGAGCAGGTGAGACCGTATCGAGGCTGTTTGCCGTGCAGATGAAGAGCACGTGCGAAAGATCGAACGGTAAATCGAGATAGTGGTCGCGGAAGTTCACGTTCTGCTCGGGATCGAGCACCTCGAGCAGCGCCGACTGAGGATCGCCGCGGAAATCCGCGCCGACTTTGTCGATCTCGTCGATCATCATCACCGGATTCTTCGTGGCCGCGTCGCGCATCGAACGCACGATCGAGCCCGGCATCGCCCCGATGTACGTGCGGCGATGACCGCGAATTTCGGCTTCGTCGCGGACGCCGCCGACGGAGAGCCGCACGAATTTACGGCCCATCGCGCGCGCAATCGAATGACCGAGCGACGTCTTTCCGACGCCCGGCGGCCCGACGAAACACAGGATCGGCCCGGTCAGGCGTTTCTTGAGTTTGCCGACCGCCAGATACTCGACGATACGGTCCTTGATCTTGTCGAGGTCGTAGTGATCCTCGTCGAGAACCGCGCGCGCCTTCTCGATATCGATGTGATCCGCGGTTTCCGCGTTCCACGGGAGCTGCACGAGCCAGTCGAGATACGTACGAATCACGCTGTACTCGGGCGATGCCTGCGGTACGCGCGAGAGACGCTCGAGCTCGCGGTCGGCGGTCTTGCGCGCCTCCTCGGGCATCTTCGCCTCGTCGATCTTCGCGCGAAGTTCGTTCGCCTCGGCCTGCTGCGGATCGGCTTCGCCCAGCTCCTCCTGAATCGCGCGCAGCTGCTGGCGCAGGTAGAACTCGCGCTGGTTTTTCTCCATCTCGCGCTGGATGTCGCTCTGAATCTTGTGTCCGAGCTCGACGACTTCCAGCTCTTTGGTGAGCAGCATCGTCAGCTTACGCATGCGCTTGGCGGTGTTGCGCTCCTCGAGCAACGCCTGCCGATCGGCGGTGTCCAAACGCATCGTGGAGGCGACGAAGTAGGAGAGCACGCTTGGGTCCGTGATGTTCTGGACCTCCATCTCCATCTCGCGCGGCGCTTGCGGCAGATACGAGAGCAGCTTCTGGAAGAGCCCCGCGAGATTGCGCTGCATCGCGACGAGCTCCTCGTTCTCCACCGTCACCTCGGGCAGCTCGGCGTAGCTCGCAACCATGTACGGCTCTTCTTGCGTGAACCGCTCGACGTGAAAAACCTGTTGGCCGGCCACGATGCATCGCAGCGTGCCGTCGGGAACCTTCAGCATCTTTTGAATGACGCCGATCGTGCCGACGCGATGCACGTCTTGCGAAACGGGATTCTCGATGTCGCGGTCGCGCAACACGCACAAGCCGATCGCCTTGCCTTCGCGCAGCGCCTCTTCGACGAGCTGAATCCCCGGCTTCTTGACGACGGCCAGCGGAATCACCGTGTTCGGGAAGAGCACGGCGTCCTGCAACGGCAGAATCCCGATCGAACCCACGGGGATGCCGTTTTGCGCGTCTCTCTTACGCGACGCCACTAGAATGGTACCCGCTTGACGATCATCCGTATCTCCGTGCGCTCGGTAGGCCGGTACGCCGTCTGCGAGATGCGCAGGGCGATGACGAGGACGCCGTCGCCGTACGTCGCCGCGGCGCCGTCGTACTCGACGGCAACCGGAAGGTGAATGCGCTTGCTGAACTCTCCGTAGGAAATCTCTTTCTGCACGCACGATCCCGACGATCGCGTGCCGCGCGGGCGGTTCCCCGAGATGACGAGGTGCCGCTCGTCGTCGATCTCGACGCGCAAGCTCTCAGGGTCCGCACCTGCAAGTTCCACGGTAACGACGACCGACGAGCGCGCGTCGTCGACGAAGACGTCGGCGTTCGGCTCGAAAGCAATCGTCCGCGAGCGGATCACGAAATCCATCTCTTTCTATCAATACCCGCCTGGGCGGCGCGCAGATGCAGCGCCGGCCCGACGGCCGTCAGAACGTCGGGTCGGGAAGCGGGCGTCCCTGCGGCCACGCGACGCACGCGTCGAAGCGAATGCGCAGCGGTACCATTGCCCGCTCGGGAATTTGGACGCGGAAGAAGCGGTCCGCGCGAACCGGCACGCCGTATCGCATGGTCGGCGGAAACGCATCCGGATCGAGCGGCGAGACGCGCGTCGATGCCAACACGTGGTTGATCTCACGTGCGTTGGCAGCCGACATGTAATCCGGCGAGCGCTGGCCGAGCCACGTCGTGCCGTCGTCGGTCGTGTAGAGGAAGCCGATGACGTTGTCCCGCGTCATCGTCGCGGTCGAGACGACGCGGTCGATGCGCACGATCTGCATTTCGCGAACGACCGGTTCTTGCAGGACATGAGGCACCGAGCGAGGTGAATCCAAGCAGGGTCCGCCGTTCAGCGTGTCCGTAGCGGGCGGCAGCGGAGCGACGGTCGGCGGAACGGTCAAGGGCACGGGGGTTGCCTGAGCGACCGTGAGCGGAGCAAGCAGCATGGCCAGGAGCGCGGCTATGACGATCATGCAGGGGGATTTCGCATCCGTAGCACTCGGGAACCTTTGTTACCCGGCGGCCCGAACGCAACGTTGCTGCGCAAGCTCGGAACGCGCGATGCCGCGCTCATCGTCATGGGCGGGATCATCGGCTCGGGCATCTTTCGCAATCCTTCGGTCGTCGCAAAAATCGTACACCAAGGGTGGGCGGTGCTCGCCGTCTGGGTCGCGGGCGGTGCGGTTGCCCTACTCGGCGCCTTCGTCTTCGCCGAGCTGGCCGCGCGCCGGCCGCACGACGGCGGCCTGTACGCGTACATGCGCGAAGCCTTTCACCCCATCGTCGCCTTCATGTACGGCTGGACGCTGCTGCTCGTCTCGCAGAGCGGCGGCATGGCGGCGGCGGCGCTGACGTTTGCCGGATACTTCCAACCGCTTACCGGCATCAACGTCGATCCGACGCTGCTCGCGCTCGCCGTTCTCGCGGTTTTCACCCTCGTCAACTGTCTCGGCGTCCGCGAAGGAAGCAATCTCCAGCACGTCTTCATGGTCTTGAAAATCGTCGCGATCGCCGGGTTGATCGCGGCCGGGTTTCTCGCGCATCCCACCGCGGGCGCTGCCGCGCCCGTCGCCGCCTCCGGAGCGGCGCTCTCCCTGCTCGGCGCGATGGCCGTCTCGATGATCGCGGTGCTCTTCGCGTACAGCGGGTGGCAGACGTCGAGCTTCATGACGGGCGAGCTCAAGGAGCCGACGCGAACGCTTCCGCGCGGCATGCTGTGGGGCGTCAGCGGCGTCGTCGTGCTCTACCTGCTCGTCAACGTGGTGTGTCTGCGCGTGCTCGGCCCCGCCGGATTGATGCACACCGACGCTCCGGCTTCGGAGGTGCTGCGCGCGCTGCTGGGATCGCGCGGCGCGCAACTCATCGCTGCGCTCATCGCGCTCTCGACGCTCGGTTTCTTAAGCAATCAGATTCTCGTCTCTCCGCGCGTCTACCACGCGATGGCGAAAGACGGCATCTTCTTCCGTCAAATCGGTTGGCTGCATCCCAAGACGCGCGTGCCGGTCGTCGCCATCGCGCTTCAGGGCGCGGCTGCAATCCTCATCACGCTCTGGAAAGGCTACACGGAGATCCTCAACTACGTGATCTCGGTCGACTACGTGTTCTTCGCACTCGCCGCAATCGCCATCTTCGTCTTTCGCGCACGCGACCGCGCGCGGCAAGAAGCGCGCCCCGGTTTCGTCGTGCCGCTCCACCCGTACAGCACCGCGCTCTTCCTCTTCGCGGCGATTGCAGTCGTCGTAACCACCTACGTCGCGTCGTTCCTGGACGCGCTCGTGACGCTCGGCCTCTTCGTCGTCGCCGTACCTGCGTACTATGGCTTCGTCGTCCTGCGACGCAGGGAAGGGCCTATGCCAGCGGCGCCGTCAGTCGAGCCCACTCTTCACGGCTGATGCGCAAGTCGTCTTCCTTCAGATGCGCGAGCGGCGTCTGCGTCAACTGCTCGCGCTCGCAGAGATCCCGTGCGGCCGTGTCGACGTAGAGCAATCCGGTGACGAGCTCTCCGCGTTCGCGCGTTTCGTCGATCACCGCAAGCGCGCCGAGGCGGCTCGTCGGATCGTAGTCGCGCTCCAGCTTGCGCAGCAAGACGTGCGACCCGTCCTCGAAGGCGATGTCCTGGACGGCTCCGGGTTCGTACTCGACTTCGATCTCCTTGCTGCCGATGATGAAGTCCGGCGTGTGCAGGGCGAAACCGTGTTCCTTCACGTACGCGTAGCTCTTCGTCGAGCCGACGTGATCGTTGAAGGTGACGCACGGGCTCACGATGTCGAGAATCGCGGTGCCGCGATGCGCGAACGCCGCCTGCAAGAGCGGGACCAACTGTTTGCCGTCGCCCGAGAACGAGCGCGCGACGAACGACGCGCCGAGCTCGACGGCGAGGCCGCACAGATCGATCCCAGTGAACTCGTTGATCTTCCCGTTCTTCTGTTTGGACCCGGCGTCGGCAGTAGCGGAAAACTGCCCTTTGGTCAATCCGTAACACCCGTTGTTCTCGACGAGATACGTGCAGTCGAGATTGCGGCGAATCATGTGACAGTACTGGCCGAGGCCGATCGACGCGGTGTCTCCGTCGCCGCTGACGCCCAAAACGAGAAGCTCGCGGTTCGCGAGCTTGGCGCCCGTGGCGGCCGAAGGCATGCGGCCGTGCAAGCCGTTGAACCCGTGCGCCTGCTCGACGAAATAGGCGGGCGTTTTCGACGAGCAGCCGATGCCGCTCATCTTCGCGAGGCGATGCGGCTCGACGCCGAACTCGTACAGCGCCTTGATGAGGTGATTCGTGATCGAGTTATGGCCGCAGCCGGCGCACAGCGTCGTCGGCAAGCCTTTGTACACGTCGCGCGCGAGACCGATGATGTTGAGGTTGGTCGTACTCATGAATGTATGGTTACCTTCAGGCGGGCTGACGCTCCGCGGCCAGGAGCGGCTGCGCAACGGCGTACGCGTCGATCGGCACGCCGTTGTAGTGGCGAATGGAATGGACGCGGGAGACGAGATTCGCCGGCAGCTCGGTGCGCAAGATCCCGTAGAGCTGGCCGTCGCGGTTCTGCTCGACGACGTACACCCGGTCGTGGCGCTCGATGAAGCTCGCGACGCCGGATGAGAGCGGAAGAGCCCGCACGCGAAGATAGTCGACGTCGAAGCCGTCGTCGTGGAGGATATCGCGCGCTTCGACGACGGCGTGGTGCGTCGTGCCGTAGGCGATGAGGCCGACCGTGCGGCCCGCGTCGTCCGCAACCGGCTGCGGAACGCGCGTGCGAGCGGTATCGTGCTTGCGAACGAGCCGCTCCAGGCCGTGCTGCCACGTCTGCGGGTTCTCGGAGTACCGCGCCTGCTCGTCGTGGCCGGTGCCACGCGTGAAGAAGCCGGCGCGCTCGTGGTTGGTTCCGGGGAGCGTGCGGTACGGAATTCCGTCGCCGTCGACGTCGCGATACCGGCCCCACGATTCGAGCTTCGCGAGGTCCTCGGCGCTCAAAACTTTTCCGCGATCGAACGGCTTCTCTGGATACGGCAGCGGCGTGCTCATCCACGCGTTCATCCCGAGGTCGAGATCGCTGAGCACGAAGACGGGGGTCTGAAAGCGCTCGGCCAGATCGAACGCCTCCATCGCAAACGCGTACGCTTCCTCCACGGTGGCCGGCAGCAACACGACGTGCTTCGTGTCGCCGTGCGAGAGCGTGTACGCAAAGGCCACGTCGCCTTGCATCGTCCGCGTCGGCAACCCCGTCGACGGTCCCGCGCGCTGCACGTCGAAGATCACGCCCGGAATCTCTGCATAGTACCCGAAGCCGGCGTACTCCGCCATCAGCGAGAGCCCCGGCCCGGAGGTCGACGTCATCGCACGCGCTCCGGCCCATCCGGCACCGAACACCATTCCGGCGGCCGCGAGCTCGTCCTCGGCTTGCACGACCGCGACGTTCTTCTCACCCGTCTTGGCGTCGACGCGATATCGCTCCGCAAACGCGATGAAGGACTCGCACAACGACGACGACGGCGTGATCGGATACCACGCAGCAACGGTGCAGCCGCCCATGATGCAGCCGAGCGCCGCGGCGCGGTTGCCGTCCATGAAGAGCGTGCCGTCGGTTTTCCCACGCATCGGCTCGAGGCGAAATGCGTCTTGCTTCGCCAAGTGCTCGCGCGCGTATTCGATGCCGATCCGCACCGCCTGCATGTTCGTTTCTACGGCCGCCGGCTTGCTGCGAAACTGCGTGTTCACCGCCGCTTCGATCGTCGCGTCGTCGAGACCGACGAGCTCGCCCAAAACGCCGACGTAGATCATGTTCACGAGATACTTGCGCAGATCGCCGTTCGCAAAGTGCTTCTTGCCCATCTCCGCGAACGGGACCGCGAAGTAGGTAACGTCGTCGCGATGCGTCTGCGCGTCGAGGGGGTACGCACTCTCGTGGACCACGATACCGCCTGGCCTCACCGTCGCGACGTCCTCGCGCCACGTCGCCGCGTTGAGCGCCACGAGCACGTCCACGTCGCGCGCGCGGCATTGGTAGCCCTTCGCGGTGACGCGCACGTCGAACCACGTCGGCAAGCCCTCGATGTTCGAGGGAAAGACGTTCTTCGGCGCGACCGGAATGCCGAGTCGATAGATGGCGTTGCTGAGAACGAGATTCGATGATTGACTCCCCGAGCCGTTCACCGTGGCGACGCGGATCGTGAAATCGTTGACGCGAGCGTGGGGCACTACGCCCTCCTTAAAGCGGGACGATATCTCCAAGATTACGCCGCAGCGTGCCGGCTTCCTCGGTTGCTTGCGGTAGGACGGGCGCGCTCCGCGGAATAAGCCTTAGACGCATGCAACGCCTGTCCGCAATCTCGCTCGCGCTCGCACTGCTCGTTGCGGGGTGCGCGACGCACGGTGGCTCTGCCCAAGGGTCGAGCGGGCTCGTACCGCTTGCGGTCGCGACGTCGGTGCTTTCCGATCGAATGCAGTTGCAGAGCCTGCTCGGCGGTGGAAAGATTCAGCACGTCGTCATTATCGTGCAGGAGAACCGCTCGGTCGACGACCTCTTCCAAGGTCTACCGGGTGCGGATACGGTCAACGCGGGCCCGAGCGCGGACGGGCAAAGCATTGCGCTCGAGCCGACGCCCCTGACCGCGCCCTACGATCTCGATCACCGGCATGAGGCGTTTCTCACCGAGTACGCCGGCGGTGCGATGAACGGCTTCAATGAGGAACGCAGCCACTGCATCGCCACGTGCCGCAATCCGGATACGCGCGCCTACAGTTACGTCCCGCGCGACGGCATCGAGCCCTACTTCGACATGGCGGAGCATTACGCGTTTGCCGATCGCATGTTCCAGACGAACTCCGGCCCGAGTTTCCCGGCGCACCAGTATCTGATCGCGGGCACGTCCGTCATCGCGGCCGGCAGCCCGTACTCTGCGGAGAACAATCCCAGAACGCCGCAGGGCGTCGCGACGGGCGGATGCGATTCGCCCGCCGGAACCGCCGTCGCTCTCATCGACCCTACGACGGGCGACGAACCCGGAACCGCATTCCCGTGCTTCGACCATCCGGTGCTCTTCGATCTCTTGGACCAAGCGCAGCTTCGTTGGCGCTATTACCAGCCCGATGTTTACGCCGGCCTTTGGGACGCTCCCGACGCCATCCGTCACATCCGCTACAATCCCGCCGAGTACGCGAACGTCATCTCGCCGCCGCAGCGCTTCCTGCGCGACATTGCGACCGAGCCGCTCGCGGCCGTCACCTGGATCATCCCGAACGCCGCACAATCGGATCACGCGAGCATCACCGACGGCAGCGGACCGTCGTGGGTCGCGGCGCTCGTCAACGCGATCGGCCATAGCCCGTACTGGGACACGACGGCGATCTTCGTGACGTGGGACGATTGGGGAGGCTTCTACGACCACGTCGCGCCGCCTCAGTACAACCACTACGAGCTCGGCTTCCGCGTACCGCTCATCGTGATCTCGCCGTATGCAAAGCTCGGCTACGTGTCGCACGTACAGCACGAATTCGGCAGCATCCTCCACTTCACGGAGAGCGTCTTCGGGCTCGGATCGCTCGGTTACACCGACGCGCGCGCCGACGACCTCTCGGACTGCTTCGATTTCAACCGGGCGCCGCAACCGTTCTTTACGATCGATGCGCCGCTCTCGGCCGACTACTTCGAAAGCCTTCCTGCGGATCATCGCTCGCCGGACGACGATTACTGACGAACGCCACGGACGAGATGCAA
>DAHXOK010000046.1:6976-15609 GCA_027364935.1 Vulcanimicrobiota bacterium | reverse complement strand
CCGCAGTTGCCCCGAGGCGCTCGAGGAGACGCTGCTGCACGAGATGGTCCACGCGTGGTGCTACGATCGCTTTCGCGACACCGGGCACGGATCCCGATTCCGGCGCAAGATGCGCGAATGCGGGCTTACCTCGATCTATCACGATCTCGGCCACGCGCGGCCGCGCAGGGAGTCGAGCAGGCGGTACATCTTGCGCTGCGAAGCCTGTTCCTTCGAGCTGCTCCGCCGGCGTATTCCCGGCAAGCCGGCGAGCTGCCCGCGCTGTAACCGGCGGCGCTTCGACGCGCGCTTTCCACTCGCGGTCTACGAGGTCGTCGAGACGAAGCACGTAGGCTCGACGGCCACCGTCGCGACGGCGGCCCGCGGCCGGCGCCCTGAGACTTAAGGCCGGGCGTTATTGAGAAAGAAGCGTGAGAATAAGGCAGCAATGAAGAGCAGCATCTCGAGCAAGGTGGCCACAATGCGCGTCGAGTCCGACTCGATGGGCTCGGTCGAGGTTCCCGGCGACAGGTACTACGGAGCGCAGTCGGCGCGTTCGCTCGTGCATTTCAACATCGGCGAGGGAGCGTGGCCGCGCGACGTGATGCCGCGCGCCGTCGTGCGCGAGATGGCGACCTTGAAGAAAGCCGCAGCGCTCGTTAACCACGACCTCGGCAAGCTCGACGAAGAGAAGGCGCGCCTCATCGTCGCCGCTGCCGACGAGGTCATCGCGGGCAAGCTCGACGCGCATTTTCCGCTGCGCATTTGGCAGACCGGATCCGGCACCCAGACGAACATGAACGTTAACGAGGTTATCTCGAATCGCGCCATCGAGCTCGCTGGGGGAGAGATGGGCTCGAAGAAGCCGATCCACCCGAACGACCACGTGAACATGTCTCAGTCGTCGAACGACACGTTTCCGACGGCCATGCACATGGCTGCTGCGCAGGCGATGGTCGAGATGCTGCCGCCGGTCGAAGCCCTACGCGATGCGTTGGCCGCAAAGGCGGAGCGCTGGCGCGGCATCGTCAAGGTGGGGCGCACGCACTTGCAGGACGCGACGCCGCTGACGCTCGGGCAAGAGTTCTCCGGCTACGCCACCCAGCTCGACCGCGCGATCAACGCGTGCCGCGAAGCGCTCGATCCGCTCTTCGATCTGGCAATCGGAGGCACCGCCGTCGGCACCGGACTCAACGCGCATCCCGAGTTCGCCGAGCGCGCCGCCAAGAAAATTGCCGAGCTGACCGGACTGCCGTTCCGGTCGCATCCCAACAAGTTCGCCGCACTTGCGTCGCACGACGATTTCGTCTTCGCTTCGGGCGCGATGAAGATGCTCGCGGCCGCGCTGATGAAGATCGCCAACGACATCCGCTGGCTCGGCTCCGGACCGCGCGCCGGCATCGGCGAGTTGATTCTGCCGGAGAACGAGCCGGGTAGTTCGATCATGCCCGGCAAGGTCAATCCGACGCAGAGCGAGGCGATGACGATGGTCTGCGTGCAGGTCTACGGCAACGATCTCGCGGTTAGCTTCGGTGCGTCACAGGGCAACTTCGAGCTCAACGTCTTTAACCCGGTGATGATCGCAAACTTCCTGCACTCCGCCTCGCTCCTGCGCGACGCGTGCACGATGTTTCGCCTCCACATGATCGAAGGGCTCGAGCCGAACGAGGAAGTCATCAAGCGCTATCTCGACGAGTCGCTGATGGTCGTCACCGCGCTCTCGCCCGTGATCGGCTACGACAAGGCGGCGCAAATCGCGAAGAAGGCGCATCACGAAAAGTCGACGTTGAAAGCTGCGGCCCTCGCACTCGGTTATGTCGACGAAGCGCAGTACGATAGAATCGTCGTCCCCGCGGAGATGACCAAGCCGAAATAGCTATTCCCTAAGGCGAATAGGTTGTTCGATCGATTGGGCGCCCGGATGCGTTGTCGAACTCCAGCAGCGTGCTGTTTGTGTCGGTCAAACCAAGAAATATGCGCTGGTTGTTGCCGTTTCCGAGCAGGCGAATAAACGGAGCAGCCGGATTGGCGACGATGTCTATGAGAGGAGAACGATTGCGACCGCGCATTTCCAAGACCGGCGCGTTCGTTCTTGAATCGATTGTGAGAACTTGCCGATAGACGCCCGATGAATCGGCGATTGCTATGCCGTCCTGATCGATGTCGACGCGATCGATGCCTCGAGCATCGACGACGCGAAGATGGCGTATCGTTTGCGTTGGCGCCGAGTTCGCCATGACGGTCGCGACCGAGGCGACGGCGATAAACGCGACGAGCAGCGCAAGAGTGGCGATCCGATAGCGCGTAGCGCTGCGTTCGAGACGATCGAGCCGCGCAACGATGGAAGGAACGTCGGTGGGAACGCTCATGGGTATACCTCCTAATGCACTGCTTCCTTCTGTCTGCTTGCCGATGGGCCTACCGCCTATCGGCGCGTGTCCTCGTTGTGGCATGAGTTGCTCGTTCTGGCCGCAAACCATTGCGCTGAATGCGCACGTGCACGTGGAGATGAACGGTGCTCCAAAAGCGTGCTTCGTAACGAAAAAGAGGATGCGGAACGCGCCATCCCACGAACGAGCGTGAGAGTGAAGGCGTACCGGTGCGAAAAGCATGGATGCCGATAGCGTGGGAGGGGAGAATCGCGGAATCGACAGCCCTTTAGAAGATCGGTAGCGCGTGCGCCGCGTCGTTGAGCGCGATTAACGTGCCTCGCGCATTCGCAATAGAAGCGATTCGCTGGTCTTCCAGGACCGAGCTTACCCAAGCTGACTCGGGATCCGGCGGCTCGCCGAATGCGAGAACCTTCTGCGGTCCGCGAAGCACGTCCCGGTACCGGAAGTCGTAATCTGCGAGCTGACCTATGCCATAGCGCATGCGATCGACCGCGGCGCGAAGATCGACGAGGCTCTTCGCTTCTATTAGGAGCTTACTGTCGCCGATGCGAGCGTAGAGATCGATGTGGTTATTGTACATTGTGACGCCGCCGAGTTGGAGAACGCGCTGCTGAACGAGGCGGAGGACAGCCTGATGGTCCGCGCGCGCGCGCTCTTGAAGCGCGGCGGACTCGTAGACGTTCGGCCTGTTGTCGCCGTGCGGTTTGTACCCCGCGCCCGGTGGAATGACGTTCGTTACGCGGAGCTCATCCAGAGGAGCTGCCTGGGCGGCCGCGTAGGGCATGCGTGAGATCTGTTCGGTGTTGAGTAGGTGTTGGATTCCGGTGGCTGATGCATCGCCGCTGGCAAGAATCTTCCAGTAGGCGGTCTCCGATATCTCACGCACTGCTGCTTGGAATTGCGGAGCGACCGAGCTCTCGGTCTCATAGTACTGTCCAGCGTTGTAGTAAAGCGGAACGAGGCGTGAAAATGGCTCAGCCTGAATCAGCGGTACGTAACGGTGATCGTTCCTCGCGGGGTCGGAAAACCACTGGCCGAGGACACCGTAACCGAAGTAGGTTTTCGAGTCGGCCCTCGGCGCCGAACGCCCTAAGGGCCGGTAGTAGATGAATCGGTCGTACGGCTTAACCCTACCGAAATATACTCGCGGATAATGGTAGAGTGAGAACTCCGCATCGTCATAGATGCGGTCAGTAGGAGAGTAGTGTTGCGTCAGGATTACCGGCACGTCGCTACTCCGCGATTTCGAATGCGCTCTGCACGCCGCGATGCACGCCGGTGCCGAGGATTTCTTCGCGCGGGCCGAAAGCGAACGCGGCTTCGAAATGCCATCCCGTCGCGGGGACGACGTCGTCGAGCAGGTGCAGTCGCCCGTTAGCCCAGATGAAAGCGTACGATTTTCCGTCCGAACCGACGAGCGTGCCGATGACGGTGTCGTCTTCGTCGATCGCGTATGCGACGCTCGAGCGCGCATGCGGAGCGAGGGCGACGGTCGTGCCGTCCGGGTGCCAGAGCATCGCGTGAGGGGTGAACGGCCGTACGCCCGGCGGTGCATCGGCGCCGACCGCGGTTCCGTCCGGAGCGACCGCCATCGCGACGCCGGGCCCTAGCTCCGCGAGATTTCCGCCGTGCATGCGCACCGCCACGTAACGCTGACGCTCGACGTCTAAATCCGTTGGAGCGATGAACTGGCCGAGGTAACCGCGGAAACCGACGACGTAGCCGTCGCTCGCGCCGCGAATCGACGCGCGACCGAGAAGCGTGCACGACCCTTGGTTGAACAGTACGGCGTACGGTGCCAGATCGCTGGTCGTGTCGCCGTCGAGCACCTCTTGCGAATCCGGCGATTCGTACGTGATGTAGATGCCGTTCTCGGTCACGTCATCGACGTACGGACGGAAGTCCGGCTGCGTGACCCTCGCACACGGCGCGAGGGCGAGCGCGACCGGCGAGCCTCCGAGATATGCGACGGGGGTTTGACGATTTCCGCCGGCCTCCAGCTCCATCGACGCCTCGCGCGTCGCGTACAGTGTGGAAGGGCCGCCGAAGCCGCCCAACGCGAGCTCGGCCAAGAGTTCTCCGGGCTGCAGCGCAGACGGCGGTGAGAGAAGCGTTGCGTGGAGCGCTCGGTCCCACAGCACGATCCTCGATGCGCCGCTGGCATCCGTCAGGGTGACCGTAGCGGCCACCCTTCCGTCCGCGCTCGCTCGCATCGGCACGTGCGCCTGTTCTGCGGCGATGCGCGTGTGGGGCGGCAGCGAGAGCGCGAGGATCGCACCGAGAAGAAGCATCAGCGGGACTCGTTTCGTACGGCGGGCGTACAGAACGCTACGACGGCCAGTGCGACGAAGCCTAGCACGACGATGCTCATGGCGAGATGCGCGCTGCGGTGATCGGCGATCCATCCAAAGATGAAGACGCCGGGCAGCATGCCGCCGAGAACGACCAGCCGCACCGCGCCCATCACGCGGCCGACGAACTCTGCCGGCGCGACCCGTAGCCGAAATCCGATGATCTGCGCGATCTCGAAGCTTGCAGCCACGTTCGACGCGGCCCAACAGGCGGCGGCGAGCCACAGATCGCGCGTCAGAACGATCGGAATGAAGAAGAGAGCGTCGATGAGGTACGCGACGACGAGCGCTCTGCCGAACGGCCAGCGGCGGGCGTTGACCGTCGAGAAGAGCGTTCCGATGACGGCACCGACGGCAGTGACCCCCAGGAAGACGCCGATCTCGCGATCGCTCGCGGCAAACCCGGTCTTCAGGAATGGGATGAGGATGGAGTATCCTCCGAAGGCGAAGAGGTTGAAACCGAAGGCCAGCGCGGCCTGCGCGCGCATGCCGCGGTCGGCGAAGAGCGCGCGAAAGCCGAGCGCAATGTCCGCGCTCACCTGGCGCGGCGACGGCAATCCGTGGACGTGCTCCGGGCCGAGCGTCTTGATACGCATCAGCGAGAGCTGCGACGCAAAGTACGTTGCGGCGTTGGCGATGAGCGCCGGAAGGTGACCGAAAATCGCAAAGAGCGCTCCGCCGAGCGTCGGCATAACGAGATTTGAGAAGTTTTCCGCACCGATGAGGACGGCGACCGCTTCGGTCGTGCGGTCCTTGCCCACGAGATACGGGATAGACGAGGACTGCGCGCTCAAGAATGCCGCTGCAGCGATCGAAATGACGATAAGCCCGCTGTAGATCATCGGCATCGTTAGGACGTGTAAGGCGTACGCAACGGCAAAGCCCGCCATGACCACGCAGCGAATCGCGTCGCATACGATCATAAGCTTTCGGCGGTCGATTCGGTCGGCGAGCGATCCGCCCACCAAGCCGAAGAGCGAGAAGGGGCCTACCTCGCACGCGAGCGAAGCACCGGTCGATAGTGCCGAGTGCGTGAGGTGATACGCGAAGAGCGGAATTGCGAGCGTGCGAAGGCCGTCGCCGAGCAGACTCAGCGATTGTCCGAGGAAATATTGTCGAAACCCGCGCGAAGAGAAGACGCTCGGCGCGAGCCGCGCAACGGCGACCATAGACGCAGAGATATAGCAAGAACGCGCGAAGGCGTCAACCCTCAGGCGCTCTTACAGGTGGCGCAGGACCAAGGATATGGCGCCGACCGCAAGAGCGACGGCGACGTAGATTAAGAGCTGTCGCGACCGTAGACGCAGCGAGAGCCGTGCCCCGATCGGTCCGCCGCAAAGGCCGCCGATGACGAGCGGAACGATGTCCTCGATGCGGATGTCGTGCTGGAAAGCGTGGACCGTGAGTCCGACCGGCGACGTGAGGACGATGCCGAAATGTGACGTCGCGCTGATCGCATGTGCCGGCAGATCCGAGAGGTAGAGCAGGGTCGGTACCAGCACGACGCCGCCGCCGATGCCGAAGAGACTCGACACCAAGCCGACGCCGAATCCGACGCCGAGCGCGGCAGCCGTCGGCATACCGCGCAGCGCGTGCACGTGCTTGGTGGAGTCTTCCCGCTCCGCGAGGTGCTTGGCACGTCGCAGCACCATGTCGAGTGCAACCGCGAAGAGCAGGAGTGCCAGCAAACCGTCGAAGAGCGTGGCGGAGATGTGCTTGGCGAGAACGGCGCCGGCAATGCTCCCCGGCAAGCCGCCGGCGGCGAAGAGCAGGCCGACGCGCACGTGGACGCGTCGTTGGAGAAGATACGTGAACGCTCCGCTTCCGCTGTTCGCGACGACGAGCACGAGCGCTGTCCCCGCGGCTTCGGCCGGTCCGAGGCCGAAGAACAGCCGCAGCACCGGTACGAGAATGAAGCCCCCGCCAAGCCCAACCATCGAGCCGAAGATGCTTGCCAAGAAGGCTGCGACGAGGAGCTCGACGGCGGTGGTCACCGCGAGGTGCTAGCTGCTGACGCGGCCGATGTAACGGCGATCGCGCGTGTCGATACGAATGACGTCACCGCTTTCGACGAACAGCGGAACTTGAACGGTCGCGCCCGTTTCTAGCTTCGCCGGCTTGGTGACGTTCGTCGCGGTATCGCCGCGGAAGCCGGGGTCGGTCTCGATGATTTTGATCTCCACGTGCGCCGGAAGCTCGACGCCGATCGGCACGCCGTCGTGGAACTGCACGTCGACGACCATGCCGTCTTTCAGAAAGTCAGCTGGGCTGCCGATGAGCTCGCGCTGCAGCGTCACGTTCTCGAACGACTCTTGGTCCATGAAGTGAAACCCGTCGGCGTCGTTGTACAGCATCTGCATTCCGCGGTTGTCCAGCGTCGCACGCTCGAGCTTCTCGCCCGCGCGGAACGTGCGCTCGAGGGTCGTGCCCGTCTTGACGTTCTTCAAACGCGTGCGGACAAAGGCGGAGCCTTTCCCGGGCTTGACGTGCAGAAACTCGATGACGGTCCAGAGCTGGCCGTCGACGATGATCGTGACGCCGTTGCGCAGGTCATTCGACGATATCATTACTCGCGCCTGATAGGCGGATGGGGTTCTCCGTTCCTTCTCGCAGTCGAGCGACGTTGTCGCGATGCGTGTAGGCGATGAGGAGTAAAGCAAAGACACCGTAGAGCGTCTGGGCGACGGAACCATAAGAGAAGATGTAGAGCGCGATCGGTGCGAGCAGGCTGCCGAAGAAGGAGCCCACCGACGAGTATTGTGTAGCGAGCGCTCCGGCAATCCAGCCGAGTGCCGCGATCGCCCCGGCGTAGACGTTGAGCGCGAAGATGGCACCGAACGAGGTTGCCACGCCTTTGCCGCCGCGGCCGCGCAGCCATGGCGAGAAGCAGTGACCGAGCACCGCCGCAGCTGCGGCGATCGAGGCTGCGGCGTCGCCGTACCCGCGCTCGGCGACGAAGAATGCCGGTGCGAACCCCTTGGCGGCGTCGAGCACGAGAACGGCGGCTGCGCCCGTCTTTCCGAGCGAACGCAGCGCATTCATCGCGCCGATGTTTCCCGATCCGTGCTCGCGGATGTCTTTACGATAGCCGAAGTGTCCCACGAGGTAGCCGAACGGAATCGATCCGACGGCGAATGCGCAAACGGCGATCAAGAAGAGAGTCATGCGACGGCCTCCTCGGAGCGACGGGGACGAAACTGAAAGGTGAGCGGGACGCCTCCAAAATCGAAATGGCGGCGCAGCACATTTTCGAGAAAGCGCTCGTACGAAGGTTGGACGAGGGTCGGATCGTTACAGTGAAAGACGAAGAGCGGCGGGTGCGTCTGCGGTTGCGAGGCGTAGAATACGCGCAGCATCCGCCCGCCGACGGCGGGAGCGGGATGGGTAAGGACCGCGTCGCGCACGACGGTGTTGAGCGCGGGCGTTGGAATGCGACGGTCGAGGTTTTCGGCAACCTGCTCGACGAGGGGTATCAGGCTGCCGAGCCGGCGATGCGTCTTCGCGGAGAGGAACGTTACCGGCGCAAAGCGTGCGAACGGCAGAAGATCGTGCACGGCGTTGGCAAGCTCTCCTTGGCTGAAGTCACCACCTTGCTCGCGCGCGAGATCCCACTTGTTACCGACCACGATCAGCCCTTTGCGTTCTTCGATGACGATGCCGGCTAGGCGGCGGTCGAGCGCGGTCACGCCGACCGTGGAATCGAAGAGCAACAGGGCGATGTCGCAGCGGGCGATCGCTGCAAGCGAGCGCAGCGCTGCGTAATACTCGATTGCGCCGTGCGCCTCGGGCTTCTTGAGCATGCCGGCGGTGTCGATGAGGCGCAGCGTACGATCGCGGCGTCGCATGATCGTATCGATCGCGTCGCGCGTCGTCCCGGGAAGCTCCGAGACGAGTGCGCGCTCCTCGCCGA
>DAHXOK010000046.1:0-6966 GCA_027364935.1 Vulcanimicrobiota bacterium | reverse complement strand
TCGCCGAGGAGCGCGTTGAGCAGAGAGCTCTTTCCGACGTTCGGGCGGCCGACGATGGCGATCGCGAGCTCCTTCTCGTCCTCGGGCGCCGCAGCGCGCGCGGGCAGCAGCTCGACGATGCGATCCAGGAGGTCTCCCGTCCCCTCGCCGTGGATCGCCGAGACCGTGACGGGCTCGCCGAAGCCGAGCGGCGCGAACTCGGCGAGCGCCGATGCCGCCGCGCTCGGCGACTCGGACTTGTTCGCCACCAGCACGACCGGGCGTCGCGTCGAGCGCAGGATGCGCGCGACGTCCTCGTCGAGCGGTTGACGGCCGTCCTGCGCGTCGACGGCGAAGAGCACGACGTCGGCCTGTTGCGCGGCGACCTCGGCTTGGCGGCTCGTGGATGCCGCGATGTCCCCGCGGGCGGCATCGGGATCGATGCCCGCGGTGTCCACGAGTGTGAAAAAGGTACCGCGCCACTCCGCGAGCGCGTAGAGCCGATCGCGCGTGACGCCCGCAGTCGCCTCGACGATTGCAAGGCGCCGGCCGACCAGGCGATTGAAGAGCGCGCTCTTGCCGACGTTCGGCCGACCGACGATTGCGACAGTTGCCGGCTGGAACACGGGGAGAAGCCTTCGCCAACGGGAAATGCAGTCCCTCAAGCAACGGACATGGCGCGCGTCTATATCGAAACCTTCGGCTGTCAGATGAACGAGGCGGATTCGCAGTATATTGCGGATCGCGCCATCGCTGCCGGCTATGCCGTCGCGCAGCGACCGGAAGAGGCGAACGTCGTCGTTCTCAATACGTGCACGGTGCGCGACAACGCCGAGCGTCGCGCGTACGGTCGCATCCACCACCTCAAGCTGCTCAAGGAGCGAGATCCTCGGGTGCGCCTCGTCGTCGCCGGCTGCCTCGCCGAGCAAGACCGCGATCGGATGCGCGCGCGCGCCCCGCACCTCGACGGCGTCTTCGGCACCAAGGAGCTCGCCGCGCTCGGCGACCGGCTCGATGCGTGGCGACCGGAGTACGACGATCTGGCGGCACTCGACGACGATGCGATTGCGAGCGACGCGCTCGTACTCCAGCCCTTCGGCGGCACGGCCGACGGCCTCGCAGACGCGTTTTCGCACCTGCGAGCCTTCGTTACGGTGCAGCGCGGTTGTTCTTACTATTGCACGTTCTGCATCGTTCCGCACGTGCGCGGTCGCTTCGATCACCGCGCGAAGGAAGCGATCCTCTCCGAGGTTCGCGATCGGGTCGTCGCCGGCGCTCGCGAGGTGATGCTCGTCGGTCAGACCGTCAATGCGTGGCGCGACCCGACCGATGGCACGGATTTCGGCGATCTCTGCCGAGCGGTCGCCGCAATCGACGGCGTCGAGCGCCTCACCTTCATCTCGCCGCACCCCAAAGACTTTACCGAGAAGACAATCGGCGACCTCGCGACCGTTGCGGGCATGAACCCTCGCATCCATCTGCCCCTACAATCGGGCAGCGACGCGATGCTGCGGCGCATGAACCGCAAGTACACGCGCGCCGGTTTCGAAGAGCGCGTGGCGTGGATCCGGCGCTCGTTACCCGGCTGGGCGATCACCACCGATCTCATCGTGGGCTTTCCGGGGGAAAGCGAAGGCGATTTCGCGCAGACGCTCGATATCGTGCGCAGCGGAGTATTTGCAAACGCCTTCACGTTCATGTATTCGCCGCGTCGCGGGACGCCCGCGGCTGCGTGGGAGCAGGTGGATCCGGAAATCGTCGCCGAACGGTTTCGCCGACTCGTCGAGGCACAGAACGCAGCGACGCAAGCGTATCACGCACGTAAGATCGGTACGATCGTGCGGTGTTTGATCGCCGGAACATCGAAGAAAGACCACGCACGACTCGCCGCAAAGAGCGGTGACAACGTGACCGTCATCGCGCCGAAGCCGCCCGATTACGACGAAGACGTATACGCGCGCGCGCCATGGGTCGACGTGGCACTCGAGACGGCGCATCTCTGGGGCTGTACCGGCCGCGTCGTTCGTCGCGCGACGCGCGTTCGCGACGAAGGCGTACGCATCGCCGCGCC
Source organism: Vulcanimicrobiota bacterium (assembly GCA_027364935.1). Taxonomy (GTDB): domain Bacteria; phylum Vulcanimicrobiota; class Vulcanimicrobiia; order Vulcanimicrobiales; family Vulcanimicrobiaceae; genus Tyrphobacter. Next base: position 4,916 of record DAHXOK010000046.1, on the reverse strand, counting down.
GGCAATCGATCTCATCGCCGGATGAGACGGGCTCGGGCGTGAGCCAAACACGCAAGTACCCGCCGATGCTCGAGCAGTACTTTGGGATGAAGGCACGGCATCCCGAGGCGATCTTGCTTTCGCGCGTCGGCGACTTCTACGAAGCATACGGAGAGGACGCGGAGACCGTCGCACGCGCGCTGCAGATCGCGTTGACGAGCAAGGAAGCCGGCGGCGGGAAGCGCGTCGCGATGGCAGGCGTGCCGCATCACGCGCTCACGCAGTATCTGGCGAAACTCGTACGACAGCGGTTCGTCGTCGCGCTTGCCGATCAACTCGAGGTGCCGCAGCCGAACAAGCTCGTCGCGCGCGACGTCACGCGCGTCGTCACGCCGGGCACGCTGATCGAGGAGCAGTTTCTCGACGGGAAGGCCAACAACTATCTCTGCGCGGTCGCGGCGCTCGGCGACGCCTTCGCGCTCGCCTACGCCGACGTTTCTACCGGATATTGCGCGGCTACCGCCTTTGCCGACGAGAACGCCTACGACGAGATCGTGGCGGAACTTATCCGCGTCGCTCCTACGGAGATCATCGCGGATCTTCCGGCAGAGATCCGAGCGACGCTCGCCTTTGCCGTCGAGGAGCTCGGCGCGCGCCTTGCGGCCCCCGTCATCGGCGTCGTGGAAGAACGGGTTCGCGGCGCTCTCGACGGATTCTCTCTGGACGAGGCGATGGCAATCCACCGCGCGCTCGATGCGCTCGGCGCATTCGTACGGCGAACCGCGCTCTGCGGCAGCTCGCTTATCCTGGATCCGCAACTCTACCGTCCGCGCAGCTTTCTCGCGCTCGACCCGTCGACGCGCAAGCACTTGGAGCTGACGAAGGCGCAGGGGCAGAATCCGCGCGCGACGCTGCTCGCAACGCTCGACTGCTGTGAGACGACCATGGGATCGCGAACGCTCGCTCGCTGGATCCTCGCGCCGCTGCTCGACCCGCGGCGAATTTCGGACCGGCAGGACGTCGTGCAGGTGTTGCTCGCGGAGCACGCTCGCCGGGAGTCGGTTCGCGAGCTGCTGCGGGGATGTTTCGATCTGGAGCGCATCGCACAACGCGTGCGGTTTCGCCGCGCGACGCCGCGGGATATCGCATCGCTGCGCAGGACGCTCGAGGCCTTCGAGCCGCTGCGCGCGTCGCTCCCCGCAGCGCTGGCTTCGCGCCTCGCGGTTCTCGACGGGTTCGGCGATCTGTTGGACGACCTGCGTACGACGCTCGTCGACGATCCGCCGCTCCTGGTTTGCGACGGCGTGATTCGGCCCGAGGCCGACGCAGAACTTGCTGAATGCACGAGCCTGCGCACCGACGCGCGCTCGCGTCTCTCGGAGCTCGAGGAACGCGAGCGGCGACGCACCGGCATCAAGGCGCTGAAGCTGAAGTACGCAAGCCCGTTCGGCTACGCGATTGAGATCAGCCGTTCGTATACGGGCGAGCTTCCACCGGAATACGTGCGCAAACAGACGCTCGCGAGCGGCGAGCGCTACATCACGCCGGAACTCAAGGAGCTCGAGCTCGCGATTTCAACCGCGCAGGCGCGCCAGGAGCGCCTCGAACAACGGCTCTACGATGCACTTTGCGATCGCGTCGCTGCGCGTACCGACGCCATGCTCGAAGCGGCGCGCGCGCTCGCCGAGATCGACGTGCTCTGCGCGCTCGCGCACTGCGCCGCGGAGCGCGGATATGTCCGCCCGACCTTCGCCGACGAGAGCGCGATCGCAATCGAGGACGGGCGCCATCCGGTGATGGAAGCGATCCTCCATGCGAGCTTCGTGCCGAACGACCTCCAGTTACGCTCGCGCGATCACCGCTTTATTCTCTTGACCGGCCCGAATATGGGCGGTAAGTCCACGTATCTACGTCAGGCGGGCCTGCTCGTCATCATGGCGCAGATCGGATCGTTCGTTCCGGCAAGGACCATGGAGCTCGGGGTCGTCGATCGAATCTTCACACGCATCGGTGCCGGCGACGATCTCGCCGCCGGACACTCTACCTTCTATATGGAGATGACCGAAGCGGCCAACATCTTGCGCCGAAGCACGCGACGCTCGCTGCTGCTCATCGACGAAGTCGGGCGCGGAACCGGCACGATCGACGGGCTCGCGATCGCGCAGGCGATTTGCGAATACTTGCTCGGGCTCGACGAGCAGACGCCGATGGCGCTCTTCGCGACGCACTTCCACGAGCTGTGCGCCCTCGTCGAGCACTGGCCGTTCGTCGCCAACTATCATATCACGGCCGTGGAGAACACCGCGCGCGATGGTGCGCCGGTCTTCTCGCACCGCGTGCAGCCGGGAAGCTCTTCACGCAGCTTCGGCATCGAGGTCGCACGCATGGCGGGCTTGCCCGAGGCCGTTGTCGAGCGTGCCCGCGAAGTTGCGGAGGCGCTTTCGGGCAACGCCGATGTCGAAGCGAACGCGCCGTTGCGACGCAGACTACGCAAGCCCACGCCGTCGGAGCTCCAGCTGTCCTTCTTGCGTCCCGATGGCTGAGACGCGTCGCGATCTGGGCCGAGGGATCCGGCTTCTCGACGCGGTAACGGTCGGTCAGATCGCCGCCGGCGAGGTGATCGAACGCCCGGCCTCGGTGGTGAAGGAACTGGTCGAGAACGCCGTCGACGCAGGAGCAAGGCGCGTCACCGTGAGCGTCGAGCGCGGCGGCATCGATCTCGTCGAAGTGATCGACGACGGTGCGGGGATTGCCGTCGAGCAGCTTGCGCTCGCCGTTCGGCGGCACGCGACGAGCAAGCTCGTAGCGGCGGCCGATCTGCGCGCGATCGCGACCCTCGGTTTCCGGGGCGAGGGGCTAGCATCGATTGCTGCCGTGAGCGCGTTGGATATCGTTTCGCGGACGCAGGATGCGCCGATCGGTTCGCGCGTCACGGCGCACGGCGAGGAGGCGTCGACCGTCGAGCCGTTCGCCGCGCCCCCGGGCACGCACGTGCGGGCGCGCGATCTTTTCGCGGAAATGCCGGCGCGACGCGAGTTTCTGCGCTCGGCCGGCGCGGAGTTTGCGCGCATCTCCGGCCTACTCTCCACGTTTGCGCTGGGCTATCCACAGATCGCGTTTACGCTGCGTCACGATGGCAAGGACGTTTGGGTGATGCCGGCGAGCGACGATCCGCGCGAGCGGCTTGCGATGGTCTTCGGGCGGCAGGCGGCGAGCGCGTTGATTCCGCTCGCACAGACCGATCGAACGCTCGGAGGAAGCCTGAGCGGCTTTATCAGTACGCCGGGGAACGACCGCCCGGATCGCCGTCTTCAGCTACTTTTTGTAAACGGCCGCGCAGTACGCGGCGGAGCGATGGCGGGTGCGTGGAGTGGTGGCTACGCAACGTTTACGATGCTGGGCCGCCAGCCGTACGGCGTGCTCTTCCTCGATCTGCCGCCGGAGAGCATCGACGCAAACGTCCACCCTACCAAGAGCGAGGTACGCTTGCGTCATGGCGCGCAGGTGCTCGATGCCGTTCGCAGGACGATTGCATCGACGCTGCGCGAGAACGCCGAGCGGCGCTTGCACGAGCATGCTGGCAGCAGCGGTAACGTCACGTTCTCCGCGATCGCCGGCGCCGTTCCGGCGGCGGTCGCGCTCTTCCAGGACGACCGCGCGCCCTCGAGCGCGAGCGGTGAAGGCGGCCTGCGCGTGCTGGGACAGCTCGATCGAACGTACATCCTCGCTCTAGACGGCGAGGCGCTGCTCCTCGTCGATCAGCACGCGGCGCACGAGCGCATTGCGTACGAGGCGATTGTTGCTCGCGCGTCGACCTCCGCGGATTCGCCCGGAACCGGCGTTGCGAGCGAGCCGCTGCTCGTACCTCACATCGTCGATCTCGATGCAACGCAGAGCGACGCCCTCGCGCAGGTGCTCGAGTCCTTGGCCGATGGCGGCCTCGAGATCGAGCCGTTCGGAGAGCGTAGCTATCGCATCGTCGCGACGCCTGCCGGCTACGGCGCGCGGGCATTCGATCTGACGGGGTTTCTCGACGACCTAACCGGCGAGCCAAAGCAACGCGACGCGCAGGAGCGCGTCTGGGCGTCGCTTGCGTGTCACTCGGTGACCGTCGCCGGCGAGCGGCTTGAAATGGAGGAGATGGCGACGCTCGTACGGCGTCTGCGCTCCTGTTCGAATCCGATGCACTGCCCGCACGGACGACCGACGATGGTACGCTTGGAGCCGAGCGAGATCGGGCGCTTCTTCAAGCGATAGCGTTATGGACGTGCTGCTTCTCGGCGGTCCGACGGCTTCGGGAAAGACCGCGGCCGCACTCGCGCTCGCGCAAACGTTCGACGCCGAGATCGTCGGAGCCGACTCGCGCCAAGTTTACGGCAGTATGCCGATCGGAACTGCGGCTCCCACGCTCGAACAGCTGGCCGTGGTTCCGCACCATCTCGTCGGCGTCGTCGATCCGTACGACCAGTACTCTGCGGCGCGCTTCGCGTTGGACGCGATGCATGCGATAGCAGAGATTCGTGCGCGAGGAAAGCGCGCGATCGTGGCCGGCGGAACGGGATTCTATCTGCGCGCCCTCACCGGCGAAGTCGTTCTCGCGCCGGAGTACGATCGCGTCGTTCGCGAGCGTCTGGCGATCGAGGCGCGGATCCATCCCGCCGGAGTTCTCCACGAATGGCTCGCATCGCGGGACCCGCGTCGAGCGGCGGCGATTCATCCCGGGGATCGCTATCGCGTCCTGCGTGCGCTCGAGGTGACGCTCGCGAGCTGTGCCGCACCCGACCGCGACGGCGCGCTGCCGACGCTTGCCTCGCAGGGCATCGGATTCGCGTACGCCGTACTCGACGTGCCACTCGACGAGCTGGACGCGCGCATAGAACGGCGCGTCGACGCGATGCTCGCCGCCGGATTCGTCGAGGAAGCCGAGCGTATCGGGG
>DAHXOK010000045.1 GCA_027364935.1 Vulcanimicrobiota bacterium | reverse complement strand
TGGTCTCTGCGCGCAAAGCTGCAAAGCCGCATCATGCTTCGCAGCGCCGTGCGGCGTGGCGCGAGGAGGGCGAGGGGCATCACGTTCGCCGCGGAAGATTAGAGTCAACATCATTAACGAAGATGGCGAGGATATCACCCGTTGCCAACCCCTTGTTCCTGTGACCCAGGTCGCGACGGATTGCTAGAATCAGGTCCTCGTACAAGAAGATTCCTTCGTGCGGCCTGGCTTTGACTGCATCCGCATTCGTGATGTAGCGACGCCACTTCACAAATGCCGCTACAACAATATCGCCTCCCCAGACCATGAGCCGTTGGTTAAACGCTAGCACGAACTCGGCAACTTCATTCTCGACGATAGTCTTTCCAGTTCGTGGCGCGTCAAACAGTTTGAACATAAAGTTCAGGAGGTCTTCGTAAACGGGAATCTTCTTACTGCGATTCGCTTCATCAATCTTGAGACGAGATGCGAAATAGTTGCCGAGGGTTATGGCAATAACAGAGGCTACGATCGTTCCCGCGGCTGCAATAAGAGGCGCCGACGCTCTGTGAATAAGAACGTACACGCCGTAGGCCAGCGCTCCAGCGATGACAATGGCAGGTAGAACGATAATGACACCCAGAAGGATCGCTACAATCTGTTGAAGGCGGGAGCGCATTTCTAAGACTCCTTGTTCTATCTACGCAGCGCTACGCGATCGGCGCGCGGCGCGGAGCGGACCTACCTCTTGAAATAATCTAGAATCTTTGGGTCGCCGCTGTGGCCGTGATCTAGGGGCGAGACATTCCACCTACCGGTGTCTACAATTTCACGAAAGTAGGGCTCGGACCTAGTGCATGCAGTCGCCATCTCTCTTGCGTGTTCCTCGCTGTTCGCCTTAACTATCACGAAGTACGCTACTCCGGAACGCAATGTGTGGCTGCACTCGTACTTAGTCACGCCTTACCTCCAATGGATTCTGCCGCCACGCGATAGAGACCCGCCCTTTGCAGCCTTTCGCGCAGTGCACGATGTCATCACTTAAAGCCACGCTCCACCTATGGGGCATGTCTGCCTTGGACTCCAGCCCTTGTAAACGCAGCTCCTGCACGGGAAGTGGCGCGGTCGCAAGTCCTCCCGCCTTTAAGCGACTTCTTCTCACCGCACGAGTCGCATGTACGCATTTTGCAATTCCCCGAGGGTCGGTCCATGGCTCATGTATTTCCTGGATCAGTCCGTTACCTGCCGTGATAATTGCTCTGATTCGTTGGGAATGTACTCTCGCTGTCTTCGAACGACGTAATTCCCGGGAGGAAGCTTGATGGGAGCATGTTCCTCGTGACGAAGTTCGACGCCACTCGCGGCCATGATGCTCAGAAAGCGATCTTCCATAGACTCAACCTTCAACAGTTCGGCACCACGATCGGCGATTACATGCGCATGGCCAGTCACCTCCCCGTACGCAAGCACGATTTTTCCGTCCTCGCGCGGCACGACCTCAGCTTCAGTCGGAATAGTGGGGATGCTCTCGATGAATATGTCTCCTTGTCGGTATTGCATCAGCCTAACCTCCTTCTATGTCTGGCTGTTCGGATGATATGATTCGGGCGCCATGTTAAAGGTCCATGCAACGGCGGCGTGGGCAGTTTTTGAATCCGGAGGGACATTAAGAATGTACGTCTTGAATGTACCGTCTCTTTCGGGTGTTGCGTTTTGCACCTCCACCACCATTCGTTGCATGCCGTCGACGACGGTGGACCAGAGCTTGCCGAACTCGTCTTCATGAACAGGCCGTGAATTAGAATCCTTGATGTACTCCCTTTCACCATAGAGAGTAATCATCGCGCGGCGCACCTCAAGGTTTTCCTCCTGGCTAATCGCAGCCATTAGGATCATCCGGTCCCGGTTCGGATCAAAGTAGGGTAAGGACAGAATCTGGCGAGCCATCGCGGCTTTGAACCACCTGGTGTTGGGAATCCAAAGCGGAGCGACCGGCACGGCGGCGATTGTGGCAAGACCCGCGGCGGCATTCCAGTAAGCAGGATTACTTACAACCCCGCCTAGGTCAACAATGAGAACCTCGACCGCGAGTCCGGCGAGCGTAATAAGGCAGGCAACCCACAGCGGCGCCGTCGGCCAGAACGGTTCCACATTGGCGGAATCGAAAGACGTAACCCTGATAGCACGACGGAGGCTCCCCGCGTGCTTCGCTTCGTGCGCATACCAAGGTTCGAGCAATCGGACAAAGACGATAGCAGAAACAATGCCAGGCACTAACAGCAGTAATAGAGCAAGCACCGACAGCATGACGAGTTGAATTACGAAGACGATCAGCAGGATTAGCCCGATCGTCACTAAGCAACCAACACCCCCCGCGGATGTCTTTTCCATCAGGCGGCTCCTGACGGCCTGCGCCGTCCAACATCCACGACACTAACCCGTACTTGTACCGTGGCGCGGACATAAGTAGCCAATGCCGTTGCAGTGCCGGCAGCTTTCCCCACCCCAACCACCAAGCAAACTAAAAACCGGCACTGTTCCTGATCCGTCGCACTTCGGGCAAGGCTGCATTTTGCTATTGCACTTGCTGCAGTAACGGTCTGGCATCTTGGATTTCCTTAACCTTTGTCCAACAACGGCATCGTCTTAGATAGCATTTCGCAATCGCGCAGCCAATCGTTGGATGTCGCTCTTGTGCGTCATGTTTGAGCGTAAATCCAGGACTGCCTGGCGATCGATAGGATCGGTGAGCCCCGGCACGATCTCGTGTACAATGATTGGATCATACTTCTGAAAATAGGTTGCCATCGCCCTCGCATCGTTGCGCCGGTTTCCAAGACGATCGAGCATCCGCGATGTTTCGAATGTCATTTTCTCAAAGCCGCGACGATGAAGAATAAACCCTACCATGATGGTCACCGCGAACACAATCAAAATCACCGGCAACGACAGCGGAGGCACCCTGGATACAATGAAAGACAGAGCCCCTGCCGCATGCCGCAGGAGGGGCAGGGATGAGCTTTCCAGTCGGTTTATGATTGTCGGCCACCCTATGGTATTCTTGACCCCGGCGTACACTCCAAAGAGCCCTGTGGTAATCCCGACAACCGTGTCTAAAGAGCGTAGAAGCTCTTTCGCGCGACCCCAGGCCTTGCGCATTAGGATGATCCTCGCGCTTGGGGGGGAGCCGCCGCGCATGGTACAAGGGGCACCATGTCGGGGGAGAGGGTCACGGCGACGTGCTTGAGGCTAAGCATGCGCACCTCCGGGCGGCTTGGATTCTGCGGCCAGGCGCCAGGCCCTAGCTCGGCTTAGCTGGTCGGGCTTCGCCTAACGCGGCCCAGAGCTTCACGCGATTCCTCCCATGCGCCCGGCGCGCACTGCCTTGGGTGCCGCCGGCGAGAAGTCCGGTGCGGCTTCGCAGTTCCTTGAGCGGGAGGGCCTTGACGCGTGTCACTATGTTCCCGGACCACGGTTTTTTTTTTCACAAATGGGTTCCCGTATTTCGCGCGTAGAGCCGCAGATAAACGCCCCCAAAGTCTCGGATGAACTCTTCGAACGCCGCTATGCCATGAAGACCGCGACCTTGATAAGCGAGCAGCGGCGGTTTTTGTTTCTTTGGCCTCTTGTTTCGCCTGATGCGCACGTTAAGCAGCCAGTTATGACTGCATGCGTTTCGGAGCTTATTGAGTTCGTTAAGCTTCTCGCTTAGATGAGTCGTGATGAGGCCGAGTGCAACCGCTAGCTTTACCTTCTGGGCGAATCCCAGGCTCCGCGGGCCGTCGAGTAAGTCTTGCGCTGCCACCCCACGTATCGTGCGCATGACGCGAGTTCGACGTTTCCGCTGTCGCGGCCGTACGCCGAGAAGTTTGTCGCAAATCGTCTCCGTCAGTATATTCTCAATAGCAGTATGCATTTGCAAGACGGCACCGCGCACGAAGTCATCCCGCTTATGCTCTAGCATCCCCGCATAGAGAAAATGGTCGCTCTTTTCATAGGCCCCGTAGAAAAGCCGGTCAAGTTCCGAAACTTCTCTCGTCAGTCTGCGGATTGCCCGATCGACGGCGCGCGGGTTAGAACTAATCAAGGCACGTATCTCCCATCGAATTGGCGGCCACTCTTCGGTCTCGCACAAAGGCAATGAGCAGCGCAAGATGTTTGAAACGAGGGATGACGCCTCGATTCCGGTAGCGCTGAATCGTCCGGCGATCGAGGCCCGTGGCTTCCACAATGTCTCTTACAGCAGCTCGCTTCAGGGCCGGCAAAATCTTTGCCTCCCACGTGTCGCGTTCGCGTCGCGCGTCTGGATATTCGGTGTAGACTTCCTGGAGGTCGTGCACCTGAGCGGCCTCGACTTCTTCGAGCAGATTCGACTCTTTGCCGATGAAATGCAGGGCGCCGATCCGAACGTGCCTGCGCCCGAGGAGCCCGATGGTTTGTTTCCCACACGGCTTCCCATCAGGTCCCGCACACTTGAACTCTTCGTGGTACTCGTACGCGCGCAGCACGGCGTCGTAGGTCATGAGCCCGGCAACCTTCGGCCCTCGCATCTGCGACGTGGTGACGCGATAGCGCGTTCCTTCCTTTGAGTACACGTCGATTGAGTACACGTCGATCCACGGTTGCCGCAGCCATTTGTTTGGATTCGATTCGAAGGGCGCGATAAGCTGGAAGCGCTCCGGATCGACGCCGATCGGATGCCCGAAGGGCGCGATATGCGCGCTGAGCAGAAAGTTGAACGGCTTGATCTGGTCGCGATACTCCCTGCCCGCGTTGAGTGTCTTGAAGGATTTCATGACCCATGGGCTGCTGACGCTCGTGCGCCCAACCGCTGGGAGATTTCCGAACGCAGGCATCTTCGTTCGGAAGCCGAGTGCCTTGCGAATGATGCGTAGCCAGGCTTGGGCGATCCACTCGCGATCCTCGCTGTCCGGATCGCTAGGATTGAGCAGATGCCCCAGGCCATGCTCTGACCAGCGATCTTCATTATTGTTCGCGCCTTTACTAAGCAGGTCGGGCTCGCCGTTCTTGCCGCGAAGGAAGAGTACGTAGCGCTTCGCCGAGATCGCGTAGCACCAAAGCTGCCGCTGCCTGCCGGTCTTCGGATCGAAGTTATCGTCCTCGATCTTGAGGATCGAGCCGGGAACGGCGTCGCGATCGTAGGGATTCAACCTCGCGAACAGATCGACGATCTCGCGCACTTGATCCCAAGATAGTGCACGAATGGTCTCGCGCCCATCTTTCGTGCGGTACGGGCCGCCGGGGCATGGAACGAGCCCACCGCGCTGTGTGGCCACAATGGCCATCGAATCGGTGTCTTCCATCGCGTACGTGCCGCCACGATCGGTCACGAGCCGTTCCAAGAGCGCAAGCAAGAGGTGCCCGCCGCTCGTAACCAGCGCGGCTAACGGCGGGAAACAATACTCGCCCGGCGCTTCAGGATGCAAAACACTGCACGTATACGGCGTTTCATCGATGCCGTAGCAGGTGAGGCGCTCTTTCTTATCCGACTCCTGGCGATCCATCTGCGCGAAGATTCCGTAGCTCGTCGCGCTTCCAAACGTCTTGAGCGCTTTATCCAAACGCTCGCGCTCCGTTTGATCGAGGTTTTTCCGTTTCGAGAGCCGCTTGCGCTCCTCGATGACTGCGCGGAAGAAATCTTGCGTTCTCGGATCGATCGGCACTTGGCCGCGGAACATGACGGGCTTCAGGCCGTCGAGCTTGCCAACCGGCCTGATCTTGAACGCCTCCACCATCCGCGGCTGCTTTCCGATCAGCAGCACCGAGGCGACGAGATCGGGCCACGCATACCACAGGCCGTCCTTCGGATCGTCCGAGGCCGCGTAGACTTGATTCACGCCGATCTGCCAGTCGTTGCTCCCGTACTTGGCACGTAGCGGAAGCGCGTCGCCATCCGGGATCACGCGTGCAAAACCCATGAGGCGTGGCCAGTTCTTTGGATCGAGAACCCATTCCGGAGTAACCTCGCGCAAGAGCCGCTCGAACTCAGCCTTGCAGTTCCCGACGACGCGAATCTCTTGTGCGGTGACGAAGCGCCAAAGCCCCATGAGCACGTTCACACTGGAGTATTCACTTAGGAAATCCACCGCGACAATCGGACTTGCAACCTTGCGGATGTGCGCACTCGCGCGCCCACCGTAGAACGCGGATTGCGCATGGCCGAGGAAGCGTTTCTCAAATTCTGGCTGACGTTGCATGACGGGTGCAATGCCCATTGCGCGCAGGTACGCCTTGCCGATCGATGCGGCCGAGTAGGCCTTCGTCGCCTGCAATGGGATCGGGTGGCGCTCGTACTCGGCCAAGAGCTTTTCCGCGAGCTCGGCCGTTGCGAGCACGTCGCGGCGGTTATAATCGACGTAATCCTCGGTCACGACTCCGTGCCGCTTTGCCTTAGTCTTCCCGTGCTCGACGCCGAACGCCTCGCAGGCCGATTCGAGCGAGTGGCTGCGATCCGTGAGCGCATAGGCGAGCGTGCGCGGATCGAGGATGTGCCCGCGAAACGTGTAGCGTTCATCAGGCTTGCCGGTTGTCGAGCCCTCGGGAATCTGATCGATCTCATCGGGGTCTTTGGCCCCGGTAAATGCTTTGAAGGCGCGTTTACTGTCGATGTGCTTGATCGCGACGCGGATGCGATACGGGTGTGCGGTCTGGCCTTTGCGCTTGTCGCGATATTGCCAAAGCACGAGCGAAAAGCCGCCTAAGAATCGCCTCTGCGCGTTGCCGTAATCGCACGCGACGCGTGAAATGTCGAATGGAAAGTTGAACGCGACGAGCAGGCAGCGGCCCTTATACGCTGCGCGGTACAGCTTTTCGAGGAACGCTGCGAGCGTCAGGAGCTTGAGATCGGCGACACCCTCGCGCACGGTACCGGCGCGATGCGTCCGCACGTAGCGCTCCAGGATGGCCTTCTCCGAGCGCGACAGGTCGTCAGCATGGAACAACCCTTCTTCGAGGCAGCGGCCTTTAACGATAAAGCGGTAACTGCCGAACGTGAGCGCTTGCGTTTCATCGATGCGCGTCTCGCAGTCAAAGACCAGCATAGCGTCGGGCCGCACGTTTCGTCCGCCCGAGCGATCAATCGGACCCGTGCTAAGATCGGGGTATACGCGAACTGCTATCGGGAGACTATCGGTCACCCTTTCTACTTCGGTCGGAAGCGCTGCACGTTTCACTCGCGGGATTCTGTCGGAGAGGAGGCGCGGGCTCATCTCCGGCACTATGCCGGCACTCGGTGGCACACCGCCGCTCCAAGCGCTCTGCACACGCTCGCGAGTCGTCTAGCATATATTGCAGCAGGTCAGCCCGGCCTCGCAGACGCGCTGCAGCTTCAAGAAGGTCGCATTTGTGCGGATTTGAAAGGGTCTCGGGCGTCCAGTCGTATTGCGCCACGCTAAGCACCGCCCGGTGATCGTTGATCGGTACGCGGACCTGCGCAGCGCTGTTCTGTCTGCCGAAGATGTGATTCCACTCGTAGGGTCCGCGCCCATGCGCGATCCGATCGCAGGCAAAGCAGATTGGCGGTGTGTGCCCGGCGATCAAGGCGAAGGGACGTTGCTCTCCGCAGGTGCAGGCCGCGTCCTTTCCGGCGCGCCGCTGCGCCCGCGTTTTTCGAGCCCATGCCTTGATCGGATCGCGCTCTGCCATCAGGCCCGGCGCGCATAGATGCTCTCGAACGAGAGAACCCCGGCGTCGCCGAGCCGTTCGAGTTCGTCCAGATCGGTGAGGAAGGGAATCTCGCGCCCGGAGGCATCGTAGATTTTCCGGTCCTTGAGCTTGCGCAGTTTGGAATCGTCGCCGGTAGCGACGAAGTAGCCCTGCGCCGCGGATCGCTCGGCGAGATCGTGCGCCGCACGCGAACCTCGCACGATGAACTCCGGTTGTCCGCCGCCATGCACGTTCACCACGAGCTTCCGCAGCAGATTATCACTGCGCCTGGCAATGTAGCGCCCGCTCTCGGTTTGGCGCAGCGCCGATCCGGCGAAGCGTACGACGGTGCGAGGATCGATGCCGAACTCGGCGGAGGCACGTTTCAAAGAGACGCCCTCACGCATGCGCGTAACGACCTGCGCGGCATTCTGAGCTGCATCTTGCGACCGCCCAGGTAGCCGCTTATACCACTCCAGCGTGCGAGGCGCTCGCGCGCGTTGACGACCGCGCCTGTGTTTTGGTATCCTACGCATGACGAATCGCAAATCCAAGGGGCCGACGCTGCAAACGTCGGCCCTTAGTCGTTGCTAGGCATCCACGTCCTCGAGATAGTACGCGTTGCGCGAACGGCGCAGGCGTTTGTTCTTGAGACAGCCACCGCGCTTCAAGTGCGCCTGGGCATTACGCAACTGCTCGTCGCGTTTCTCATTTGAGCCGAGCGATAGGACTTCGGCACTGCGATCCTTGGCCTTGACGGTTAACGCCCAGCGATCGCGGCCTTCGTATCCACGGCCGGGCTCGAACTCGATCGCTAGAATGTCGAAGAGTAGCGCCTTTTCGGCGTACTCGGCATTATCGGCGTACGGGTTACCCGAACCGAAGGAGAAGGCATCGCTGGCAGGGGCTTTGCTAGTGCTGCTGGCCTTGGGGGCTGTGCGTTTCATGAAGTTAACCTTTCTGCAAGAAAGAGAATGTGTGAAACTATGAGGCCCGGGGGTTGCGGGCCGCACGAGCGATCGAAACGATGAATGCGGCCTCGCTCTCCAGCGCTTCGAGGAGCGCCGCCGCCTTGTCGGGAGGCATGGCCGCGAAGCACGCCTGCGCGATCTCGGCAGGGTCATCCGACCATCCCTGAAGCGGATTGTCCTCGTCGTACGGGTCCGCCAATGCAATGGACAGCCGTTTAAGATAGCCGACCGCGGCCTTCTGCTCTCGCGTCGCCTTCGAACGACGGATTGGATCGAGCAGGCCAATGTCGGCGGGTGCGCTGCCCGGCTTACGCTGCGGGAAGGGCTGGAAAGATTTACCACAGCGGATCGTCGCTACGGTTGGATGGCTCACGCCTGCTCGGGCGGCGATCTGGCGGTCGGAGAGTTCTGGGTAGCGTTGGATCAGGTGCCACGCGTCGGATTTCCGATCGTGCAGCGTCAGCGCTCTGCCGTGCGCCGCGTTCAAGTCGAAGGCCAGTTGATACGGGTCGCCGTCCGCTGGTGGCGGCAGAATGCGCGCCATGAGGGACTCAAGACTCAAGTTTTGGGCGGCTTCGTACCGATGGAAGCCGTCGATCAGCATGAAGGCATCAGGCGTTTGGATGACCGTGACTGGCGGCCACGCCTCGGGCGTCTGCATCAGAGTCTCGACGTGCTCCTCGCTGATCCCATCGCGTCGCGGCTGAAATGACACATCAACGGTGATCGAGTCGAGTGGAAGCTGTCGAACGTCGTTCACGGCGCCACCTCGATGCGCTCACTAACGGAGTCGAATAGCGAGTCCGTCAGGTCGCCGAAATGAGTCCGTAAGCGTTCCTGCTGTGCGCTTGTCGGCCTCAGGCGCCCGCTTTCGAGCATTGCGAGCGTGGACTCACCGATCCGCAGTCGCTGGGCCGCCTGGGCCTGGGTGAGACCCTCTTGGAGCCGCCAGAGCTTGAATCGCGTCATTTGTAATCCTCACGAGTAGTTGTAAGCAGGACTATTTCTATCCGTAGCGATATGATAAGGGCTATGGTCGGAAATGTAAGGCCACGATCACGGTCAGTTGTAAGGCCTAGCCGTGAAATGACGGCTCTCCTTCAAGCAGCTGCCGAAATGGGTGCCAAAGCGACCCCCAAGCAAGTCTCCCGGAGATCGGGCGCGGCCGCGGCGTCGCCCGATCTCACGACGACGCAACGCTGCAACAACTCGTGGCGCTTACGTCGATCTTAAAGCGGAATCGCTCTCTTGATTACGCGGCATTTCGCTTGTGGGTGCGCGGTTACAGCATTCCTTTAGAACGCGTGCGGCGAGCGTTGAAAAAACTTTCAATTGAGCCAGCTGAGAAAGCGCGCGAGAAATCGGCTGGTGATCTTGCCGGCGTTGCATTCACGGCGGAAGAGAAGCTGGCAGACCTTAGAGCCGCTCCAAAGCAGACGCGAAGAATGGCGCGCGCAGGCCGATTGGCGCCGATGCTATCCACGATGTTTCAGCTGCTCGGCGGATCATCCGAGCTCACGCAGGAACAGCGCGTGGCGTTCGCGCGTGATTTCGCCGACTACGCGTCAGTCGAAAAGGCAAAGACCGGCGTGCCAGAGTTGGGAATCCCCGGTTGGCTCAGCGGTGACGCCTCGGGCGACCTCCAAGATGGCTCGCGGATCATCCCATCCTTCTTCACCACAATGGAAACACTTACAGATGAAGAGCTCGTAACGACGCGCGACCTCTTTAGAAAATACGAGCGAATGGCAATCCTCGTTGAGTTCATTCAGAAGGCCGCCAAAGACGAGGCGGCGCTCGGAATGGGCCTGTTAACACGTGGGCCGTTCGGGTCGGACATCGAGGAGATGGGCCCGCTAATGTTTACTGCGATCGCTGTGCTCAGACGCGCCAAGCCTGATCTGGCAGAAAAGATCAACGAGATCGCAGCACCAGTCGAGGCTACACTTGAAAAATTCCGCGAGGCCGGAATTAAAGTCCCAGAATACTAAGGCGCCCCCGATCCGCGGTAACGGATCGAGGGCGTCGCACCCGGAGGAGTTAGCTCCAGATGCTAAAGCAAGAGTTTACGCCCCTCTATCCCCCGCTGCAAGTCCGGGCTGGCGTCCTGACCGTGGACGGCTTCGGCGTGAGGCTCCGCGTGCTGCACGGGAAGCTTCGCGTCGAGGACGGCCTGGGCAGGCAGCGCCGCTCGATCGTGCTCGATCGCGCGGGTTCCGCCCTCGAACGCCTTGTGCTGATTGGCAAGACGGGCTTCGTTACCTTCGAAGCCCTGGCGTGGCTCCGTGCGATCGGCGCCGCGTTCGTGCAGATTGGAAAGGATGGCGAGCTCCTCACGCACTCCGTCCCGTACGGCTATGGGGGAATGCCGATCCGGCGCGCCCAGGCCCTCGCGCCAACGACCGGCCTTGACGTTGCGCTCGCGCGCGATCTGATCGCTCGCAAGCTGGGGGGCCAACGTCGGAACCTCGCACGTTTGAGCCCCTCGAACCTGAGTGCGTTCGATGCCCTGCGAGGTAAACTCGATAAGGCTAAGACAATCGAGCAGGTGCGAAGCATTGAAGGTGAGGCCGCCGTGTTCTATTGGAGCTCGTGGCGCAGCATTTCAATACGTTGGCGCGATCGTGACCTCGCACGCGTTCCCGCACGTTGGGCCCGCTATGACTCGCGCGCATCTGTGCTCAGCGGAACTCCTCGCAGCGCAAATTCGCCCGTGAATAGCTGCATAAACTATCTTCACGCCTGCCTGGAGGCCGAAGCGCGCCTCGCGCTCCTCGCACAAGGCCTCGATCCGACGCTCGGCGTCCTGCACGCGGATCAGCGCAACCGAGACAGCCTCGCGCTCGATGCATGCGAGCCCGTTTACCCGGCAGCCGAAGCTTTTATCCTCGATCTCTTGGAGGATCGCGTTTTCACCTCGCGGGATTTTGTCGAGCTTCCGAACGGCGTTTGCCGTTTATGCGCACCGCTTACGCATGAACTCGCGCTCACGCTTCCGCATTGGAGAATGCAAGTGCAGCCGGTCGTTGCGCACCTCGCGCAAACGTTCCGCCAAGCGCTCATGCATCAAGGCGCTGCGCCTCGCACCCAAGCTGCACATACGCAAAACGCCAAGCTCATCATCCCGGCATCGAAGCGTTCGTCGCTAGTGGCAACGCCCCGCAAGGTCTCGCAGCCGCGGCCCTACGCGAGCAAAGCATGGGGTGCCCCGCGGCCTGAAAGCCTCGCAGCCAACCTCATAGCGTGCGCCGCATGCGGCGCGCCAGTCTTAAAGCGCAGGCGCCGCTACTGCGAGGCGTGTTTGCCGCAAGCGCGCAAAGAGCGTGGCCTCCGTGCGATCCAGGCTGCTCGCAAGGTCCTCGCAGTGCAAGCCGCAGCGGGCGAAGACCCTCGCGCGACCTCGCACGCGGGGCGCAAGCGCGGCGAGGCCAACGCCGAGCAGCATCGGCGCAACCGCGAGTGGCGCCGCGCGCATGGCCAAGACGCCAAGCGCGATCGTGCATGGTTCCTGCGCGAGATCGCGCCGAAGCTCGATGCCTTCTCGCTCTCGGAAATCGCGGAGGCTACGGGGCTAAGCCTCGCGGCATGCTCGCGCTTTCGCGCGGGAACACGCGTCCCGCATGCGAGGCATTGGGAAGCGCTCATCGCGCTTATCAAAGAGTCATAGCCCGGGCGGGATTAACCTCCTTCTCCAGAGCTTACATTACCTTGCATGCGCATCCGCCGTCGCTAGGAACTGTGCTGCAATGCGCAAATGAATTCGCAGTCTTTCCAAGCCCGTGAAACCGCAATTCGAGGTAGGTATGCAAGAAGACGGTAACGCAGCCTCAGGCCCTAGTTCAGCACCGCTGCGCTGGGTGCGGGCTCATCCGGGAATCCCGACCTGGCTTGGGCTGACGTTATTAGTTTCGATACTTTCAGCGCTCAGCGTCGGTCCTAACCAGCGGCTTCGCATCTTTCTCGACGCGCTTGTGAATTGCGGATTGTTTTTTGGGGTTATCGGGGGTCTGATCTTTCTCATAAGTGAGGGCGCCAAGGCCTCTCGCAAACAGAAAGCCGAGCGCGCCGTGGCTGCCCAGGCCGCCGAGTTGGCAGCTGCCCAAGCCGCCGAGTCGGCTGAAAAGCTGCGACGCGAGCAGCTGCGTGGGTTCTTGCTGCAGCCATTGCGCCCGGTTAACACGCCGGCTCTTGTGCTTAAGAAAGACGAACTCTGTTACGGGCAGTGGCCGGCCGAAGCTTATGCGATGCACAAAATGACGCGCTATGCGGGAGGTTCGTCCGGGGTTTCTGTTCGCGTTGCACGAGGGGTATACTTACGCAATAGTGGGTTTCGCGGCGCGCCGATATCGACGCAGGCGATGGCTTCGATAGGGCGCGGCACAGTTTATCTTACGAATACGCGGGTGCTGTTCGTGGGCGACTCGACAACGATAGAGATGCCGTTCACAAAGATCGCCTCGACGGAACCATACAGCGATGGGATGCGATTCAACATCGCCAATAAGTCGCCGATCGTTCTTGCCACCGGAAACAATTGGTTACCTCTATATTTTCACCGCGTTCAAGAGGGCGCCTTCGAGGGCCTATCAGAGGATGCTCTGCCTGACGAATTGCGCGGGGACTCGTCGGCGCGGGGCGCGGAAGGCAAAGGGCCAAGTGACTTACAGCAGCCCGATATTTCGGCGCCGCCGCATACGAGAATTGAGGTTACAATGCAGGGTACGCCAGAAAAGATCGGAGCCGCACTCATACAACTGCGAGACGGCTGTCAGCACGAGTTGGATATCCGTGCTGAAGATTTCCAAACGATCGCTGAACTTTCGGCCAAAGCAGACCCCTCCGTCACGCCAGCCGCTGCCCTTGCGGCGGTACGGAATATGATGCAAATTCTCTCGGAAGCGCTTACAAGATTCCAGTCTGCCGCTGTAAGCAATCCGTCAATGGACGGAAAGATACGCGCTCTGATAACCGCGTTTGCGAGCTTCCTGGAATCGTTGCTTACTCTAGAAAGACAAAGTCGGGAAGTGCCTTTGCCCGAAGCCTTTACTCACACTCGTAGTTCTATCCTTAGCCTTTGCCAGCGCATCCTGGATCAGTGCGAGGGGTGGCCAGCGCTCTTGAGTGCAGAACGCGAGCATCTCGGCACTCGCAATGAGTGCGCGATTAGTCTTGAATTCGACATCGACATTCCGTCGGTTGCTCGCGCCGTAGAAGGGGACGCTCAAAGCGTGCTTCGACCAGCCTAGCATTAGCGACAAGACCCCGCGGCCTCAAGGAACTGCAAAGCCGCACCGGACTCTCGCTGGCGGCGCTCAAGGCCGCGCGCGCCGGGCGCATGCCGCATCGGAGGAATCGGGCTAGGGTCATCGAGACATTGGGCGATGCGGGTGGCAGCTAAGTCAGGGGCCCGGTGGGAATCGCTGTAGAACTCATGCTCAAGGCTCGCATGCCTTGCACTTACAGCCTTTTCTCTGAGAGGGAAACAGTACCTTGGCTAAACACAGGATTACCTTTGACATTCCAGCCCAGATCATGGGTAACGTGGACATCACGTGCCATCCTAGCTCCGATGTTGGCGGCAAGATCGGGACTTTGAAGCTCAGCAAGGGCACTGTGGACTGGACACCGGCGCACAAGTCGGTAAATTTCAGGCGCTTTAGCTGGGAGAAATTCGCTGAACTGCTTGAGCACGGAGTTGTCCGCCGAAGGCCCGTTGCGAAAAGACGGCGGCGCAGGGCCTCATAGGACGACTAAGATGAAGGGCGTGCTGAAGGAGAGTACTCTTTACCCGATCGTCGCAGCATGGATGCGAAGGCATTTCAAGTGCTTCAAGACCGAGAGCAACGTGGGGCTAAAGTACAGCAGGGTTGATGTGCTTGGTGTTAGGGACGTGGGCGGTGATCTTTCCGGCGAAGTCGAAACGATTGCGGTCGAGGTAAAAAGGGGGTTGCAGCCGTTTGCCACCGCAAGCGGTCAAGCACTCGGATACGAGGTGTATGTCAATCGAGTTTACCTTGCTGACGCTAGCGGAAAACCTTTTGGTCAGAATGAGCTCGAGATCGCGAACCATCTTGGCATAGGGCTCATCCAAATCCGAGGACGGCGCTGCCTTGAGGTGCTCTCCGCCCCGTACCACAAACCGATTACGCGGCTCTCGCTAGCGCTCATCGAGTGCCTCGCACTCGGGCAGTGCAGACTTTGCGGAACGTTTTTCGATATAGGTACTGCGAGGAATAAGCGCTGGTCGCGGCTCGCGAGGGAGAACTATCGCAAGGCTCTCGCGAACGACAAAGGATTAGTATTTTGGAACCGAGAGCTGGCTGAGCGCAAAGCGAAGCTCGGCATACGCGTCACGAGCGATGATTCAACAATGGAGCGACGGTTCATTTGCCCCGATTGCATCTACTTTGTGCTTCAGCAATTATCCGGCGAGACTGCGTGACGCACTTTCTCGCGTCCGAGAGGAAATAAATGAGTCGTGTGGGTAAGCGCTCGACAACTACAGTGCAGGAGCGACAGACTCCGAAAGCTGCTAGCGACGCTCAACGGTTTACGAGTTGGCTTGTGCGCCGTCTGGAGGAGGCTGGCGCCGGGAATGTTGGCGTGGACTACGTGCTCGATGATCGGGGTGCCCCAATCCTTGAATATGGGTCGACCGTAACAGTAGATAAAGGAGCTTGGCACTTCTCGATCTTTTTTATGCTCTTTACTGATGGAGGAGCCTCATTTACTGTGTGGGTAGACTACCGACGACCTCGGGGGTTCAAGGATGGGCGCTCTTGGCTGAATGCACTTGAACTATCCAATGATATGAATATTGCGCGTTTCGCTGAAGACGCGGGCGCTATAACCATTAACAAGGAAGGCCTCATCGGCACAGCAATAGTGTGTGATTGTGGTGAGCGAAAGCAGGCGCCAGCGGTCATTATCTCCTCGATGCAACAGCTAAGGGACACCCTACGAAGATTTAATCGCTCATGTGCTCTCTTGGAGAGGAGAAGAAAGCGCACGCGATAGGGATTCTGTGATACACACAGAGGTCGCGCCCCCTCGCCCTCCTCGCGCCACGCCGCACGGCGCTGCGAAGCATGATGCGGCTTTGCAGCTTTGCGCGCAGAGACCA
>DAHXOK010000044.1 GCA_027364935.1 Vulcanimicrobiota bacterium | reverse complement strand
CGTTCTTCTCGTACGCCGGTGGTTTGACGCTCCTGGCCGGAAGCTCTTTGGGCTTTCTGGCGCGCTTGCGCATTCGGGTCGGCGAGACGATCTCGCAAGCGTACCTTCTCGGCTATCAATCGCTGATCATCGTCACGCTCACCTCGCTCTTCACCGGCATGGTCATCTCGCTCGAGTCGGCGGTCCAAGCCGTCCAGTACGGCTTCGGGAACATCGTCGGCGGCGCGGTTGCGTATGCATCGGTTCGCGAGCTCGGGCCGATGCTCACCGGAATCGTCGTTGCCGGGCGCGCCGGGTCGGCGATCGCGGCCGAGATCGGATCGATGGCCGTCACGGAGCAGATTCAGGCGTTGCGCTCGATGGGCATCGAGCCGGCGCGCTATTTGGTTGTCCCGCGCCTCTTGGCGCTAGTGGTGATGCTTCCGCTGCTAACGATCTTGGCCGACGTCGTTTCGATCCTCGGCGGCATGTGGGTTGCCAAAAGCTACGCGCACATCGGCTACGCCGACTTCATGCAGTCCGCTCGCACGACCATCAGCATGGCGGACGTGGACAAGGGTCTGCTCAAGACGCTCGTCTTCGCGGCGATCATTGCGCTGGTCGGCTCGTATCAAGGCCTACGCACGCGAGGTGGTGCTGCCGGCGTCGGAAAATCGACGACCGGCGCCGTCGTGGTTTCGATGATTTTGATCTTCATCGCGAACTTTGCGCTGTCGCTGCTGCTCTACGGGTCGAATGCCTGACGGCGCCATTGCCCGTCTCGATGGGGTGTCGCTCGCATTTGGCGAGCGCATCGTCCTGCGCAACTGCAACCTCCCGATCGCCGAAGGCGCGATCACCTGCATCGTCGGTCTCTCCGGAGCGGGAAAATCGACGATCCTGCGGCTGCTCGACGGCCTCGCGAAGCCCGACAGCGGGCACGCGTACGTACGCGATCGGGACATCTGCCACATGCCAGAGACCGAGCTCAACACGGTACGCCGCTCGATCAGCCTCTCGTTCCAGTTCGCCGCCCTGCTCGACAGCCTGACGCTGGGCGACAACGTGTCGCTTCCGCTGCGCGAGAACACGAACATGTCCGAGGGTGAGATTCGCAAGACCGTGACCGAGGCGCTCGATGCCGTCGGCTTGTCGAGCTCCTACGATAATCTTCCGGCCGAACTCTCCGGCGGAATGCTCAAACGCGCCGGCTTCGCGCGTGCCATCGTGACGCGTCCGGATCTCGTGCTCTACGACGAGCCTACGACGGGCCTCGACCCGATCTCCGTGCACCTGATCACGCAGATGATCATGCGCCTGCGCGAACGGTCGAACGGCACCGCAGTGGTCACGTCGCACGACCTTCCGTCGATTTATATGATGGCCGACTACATGGCTATGCTCTTCGAGGGCGCGATCATCGCGTACGGCCCGTGCGCAGACGTGCGCAAGTCGCAAAACCCCATCGTGCAGCAGTTTCTCGCGGGTTCCGACGTGGGCCCGATACCGGTATGACTGTACGGGGCGAGCGGGGGAATCCTCGCGCGAGCTATGGTAGTAGGCAAACGTGACGAAGCAGGCGATGGTCGGCCTCTTTGCGATCGTGGCGATCGGGTTGTTGTTCGTCGTCTTTTACATGCTGCAGAATCTCGGCGCCCGCACCGGGTACCAGCTCGCGATTCATTTCGACTCCGCGGCCGGTCTGCAGAGCGGGTACGGCGTGTTCTTCAGCGGCCTGCAAGTGGGAACCGTCGACCGCGTCATCCTCCTTCCGGATGACACCGTCGACGTGGTCGTGGCGATCGACCGCGGTATCGGCATCCCGCGCAACTCGCGCTTTCTCATTCAGGCGCCGCTGACCGGCGCCTCAAGCCTCGTCATCGTTCCGCCGCGCGGCGGACCACTTCCGTATCCCACGTTTGGGCCGGGCATCGCGCCGATCGCGGATCAACCGAAGGGCTACAACGTTGCAACGGTTCAAGATCTGCTGGAGCAAGGGCAAGGTGAGATCCGTCGCCTCGACATCATTCTCGCGGAGCTCCAACAGCGCGAGCCGCGCATGCTCGCATCCCTGCAGACAACGCTCTCCAACGCGAGCGAGATGACCCGCGTTCTGAACGCCTCGTTGTCGAGTGCGGCAGAGAACATCGCGGCGATGGCGGCAACGCTGAACTCGACCGCGTCGCTCGACGCACCCATGCTCAACCGCATGCTCGAGCAGGTCGAAGATGCGTCGGTCGAGCTGCACCGGTCGATGACGGCCATCGAGGGATTCGCGACCGATCCGAGTCTCCGCGCCAACATCATCGCGACCACGCAAAACATTGCTCAGACGACGCACGCGCTCGAGGAGATCACGGCGAACCTGCAATCCGTCACGGGCAATCCCGCCACGCAACAGCAGATGCGCGAAACCATCGCCAACCTCGACGCAACGCTGCAGCGCGCGGCGTCGCTGCTCGGGCGGCTCGGCGGACGAAGCCACGTCTACGGCGTCGACACAGACGCGACCCCGGCGCCCGTAGCCGTACCGCAGCCGCAGGTATCGCCCCATCCGCTCCAGCGCCCCGAGCGGGTCGCCATGGGCAGCGCGCTCTCCGGAGTCGCGCAAGCGCTCGTGGCGCTGCAACTGCGCATCGGCGAGCTCGATTCGCAGCACGTCTGCTGTTCGTCGCCGCTCTTCTCCGCAGATCGCGGCCCGCAGACCGACCTCAACGCGATCCTGGTGCCGAACGGGAGCACGAGCGTCATGCTCGGAGCAAACGACATCGGTCACGCCACGACCTGGAACCTGGCGGCGCTGCACCGCGTCGCGCCCGATCTCCGCGTCGGCGGCGGCTTCCTCTACTCACGCCTGGGGATTCTTGGACAGTACGACGTCCACGGGACGGGCCTGGAGGCGCGCTTCTACGACCCTCGCCGGCCGACGCTCGATCTCTACGGAGACGTCCACGTTACGCCGTGGGCGCAGCTCTTCATCGGCGAGCGCGCGATCAATCAGCCAGAGCGGCGGACCGACTACGGCATCCAGTTCCAGTACTAAGGAATCTCCGATGCGCCAGCGCCCCAAGGTCGGAATCGTAGGCGCGGGCGCGATGGGCACGCTTTTCGGCTTTCACCTAGCGCAGACGTGCGACGTTACGATGCTCGACGCAAACGCCGCGACGATTGCAGCGATCGAGCAGAAGGGGCTCGCGGTCAACGATCAACCGGCGCGCCGCGTGAGCGTCGCCCGGCGCGCTGCCGAGCTGTACGGCTCGAAGATACTCTTTCTCTTCGTGAAAGCCGTCGACACGCTGCGCGCGTTGCGCCCGTTTGCCGGCGAGCTCGATCCCGTGACGCCGATCGTATCGCTGCAGAACGGCGTCGGTAACGAGGATGCGATTCGTACCGCGCTCGGCGGCGCGGTGCCGGTCATCCTCGGCATCACGACGGAGTCGGCCGTCACGACCGCACCGGGCCGCGTGCATACCTCCGGACGCGGGAACACGATCGTCGGCTCGGCATCGCCGTCCGCATCGCGCACCGTCGCAGAGGTCTTGACCGCGAGCGGGTTGCAGGCGGCGGTCGTGTACGACATTCGTCCGCACCTCTGGGGAAAGCTCGTCGCAAACTGCGCGATCAACGCGCTCTCGGCGATTCTCGATTGCGACGCGGGCGTGATCCCCAAGGACCAGAATGTCGCGCGGCTCGCCGAGGCGCTCGCGGACGAGGCGGCTGCCGTGGCAGCGGCGCTGAAGATCAACCTGCCGTTCGTCAACCCCTGGCAGTACGTCACGGACGTCATCGCGGTCGGCGCAGATGCGCGCAGCTCGATGGCCTTCGACCTCGCCTCCGGGCATCCGAGCGAGATCGATCACATCAACGGCGCAGTGGTCGCCTTCGGACGGCGCGTCGGCGTGCCGACGCCGTACAACGACGCGATGGTGCGTCTGGTCAAGGCGAAACAGGCACTGCTCTCAGCAGGCTAGGCCTACAGCACCTATATCTGCGGCGCCAGGCGCAATAGCCGAATAGCGCCGCGCCGGCACTCGACGTCGACTCCGCTCGCCCCGCCCCCGTTGACCGACCCATCGATCGTTTCGCTGCGCCCGCTCGACGTGCCACGCAAGTCGAAATCCGTGAAGATCGTGCCGTCGTCGGTATGCAAGTGGACGTGAAACGCGGCGTTCTCCTCGATGGAGAGATCGACGTCACCGCGCGCGTTGAAGAAGTGTAAGGTCCCCGGCCACTTCTGCGCACCGATCTTTACGTCGACGGTTCCCGCCCGGGCGACCGAGGCTTCTCCGTAGCCAGGAAGCATCATCGTCGCCGTACCGGAGACGAGCGAGACGCGAGCTCTACCCGCGATGTCCGTTACGTTGACGTCCCCGCCTCCCGACACGACCTCGAGCTCGACACCCTGCGGAACGCGAACGAGCAACGACGCGAGCGCCGGGGCGTCGATCTCGATGCCGTGCCCGATGGGCCGGATGTTCGGCGCCGCCGGTATGGAAGATCCCCGCGCGAAGGCCTGTACGGTGAAACCGTCGCTCGGTTCGCCGATGCGCGGAGCGTAGGCATTGACGGTGCCCTGCGCGATTCGCACGAGCATGCGCTCGTGCGGCCGCAACGTACCGACGCTCGTGGAATAGGCGCTCTGCGAAGCGCAGCCCGTCGCAATAGCGGCGCAGAAGCCGAGCGGAAGAAGAAGGCGCACTGTCATCGCAGCGAGCGTTTCGGTTTGCTGCGGGGATGCGCCTCGTCGTACGCTTGACGCATGTGCTCGAGCGTTACCTTGGCGTAGATTTGCGTCGTCGCTACGCTGTCGTGCCCCAAAAGCTCCTTGATCGTCATGATGTCGACGCCGCGCTGATGGAGATGCGTCGCAAACGAGTGCCGCAGCGTGTGAGGCGTGATTTTCCCTTCCAATCCGCTCAAGCGAACGAAAAGGCGAAAGAGGTTCCCCACTTGCGGGTAGCTCAAGCGTTGGTGACGGCGGCTGACGAAGAGCGCCCCGTCGATTGCCGGCGGACGCACCGCGAGGTAACGCGTGAGCGCCTCGGCGGCCGCATCGTTGAAGAACACGTACCGCTCCTTGTTCCCTTTGCCCACGACGCGAATCGTTCGACGGTCGAAGTCGACGTCGGTCAGATCGATCCCCACCAGCTCCGCCCTGCGGATGCCTGAGGCGTACAAGAGCTCGAGTATGGCGCCGTCACGCAAGCGTTGGAACTCCGAGGTCCCAGCGGCGGGCTTCGTCGCGAGAAGGCGCTCCGCGTCCTTGACCGAGATCGCCTTGGGCAGACGTCGCGGAAGCTTGATGTTCCCCACGTCCGCCGCCGGGTTGTCGACGCGCAAGCCTTCGCGCTTGGCGTATCGGAAGAACGCTCCCAGCGCCGCGATGCGGCGGCGTACTGCGGCGGCGCTCAGGCCGCGCCGCGTCATGTCCATCAGGAACCGGCGCACGTCAGAGATCGTCGCGTTGACCAGCGTCCGCTCGGCGGGGATCTCCGGCGCGACGAATCGCGCGAAGAGGTGCAGATCCGATTCGTACTCGCGCGCGGTGCGCTCGCCACGCCGCTTCTCGAGCAGCAGGTACTCGCGAAAGCTCGTCAGGACGCTGGGATCACGCCGTTCGGGAGCGCGCGCTCGCGGCAAAGCCTTCTCCTTGTATTATCGCAAATATCTGTTTGTGATTATAGAGCTGAAGAGCCTGCGCTGCAAGACCCGAGCACCCGCCCTTCTCTATCTCACGAGCCAAAGCCAGAGAATCGTCGCTGCAAGAATCGGCGGGACGACCATTGCGCCCAGGCGCGCATATTCGAGCGGGCTCACGTGGACGCCCCGCTTTCGCAGCGCAGCCATCCAGAGTATCGTTGCGAGCGAGCCGGTCGTGGTGAGGTTCGGGCCGAGGTCGGTTCCGGCGATCAATGGATAGGCGAAATGGGGAGCGAGTGCGACCACGTGCGCCGAGGCAACGGCGACGGGCAGGTTGTTGACCACGTTTGAGAGCAGCGCGGCTCCCACCGCAGCCGCAGCCGTCGAGGCAAGCGTCCCGTATCGCGCCAGTCCTTCCAACGCGTGCAGCGCCCACGCGGCGAAGCCGGCTCGGTCGAGGGCATCCAGCAAAACGAAGAGCGCGGGTAGCAGCACGAACGTGCTCCAGCTTACGTGGCGCGCCGCAACGGATGGCCTTACTCGTGCCACGGCAAGTGTCGCGAGCCCGCCGAGTAATGCGACGGGTCCGAGCGGTACTGAGAAGGCGAGAGCTGCGAGGTAGCCGCCCGCGAGGCAGCATGCCGCGACGAGCGTGCGCGCGGCTACCGGCTCGGGTAGCGCCGCTACGCCGACGTCATACCGTCCGCCCAACTGCCGCCGAAAGAGCAGGACGAAAAGCGCGAGGTTCGTCGCGACCGCGAACACCTCGGGCGGAGCGAGATGGATGAGATACTGCACGATGTCCGGGCGCGGCAGAACGATGACATTTGCGGGGTTGGCGAAAGGCAGGCCGAAAGATGCCGTATCCGCCACGAACGTGCAGCCGAAGAGAAACGCACGTGCGTCTACTCCTCGGCTCGCTACCGCCCGATACACGATCGGCGTGAAGACGATCGCGGTCGCGTCGTTCGATAGCATCGCGGTAAGCGCTGCTCCTGCGAGGAAGAGGAGCACGAAAAGACGGCGCTGCGAGCCGCCCGCGCTCCGTACCGCGAGCTCTGCGACGAGCGCGAACGCTCCGCTCTCTTCTGCAGCTGCGGAGAGTGCCATCAAGCCCAGGATGAAAAGCAGTACGTTCCACTGCTCGGCCACGGCGCGTGCCGCCGCGAGGAACGGCTCGTGGCCGACGAGCACGAGTATGGCCGCGCCCAACGCGGCCCACATCCATTCGCGCGTTCCTTTGGGACGCATCGCCGCCAAGAGCATCGCTGCGACGGCGACGATCGCGACGATCACCGGGCCAGAGCTTCTACGGCCTCTTGCGCTGACTTGAAGACGTGGTCCTCACCGATCAGCTCGACGATTCCCGCGCGCCGCGCCGCCGCCAGGGCTCGCTCCTCCGAGAAGCGCGCGAGCGCGATGCGCACTCCGCGATCGTGCAGTCCGCGCAGCATGGACTTGAAGACGTGGGCTCCCGTATAGTCGATGTCGGTCACGCCGCTGCCATCGACGACGACGGTCTCGATCCGTTCGGGGGCTGCGGCGATTGCAGCGGCGAGGCGCGCTGCGATGTACCGCACGTTCATAAAGTACAGTGGCGCTGCGAGCGAGAAGACGACCACGCCCTTTTCGCGCGCTCCTTCTTCTGCTTCTTTTGGCGGCCACCAAATGGTCGTTTTCGGCACGTGCACGAGCTCGACACACGGCGGACGCAGCATGATGTAGACGCCGTAGAAGAGCGAGAGCAAGATGCTGAGCATCATGCCCACGTTGATGCGCAGAACGACGACGAGCACGGCGCTCAAGACGACGAGCGCGATCTCGAGACGACTCTCGCGTGCGATCCGGCGTATCTCGTCGATGCGGAAGATCTCCCACGCGATATAGATGAGAATGCCGGCGAGCGCCGCGTGAGGCACGAAGGCGGTCAGGCGGGCACCGAGCAACGCGAAGAGCGCGACGCCGAGCAGTGCGACGACTCCCGCGAACTGCGAACGCGCTCCGGCGGAGGCGACGATTGCCGTTCTGGGAGGGCTGGCATCGACGGGAAAGGCTCCGAGCAGCCCCGCCAAGAGCGAGCCCACGCCCGTCGCCGCAACGTCGGGGCTGACGTCGACGATCCCCTTGCTCGAACGGAAGGTCCGCAGCGTCGTTACCGTCTGCAGCACGCACACCACCGCGATGACCGAGGCCACCGGAAGGATCGACCCCGCGTGCACGTCGTGCGGAATCGGCAGGCGCAGGCGCGGCACGCCGAAGTGCAGAGCGCCCACGACGGGAACCCGGCGCTCGAGATGGAGGAGCGCCACCGCCGCCGCAGCAGCCGCAAGTGCGAAGATGGCACCGGGCAGCTTGCGGCTCGCGAGCCGCGCTCCGAAGATGATCGCGAGGACTCCCGCACCGAGCGCAAGCACGGTGAGGTTCGTCTGGGGTAGCGCGCGGACGATCTCGCCGATGCGCGGCAGCGCAGCCGTCTGCGAGACGGAGATGCCGAGCAGCGACGGCAGCTGCGAGACGACGATCTGCACGGCGATTCCCGCGAGAAAGCCAACCGTCACCGGGATCGAAAGCAGATCCGAGATCCATTCCGCTCGAGCGATGCCCGCTGCGACGAGCATCCCGCCGACGATGAGCGCCATGAGCCCGAGCAGCAGCACGTACTCGGGCGAGCCTGGAGCTACGATTGCGGCGAGGCTGACGGCGAAGATCGTCGCGATCGTCGAGTCGGCGCCGACCGAGAGGTAGCGATTCCTCCCGAAAACGACGAACGCGACCGTGCCCGCGGCGAACGCGTAGAGTCCCGTCTCCGCAGGCATGCCGGCGAGCCGGGCCGTCGCGATCTGCTCCGGAATCGCGATCGCGGCCAGCAAGAGCCCGGCAATCAGGTCGCCGGAGATCCACGCAATGCGATAGCCGCGCAGCGAAGCGAAGAGCACGGCTTCTCACTCCGTGCCGACCGTGACCGAAGCCTCCATGACGTGGGGTCTTACGGTCCCTTTGGAGCCCGTCGATGGTCGGTGGCGGCGCCGGGACGGCCCCGTCTACAATGCCTCCATGACCGGAAACGGACGCGCGATTCTTTCGGCGATCCTTTGGGCTGCGTGCATCTTCATCGTCAGCGAGCATGCCGCCGGCGTCGTTCGGACAAACGGCGTTCCGATCTCCGGGAACGATTTCCCGGCCTTCTACTGCGCCGGAGACGCCGTGCTGCAGCACGCAAACCCATATGCCGTCGAGCCGCTTCGCTCGTGCGAGCACGCGCTGCCCCACGGCTCGGATCTGCCCGCACAGTACGTCACGCCGGCTCCGCTGCCGCCGTACGTCCTCGATCTCTTCGCGCTCCTCGCGGAGCTGCCGTATCGGCTCGCGGCTTGGCTGTGGTTCGGCGTACTCCTCGCCGCCTGCGCCTGGCTAGCCGTGACCGTCGCGCGCGTCGCGCAGCTTCCGAGCGGCGCCGTCGCTTCGGCCCTCGTGCTCTCTGCGGTGCTCGGATCGGCGGTTTTCGGACAGATCCCGCCACTTGCGACGCTCTTCATCGCGCTCTGCGGAGCGGCGCTGCTTCGTGGAGACGACGCGCTCGCTGCCGTCTGCGCTGCAGCGGCAACGATCGAGCCGCACCTCGGACTTCCCGTCGCGCTCGCGCTCTTCATCCTGCGTCCGGCTACGCGCGCCTGGCTCGCCGGCATCGCCTTGGCGTGCGCCGCACTCAGCATGTTGGCGCTCTCGCCGCACGGCGCGCTCGCGTACGTTACGTCGGCGCTCCCATCACAGGCGCGCGCAGAGCTGTTCAGCAGCGACCAGTTCTCCCTCGCGCACGTCTTGGCGTTCGTGCATCTGCCCGCCTCGATCGCGCTGCTGGGTGGAACCCTCTCGTACCTGCTTATGCTCGTGCTCGGAGTCTTCGCCGCGAATTCGAGCGCGCGCCGCTTGGACGTCGCGGCGATCGCGTACGTGCCGCCCGCCGTGGCGCTCTTCGGCGGCGTCTTTCTCCACCAAATTCAACTCGTCGCAGCCGTTCCAGTAGCCTTTCTCTTCATCGGTCGCGCCGCACCGCTCGCTTCGTGGGCCGCGCGCTTCCTCGTCGCGGCCATTGCAGCCACCCCCTTCACTCTCGCGATGGAGCACCGCCCCCTGCTCGACGTCCTCGCGCTTTTCTGCGCGACGGGAGCGCTCGTGGATGCCGTTCCTTTCGGCGAAGGCATCGATTTCACGCACGCCCTGGGAGGCTTCTTACTCGCCGCGACGTGCGTCGCTCTTCCGCTCGCGGTGCAGCAGATGCTTCCGCCGCTGGCACCGTCGCACGTCTCGCAGACGAGCGCTCCCGCAACGAACGACGCCGGGGACAACTGGGGCGCGTATTTGCGCTCGGATCCGCGTTACGCGACGCCACAAATCGACGCCGAGGCGTCGAAACTCCCGGTCTGGCTGGGACTTGCGGCGCTCTTGGCTAGTGCTCTGGGCATGGGCGTTACCCGCCTGGGTCCGAGGACTCAACCCGCTTGGGACCCACGGCCACGAATTCATCTTTCACCGTAGCCGGTCGTCCCGGTCGTATAGGGCAGTCACGAACGCTGCAACGCCTAGGCACGGAGGTTAGAGTCGAATCATGAAGCGCGTGAGAACGTTTGCGATCGCCGTACTTCTTCTGCCGACGTTCGCGTTCGCATTCGCCGCAAGCGCGCGCGCGCAGGTCGATCAAAGCAGCGAAGCCGCCTCGCCGTTCGAAATGAACAACGCGTATCACATTCAGGGCGGCGATCAGATCGCCATCGCGATCGACGACGATGCGACGCTCGCGCAGAACGTGACCGTGCTCGACGACGGAACGATCGATCTTCCCTTGATCGGAACGCTTGCGGTCGGCGGCATGTCGCCCCAAGCCGCAGCGCACGCGATCGCGCGCCGTCTCGCCGTCTACATGCGCCGGCCGCAAGTCGTCGTTTCGGTCGTCAAGGAGGGCGTCCTCGAGGTCACCGTGCTCGGCGACGTCAAAGCTCCCGGCAAGTACGAGCTTCGCTCTCAAGGGCGGCTTCTCGATGCGATCGCCGCCGCGGGCGGCGTCGCCGATGTCGAGACGGGGGTGTATCCCGACGCCCGTATCGCAACGCCGGGCGGTGGCGACGTGGCCACGATCTCGCTCGAAAATCTTCTCCAGCGCGGCGACACGTCGCTCGACGTTCCGCTGCAGCAGGGGGCAATCGTCTACGTGCCAGGACGTATGACGTTCACCGTTCACGTCTTGGGAGCAGTCGATAAGCCCGGTACGATCGTCGTGCACGAAGGCGATCGGCTCTCCATCGCGATCGCCGCCGCCGGGGACAGCCGGCAGGCGAACTCCGATCTCAACCGGATTGCGCTCACGCGTCACTTCCCGAACGGCACGGTCGGAACGTACCGCGTCGATCTCTATCCCGCGCTCGAGCGCGGCGACGAGCGCTACGACGTACTGCTCAAACCCGGCGACGAGATCTTCGTGCCGGAAGCGAACGGCCGCACCACCGGCGAGGGCTTCTTCTCCACCTTACTCTACATGCTCGGATCGCTGCTCCACATATGAGTACGCTCACGCTCGCCGAGCGCCCCGGCGCCGATATTGCGTCCGGCGAGATTCACGTCGGCCGGTTCGCGCGCCCCTTCCGGCGCTACGGCAAGCTCTTTGTGACGATCGCAATCGTCCTCGCCGTACTGGGCACGCTTACGATTCTCATCGTGCCGCGCAGCTACACGGCCGAGGTGCGGCTCATCGCCGGCAATCCCAATCGCGATGCGACGGACATCACCGGCGCCGCGGCGTCGCAGCAGCAAACCGACTTGCCGATCCTCAACGCGTTGGTCATCGCGACCGGCTTGCAATCGACGCAGACGTACGCGGAGCTCATTCAAGAGACGCCGGTCGCTCAGCGCGTCATCGACGATCTTCACCTTCCGATCGGCGCCGAGGCGCTCCTCGCGAGAATTCGAGTGGCACCGATCAACGATACGCCGATGTTGAGTCTGCGGGCGTCCTGGAGCGATCCGCAGACGGCGGCGACCATCGCTAACGACATGGCGTCGGCATTCGTGCAACGCGAGCGCGATCTCGTTGCCCAGCAGGCCGATGCGGGGATCGCCTTCATCGCTTCGCAGCTCCCGCTCGCCGAAGCACAGGTGCGCCAGACGAACTTTGCCGCTGCGAGCTTCATGGCGGCGCATCGACTCACCGACGCGACGACGCAGGCGACCCAGGCGGCCACCGCACTCGATACGCTCGATCAAAAGATCGCTCAGACGCAGGTCGACAGCCGCCAAGCGCAGGCCCAGCTCGCCGCAATCCAAAGTGAGATCGGCCAGACACCGAGCATGATTCCCGGCCAAGCCGTCACGGCTCCCAACCCGGTCGTCCTCCAGCTACGACAGCAGTTGAGCGACGCCGAGGTGCAGCTCGCGGATAACGCCCAGCGGTTCACCGACAAATACCCGGTTATGGTGCAGCTGCACAGAAAGATCGCCGATCTGCAAGCGCGCATTGCAGCGCTTCCGCCGACGATCGCGCAATCAGACATGGCAGAATCGAACGCCGTGGCCGTGCAACTGCAGCAGCAGGCGGCGCAGCTTGCGGCGCAGGTGCACGCCGATGCCGCCGCGATCCAGGCGATGGGCGCGCAACGTCACGCGATGCTTCCGTCGATCCAGCAGCTCCCAGGCACCACGGCGACGCTCTCGGTGCTCCAACGCCGTGCAAAGCTCGCACAAGACGCCTACTACGCGATGCTCCAAAAATACGACGAACTCACGGTTGCGAAATCGACCGCGCTCAGCGACCTGACCGTGACGCAGCCGGCAGAAGCGCAGAACGCGATTCCGACGCCGAGCCGCAAGCTCGGGCTCGTTGCGGTGGCGCTGCTCGCGCTCGGCGTTGCATTTGGCGTCGTGATCCTTCTCGATCTCTTCGACAGCCGCATCGGGGACGAGCACGACGTCGAGCAGCTCTCCGATCTCCCGGGGCTCGGACGCATCGACGAGATCGCGGGCTCGCTCGCAAACGGCGAGGAGTCCAACAGGCGACTGCGCATGGAGGCCGCGTACGACGAAGTACTCGATGCGATGCGTTTTAGCGGCGCCTCGGCGCCGCGCACGATCGCCGTGCTCAGCCCTTCGCAGGGCGACGGCAAATCGACGGTCGCCGTGAATCTCGCGCTCGCTCTGGCCGAACGGCACGGCCCGGTCCTCGTCGTAGATGCCGACCTGCGTAGGCCGACGGTGCATCGCCTCTTGCGCGTCGCAGAGACGCCGGGTCTCGGAGACGTCCTCGAACGCGGGCTTCCCATCGAACAGGCAACGCAAGGTACCGCACACCAGCAGATCGACGTTCTCGCCGGTGGGTCTTCGGTACGGGATCCCGTCGTCGCACTCGAGTCCGGACGCCTGCGCCGGCTCCTCGCAGGCGCCGGTCAGCACTATGCGAGCATCATCGTCGACACCTCCGCCCTCGGACCGGTTCACGACGCGCTCGAGGTCGCGCGCAGCGTCGACGCGTCAATCGTCGTGATCTGCGCAGGTCGCACGCGCGTCAAGCAACTCGCCAGAGCGCTCGATCGTCTCGCGCGCGCCGGGATCGGCAGCCTCGTCGGATACGTACTCAACCGCGCGAAGACGACGAACGAACGCCTCGCCTACTACGCGCGCGCGGGGAAGCGGTAGGGTTCCTTACGACTCCTCGATGCGCGTTGCACCACGCCAGCCCAGGAGCGTCGCGGCCATCTCCGTGCGATTCGCGCAGCTCGTCTTCGCAAGGAGGCGCTTGACGTGATCGTTGACGGTCGTGTCGCTAATCTGGAGCCGCTTCGCGATTGCCGGCGTGCCGAGTCCGGAGAAGAGCAGGGCGATGACCTCGAGCTCGCGGTTCGTCAGGCGGAAGCGCCGCACGGCATCGGCGAGCAGCGAACGGCTCTCGTACGGTTCCAGTACCAGAGCGACGGCGTAACGCCGTCCGTGCTCGATCGGGACGACGCGAACGATCGTCTCCGCAGACGGCATGAACGCCTGTTCCAAACGTTGCGTTGGGTCGCGCCAACCGCTCGTGATCTCTCGCACGGTACGCTCGATCGCGCCCGGAAGCCGTCCACCCGGCAGACTCCAACGGTCGACGCGCCGCAGGCGTCGCGGTCTGCTTGCGTACTCGACGCCGAGGCCCTCGTTCAGCAAAATGAGCGCCGGCGCGCTACGCGAGCGGGCGCGCTCCAAATCCGTCAGCTCGCCTTCGAAATGCGCGTGCGTGTCGAGCGCGCGCAAGACCTCCGCGCGCGCCTCCGTCAATACCGAGCAATCGTCGAGGACGAACTCACCGCTGTGCGCGTCGCGCAGCAGCAAAAGCGCGCCGAGTCCGCCGCGCTTGTCTTCCAGGTGAACCGTCAATCCGTGCCGATACGGCTCGGTGCGCGTCGAAGGAGTACTGACCGCGGACGGCTCCTCGACGGCCCGTCGCGCGGCGATCTCCGCTCGCACCATTCCCAGCCGCTCGGGAACGACATGCGGATCGCCCGAAAGGTACTCACCGATCACCGCCTCGTGACGCCGATACGAAAACGCCCACGCATCGGTTGGAACCAGCGTCGCGTACGCATCGATTACGGCCTGCAGCCGCCGCCCCTGAGGGAAATGAATCACAACGGATCGCAGCGATGCGATCATCTCGCGTGCGGCGTTGCCGCGACTCATATCCGCGCACCCATCGATCATCATCATAGCGAATGCTCGTGCCGCGGTCCTGGTCGGCCTAACGCCGTACGGGAAAGAGTTCGTAAAGATTGGTCTTGTCGAGGGCCCGATGGTCCCGTTACAAGTATGGACCGTGCGGTTTTTCCCTCAGTCTTGGGAGTATAACTGCCATCGTGCGCTTGCTATAAACGCATCAGAGGGCAACCGTACCCAACCGATTCGCCCAATCGTAGTGCAACTTGCCTTGGGAGTTAGGCCGGAAGGCCTGGAGAGAAATCGAATGCCATTGACCTCGACCTCCAACAAGACTCGGATCTTCATCATAGAAGAGCAGGCACTTTTCGGTAAAGCGCTCTGCCAGCTCTTGGCCGCGGAACCGACGTTCGAAGTGCTTGGGGATCTGCCGCGCGTCGACCCTTCGGCTCCGCCTCGCGTTGCGGCAGATCTCGTAGTTCTCGACCTCAACGGCCCATCGATCGACTATGCGGACGAAATCGCACGCTGTAGGCAAGCCTTCGGGAAGGCCCGCGTATGCGTGCTATCGACGCAGCTGCGTCCCGAGATCATGCAGCGCTGCGTCGCCGCGGGCGCCGACGCGTACCTGGCAAAGGACGTCTCTCCGAGCGAGCTCATCCGCGCAGTCAAGACCGTTGCGGGCGGAGAGAGCTACGTCGACCCGCGTATTGCCGGCTCTCTCCTGCGCAAGCGTCTTCTCTCGGATGGTCGCATGTCCAGCGACGAGCTTTCGGAGCGGGAAGGTGAGGTCGTGCGCCTGATCGCTCAGGGCCTCTCCAATAAGGAGATCGGGGTCCGCCTCTGCCTGTCGGAGAAGACGGTCAAGAACCACGTGAGCCGGATCCTCTCGAAGCTGAACATCTCCGCCAGGGCTCAGGCCGTCGTATACGCTATCCGCATGGGACTCGTCTAATGGAGATGACCTTCAGGACCCCCGAGCAGGGCCCTAAGCCACTGTGGCCGCTGCCGCCCACGCCGTACGCTCATAAGGATGGTGCGCACCTACGTCGTCGAGCCGCAGCAGATCTTCGTCCCGAGCCTCCTTGCGCTTCTGCAGGAATCTGGATGCTCGATCGTGCGCGTGCAAGACGCACTGGACCCGCTCGACGTCATGCGCTCGCGTCCGCAGATGCTCTTCTTCGACTGCGACGTTGTGGACGATGCGACGACGCGCGCCCTCCAGTTCGTCGTGGACTCGATGCCCGAGCTCGATCTCTGCCTCTACTCGCGAACGCCGCCTGCCGAGTTGCAGATGCAACCGTCGACGCGACTTCTCTACTTGGAGAAGTCCTCTTCGCATGAGACGCTTTTGGGCGCCCTCGGCAGCTTCACCGTCGCCGTCTGACGCGGTGGCGCGCGCTCGCGCGCACAAGCAATCTCCCTTCTTCACCCCGGGACGCAACGCCAGATGATGTTTTGGAAATTTCAAACGCAGCGGGCGGACGCTGCGGAGCCGGTCGCAGCTCCGGTCTTCGTACCGGCAACAACTCCGGCTTCGCCTCCCGCGCCCGTCGCCGTGCCGCCTCCCACCGAGCCGGCACGTGAGCAAATCGTTCAGCCGCAACCCGTGCAGCTGCCGCCTGCGCAAGCGCGACCCGTGCAGCCCGTGTCACTGCCCTCGAGTTACACGGAGGCTGCGCAGAGCACTATGCAGTTTCTGGCGGGCGCGCTGCAGCTTGCGTCATGGGTGCTCTTCAAGAATGCGAACGGTACGCTGAGCGTCGTCACCGGCATCGGTGAGTACCAGCGCTATCTTCCCACGGGCGAGCTCTCGATCGGACGGCTCTCCGACCTCCCGACCGTGAATCTTCTCGGCGCCGCTGCGCCCATGAGCGCCAACGGCGGCATCGATCGCAGGCACGGGGGCATCGACCCAGCAACCGTAGCGCCCTTCGGCGTTCCGCTCGTCGACGTCGACGGCAATCTCTTCGGGGTGCTCTGC
>DAHXOK010000043.1 GCA_027364935.1 Vulcanimicrobiota bacterium | reverse complement strand
GCCGTTGTGCGTCCCGCCGGTGACCGAGCACGCAATCTGGTCGTCCGAGCCGTTGACGATTTTGGCGACGAAACTCGATGCCAAGAATCCGCGACGCTCGCATTTCAGCGCGGCCATCACGGTGCGTTCGCCTGCAACGACTGCGACGAAGCGGCGCGCCTCTTCGGGCGTGACGACCGATCCCAATTGGTAGGCATTCAGCGGCGCGCGCATCCGCGCCAATGGCAGCTGCAGCACCTCTGCCTCCGAGCCCATCATAGTGATAGCTTCGGCGGTCGAATGACGCTGCTACGGGCGCTTTACCAAAGCTTTACGTCGGGATTCATCGCAGCCGCGTCAGCACGTAATACGCAATGTCGTGGAGATCGCGCTTCGAGAGCTTCCAGCGCGGCATGACGGGACTCAGCCGTTGGCCGTCGTCGTCGATTCCAGTCGAGATCGCTCGCTCCAGCAACGCCAGCGTGTACGGATGCCGCTGCCCCAGCACGAGCGCGCTGTAGCGCAGATCCGAGCTTATCGCTCCGCCCGGCAATCTGACGCCCCCGGCACCGCTCGGACGATGGCACGCGGCGCAGTCGGGCCGCAGCGCGCGCGGTTGCGCATGGATATGCTGCCCGCTCGAGTCTCGCCCGGTGAGAAAGATCGAGCGACCGTTAGCAATCGAGGCGGCGCTTGCTGAGGTGCCCGCCGGGGATGGCGTCGACGAGGCGCCGTGAGATCCGGACGAGCACGCGGCCGCGAATGCGAGCAGCGCGGGGAAGAGCATCGGCACGTAGCGATTCATGTCGCGCCTTTTTCGCCGCCACAGGCCTTTCCCCGCCGAGCCACTAGCCTATGTCATCCTGAGCGTAGCGCCGAAGGCGCGGAGTCGAAGGACCGGCGATGGCATTGCCTGTGTCATCCTGATTTACACCGTCAAATACTTCGTCATCAACTATACAACCCTCGCGGCAGCAGGCTCAAAACGCCCGGTCGTCGACAAGCGCGCAAAACGTCCGGTTCCGAGCGCGAGCGAGTGGCGACGCGAACGATTAGGCCGCCCTAGGATGGCGGGTCGCTTCGCGAACAGCCGGAATCGCCCGGCAGCCGCTCGAAAGGAACGGTAATACGCGGAATCCCGGGTAAGGGGCCTTCATGTTGCGCAGCATAAACATCGCAATCGCTTCCGTATTTGCCGTGCTTCTGGGCGCGGTTTTCTCGAATCACGTGCATGCCGCTCCGGCTGTGCGCCTATCGTCACCGTGCGAGCTCATCGACAGCGGCGCAACGGTGCAGCATCCGCCGGAAATACAGATGTGGCGCATGCCGAAAAACGATCGCGGCATACACGAGCTCATACTCTCTGTCCATCGCGACGGCGACCGCTACTGCTACAACTACCAACTGGGCGGGGTAACGCATCGTCAAACGCCCGTCATTCACGTTCGCCCCGGTGAAGAGTTCGCGATTCGGCTCGTCAACGACATTCCATCGCAAGCCAAAGGTGAATACGTCAGCGCGAGCAGCCTGCCGCAGTGCATGCCGATGCCGGTTCACGAAGGTCCGGTAGAGCACTACGCGGGCTATTTGAATCATATCGTTAGCGAACGGCCGGTCGAGATGAAACCGGTCGACACGAATC
This sequence comes from Vulcanimicrobiota bacterium, assembly GCA_027364935.1. Classification (GTDB taxonomy): domain Bacteria; phylum Vulcanimicrobiota; class Vulcanimicrobiia; order Vulcanimicrobiales; family Vulcanimicrobiaceae; genus Tyrphobacter. The sequence goes on along the minus strand of DAHXOK010000043.1, from coordinate 15,516 downwards.
TGCACATGCACGGCTTCGAAGGCCCCGAGTCCGAGGACAACGTCTTCCTCTCGACGCTCAGCTCGCCGATGCATACGTGCGAATACGTCTATCATTTACCGTCGACGCAGCCTGCGGGCACGTATTTCTACCATCCGCATCCGCACGGCGTCTCGTCGGTTGAGGTCGGCGGTGGACTCGCCGGCGTGTGGATCGTCGATCCACCTAAACCGCAGCTTCCTGCAACCGACGACCACGTGCTGCTCCTGAGCTACGCGATTCCGTACCAGTCCGATCAAAAGCCGCTGAACGAGAAACCTTTCTGGTTTGCCGCTGCTGCGTATAACGCGGCGCACCGTGCCGGTCGCCCTGTCGCATACGATCCCTTCAATCCGCCGGATTGGACGTTCGATATGCCGGTGCGCGCGCACGGCGTATCGTGGTGGTCGCGCCGGTGTGATGGAACGCGCACGGACCTCAGGCTCACCGTGAACGGCTCGGCAACACCGGCGCGCCTGGCGGTTTCCGCCGGGAATACGCAATTGCTGCGCATCATCAGCGGAATCGGGGACGGATCCAAACAAATCAGTTTGCGCGACGAAGCAGGGCACATCGTCCCCATGCACGTCGTCGAGATCGACGGAGTGCCGGTGGGCGGCGATTCAACCCACCCGCTCGCGCGCTACATCTCGACGAATCATTACGAATTGCCCCCGGCCTCGCGCATCAGCATCCTGGTGAACGTGCCGGCAGGTCAAGAACTCGCGCTGCACACCGACAAGCACTGCGAGGGCTATGAAGGGATGCGGCAACTTTCGTACGATCTGGTGCGCATCTACGGTGTTGCACGCCGGAACCAACCCAAAGCGATCGTGCGTTCGCAGGCCATCGTCGCTTCATCCGGGCAAACCCCGGCGCAGCGGTTACTCGCATACGCGCGAGCGCATCCATCGCTGATTCGCCGGCGCGCGCTGACGTACACGCAATACATTTTTCCTACGCACAAGCGCGGCGAGGTCAACTTCGCGTTCTTCCTCACCGACACGACGAATCCGCATTTCGTCGAGCACAGCTACAACCCGAAGTACGTACCGGGCGATCCATATCCGACGAACCCCGACATCGTTGTGAAGCAAGGCAGCATCGAAGAATGGTATCTCATCAACACGACGCCGGATCGCCATTCGTTCCATATTCACCAAATGTCGTACGTGCTCGAAAATGGCCCCGCCGGCTTTCCCGTCTCACTCGACGTAACCGACGTCCCGTCCGGAACGATCGTCCGCGTCCCGGGCAGCGCGGATCGCATACGCGTTCACCCGTCGATCACCAAGGTGCTGATCGATTTCCGGCACGTGCCCAGGGGAACGTTTCTGTTCCACTGCCACATGTTATTTCATGAGGACAACGGCATGATGGGAATTATCCGCGTCGAGTAACTTACTCAGCGCAGCAATAAGGACCGTCTTCATGTCAGTTGTTGCTAAACACGGTTCCGTGCGGTACTGCCGCGCCATGCCATCCGTCGGGCCACGCGCGCGTCAAATCGATGGTTTCTTTGTCCAACCTCAGGCGACCGGTCGCGCGATCGATGGTTGCAAACCGCACATGCGAGTTGACAATCCATGTTAGTGCTCTGGACTTGCTAGAAGAAAGCTGATTCCGGCTAAGGGCGTCGTCGCCAGCTTTCGATAAGAGCCCGCAGCCTTTCGAGCGTCAGGGTTGGGCGGCACCTTCGCGGAGCCGGGCAGCGATGGCGTCCGGCAGAGATCGGGTTGCCTCGGATAACGCGCGGATTGATTCGCGGAGCTCGCCAATAGCAGAACCGCTCGAGCCGTCGGCTTGTGCGCCGAGCACGTCGAGCGCGCCGCCGACTCCGTGTGCGAGAGCCAGCAATGCATCGGATTCATCGGGCGCATACGTCTCGCCGTCCCGTTTCGGGCCACATACGAGAGCTCCGACCAGTCGGCCGCGCGAGATCATCGGAAACGCCAGCTCACCCGGAAGTTTGGAATCGGTAATGCCGTGCAAGTCGACCGGCTCGCCCCAAGCGCTGAGTGCCACGATCGCGGGATCGTTCTGGCTAACTGACAATGCATTGCCGTCGGAGGTCGACGCGTAAGCAGTAGTTCCATTACGAACGAAAATGTCGGCCGACTCGGCGGTGGTATGACGGCGTACCGTCGCTACCGCGCGACCCAACAACGTTGCAGTGTCGTTGATGTATGCGGATTCGTGTGCGAATCGCCGCAGCGCCGCTTCGTCTTCGTGCCGTTGACGGAAGAGCACCCGATCGACGAATCCGTCGACGTATTTGTGGATGTAGCGCAGTGACAAGCCCAGAGCTAACGCGACCACCATGCCGACGACGACGCTGGTCGTGTGGCTGGCGTTCACGAACCACGCTCCTGCCGCCCATTCCACGAGTACGAAGGCGCCGATCACGATCGTCGAAACGATTGCAAAAACCACGGTACGATTCAACACGAACCCCGCGTCGATCAGCCGCCGATTCAATGCCGCATAGGTCAGCACGAGCGGTGTGACCAGCGCCACAACGCTGAACAACTCCGCGGTAATGAGGATCAACGAATATGAAAGAACGTGGAACGCAAGTGTGGTAACGCTTGCAAAACCATAATAAACCGCAAGCGGCACCAACAGCCACCCAGCTCGTTGGCGATCGACACCTCGCGCCTCAACGATGGCAAGAACGCTGCAAATCAGCGCCATGAACGTGGCTATGTCGGGGGGAATCGTCCACGCTGCACCCAGGAATGCCGTCGGATCGAACCACAGCGTTATCATCCCAATCAAGGGCGCCAAACCGATTACACGATCGGCCGTACCGTCTCCGACGAGGACGGCGATTGCCACAAACGTGTAGCAGAGGCCGAGTGCAACACGTCTTGGTGCTGAAAGGGGTCGCGCAAAACTGCTTGCGAGTGTCGCCCACAGCGCAACCGACAACGGCAGAGCTTGACTCACGACGACCAGAACGACGTACGCCCACGTCCACGGAAAAGCAAAGAACACAGTTTCCGCGTTAAATCCGATGGCCGCGAAAGCCAATAGCGTCGAAAGCAAGAGATTGTTATCGGCGTACGGCCGGCGCCACGCGATCAAAACGGCAAAGAGCAGGAGCCAAAAACTGGCGAACTCCACTACGGCGTAGTTCCAAAAACGTGAGATGGAGAACGAACTCGGCACGACGGTGGCCGTCATTCGTTCCGAGCCTCGCTCGACATTGAAGGTCAGCGGGCGGCCGGCTAGGGGCTGCCCCAGCAGCGAGACGCGCTCGAGCACCGTGTGCCGGCGCACGTCCACTAAATCGCCTTCGCGCATGCCGCCGCGATACGCCGGCCCGCCCTGGTCGACGCCGCGAAACGTCATATGGTATGGCTCGGAGGAGCCGTCGAAGTAACCGCCCCACACGCCGTACCAAGCCGGCGCGCCGCCTACTCCCGTCTGATCCAGAAACGCGCCGAGGTTTAACACCATTGCGGCAAAGCAGAGCGTCAAGATCATCGCCCGCCACGTAGCAGGCTTCACGCACGCCACCGTACGAGGCTACGCTTTGCGCAGGCGAGCGACCTGCATTAACGAGTGGCCCACTGAGCGGATTCTGCCGCGTCGGCTGCGGGACGTTCACGAGGATAGTGTGCGGCAGAATCCCGTTTGCTTGGGATCAGGCCATGAGAAGTCCGCGCTGCCGCGACGCGCTGCAGCAGTGGCGCCCTGCGCACCAAGCCTCGTCTAGGCCGCCCACTTTGCCCTGACCGGTTGCGTTCCCGGCGTCCTCGCGAAACCGCGGAAGTATCACGCCGAGTGACTCGTCAACAACGGTCAACAAATCTCGTGGCGCGAGCGCTGAAAGCCCCGTAAAATAAGGCGAATCGCTTTGGGATGGCCGGGAGTCGAACCCGGACGTCCTTTCGGACTGCAGATTTTCGCACCACTGCGGCTTTCGCCGCCGCTTTCGCGTTTTGTGGTCCGGACTGTGCCTTGACCGTATGAAGCGCATCGCTTCACGTAGGCCGCGCCCGTCCAGTCTCTACACCTTCTCGCTTCCTCTGCGAGCTTGGCTCGGCGTCGTCACGTCAACGTACGACAGAGAGTTCGCCGACTTTGAGCGCATCCCACGACCGGTTTCCCGCTCCGTGGCTCAACGGTTCCGTCAAGTCTGCTGTGTCTGCCTATTCCACCACCATCCCGTATCCTCGGCTCCTCAATCGACGCTTTCTCTGTCGCGCTCCTGCAGAAGTACCCCGAGCAGAAGATCTCCCGGCGCTATCACGGAGCTGCGTTTCCCGACCATCTCCATCGCGGTCGCGAGCAAGATGATGCCCGCAGGCAAGATGTCCGCACGCTGCGGTCGCATCCCGGGAAGACTCTTACGCCGTTCCAAGTCGAGCGCGCACAGGCGCTCGAGCACGCTCGCCAGCGTGGTGCGAGTGATCTCGGGTGCCCGCACGGCGCTCATCCCTGCAACGGCCGCCGTCGTCGTCGCGCTGCCGCCGACGAAGAGAAGACGGTCGATCGGAAGCTCGCCGTGCATCGGAGCCAGAGCTTCTGCAGCGATGCGAACGCCGTCTGCGAGGCTCTGTCCGTCGACCGGACCGGAACGTCCGGAGAGCGCCGGCAGCTGTTCCGTGAGCCGCACCGCGCCGATCTCGTACGAGCGTACCGAGACCACGTCGCTTTCCGTGCCGACGGCGTACTCGGTGCTGCCGCCGCCGATGTCGACCACGCCGGTGCGTCCCGGAAACGACGGAAGCGAACCGACCGCTCCGCGAAACGAGGCGCGCGCTTCGTCTTCACCGCAGAGGATACGCAACTCGGCGCCCGTGGCGGCGCGTACGCGCTGCGCGAACTCCTGCGCGTTCTCCGCCCGGCGCAGCGCGCTCGTCGCGATGACGAAGGCATTCTCGCAGCGATCGCGCGCTCCGTTCGCGTACTCGCGCAGCACGGAGATCGTGCGCGTCATGGCGTCGTCACCGAGGCTTCCGCGCTCGCCAAGCCCTTCTCCAACGCGCGTGCCGACGGTTCGGGCGAGCTCCACGTGAGGAATCTGCGGGCGCATGTCGGCGACGAGCATGCGCGTCGAGTTCGTGCCGACCGAGAGCACCGCAAGGCGCCCCATTCGGCCGTGGAGCGCTACGTCGCTTCCCACTGCGCCGCACGACGCTTCTTGCGCAGAAAATGCCGTTCGTGCGCGGGAAGCTCTCCCTCCGACTCCTCGGTGCTCTTGAGATAGGAGGTAATGTGCTCTTCGAGTCGTTCGTCGGAGATTTGTGGCACGAGCGCGACCGTCGTACGGCGCGATTCGCCGCCGCGAACGAACGCAAGGGAAGAACGCGTCGAGAGGCTGCGCTCGTACTGCCGGCGGTGTGCCTCCACGTCCTGCGCCGCCGCATGGGCGATCTCGCCGTTCACGAGACGCACCGTCGCGCCGAACGCGTTGAGATTGATGACGGTCCCGCTGATGCTCACGGCTGCGGTGACGACGACGGTGGAGGGACGAGATAGATGAGCGTCTGTCCGGGTTTTACCATGCGCAGGCGGCGATAGATGTACGGCACGACGCCGTCCGGCTGCTGCAACCGCCGAACCTCGCGAGTCTCCTCTGCGCGCCGAACGCGCAGGACACGAATGTCGTGCTCGGTCCGCGCCAGCTCGTGCGCGAGCGCCACGTTCTGCTCGATTCGCTGCGCGAAGTCGAGCGATCCCAAGACGACGACCGCCGTCACGAGAAGCGTCCCGGTGATGCGCCCCAAGACGCGCACGAGAGCGTTCTTGCGAAGCCGGCGGCGCGCCATCAGCGCTTCCCCGCGGGCGACGAATCGCGCTTCGAACTCCCGATGCGCCGGTATTTTTCGTAGCGTGCGCTCAAAAGCGTCGGAGACGCGTACCTGTCGAGATCGGAGAGCGCGGCATCGACGCGATCGAGAACGCGCGCGACGACGGTCGCCGGATCGCGGTTTGCGCCGCCGAGCGGCTCCGGAACGATCTCGTCGACGATGCCGAAGCGCAGGAGATCTTGCGCCGTGAGTTTGAGATGCGACGCCGCCTCCTCGGCTTTGGTTGCGTCGGCCCAAAGAATTGCGGCGCATCCCTCGGGAGATGCGACGGAATACGTGCTGTTCTCCAACATGATCACGCGGTCCGCGATGGCAAGCGCGAGCGCTCCGCCCGATCCGCCTTCTCCGATGATCACGGCGACGATCGGTACCGTTGCATCGGTGAAGGCCACGAGACACTGCGCGATCGCTTCGGACTGCGCGCGCTCTTCGGAGCCGATGCCGGGATCGGCACCTTTCGTGTCGACGAACGTCACCATCGGCACGCCGAAGCGCGTCGCGAGATGCGCGAGGCGTTGTACCTTGCGATAGCCTTCCGGGGCGACCATGCCGAAGTTACGCCGCAGATTCTCTTTCGTATCGCGACCGCGTTGTTGACCGATCGCCATGACGGCGCGACCGCGCAAGAGCCCGAGCCCACCGACGACGGCTTGATCGTCGCGATACGCGCGATCGCCGTGCAGTTCGTCGAATCGATCGAATGCGGCGATGTATTCCAGCGCGGTCGGACGATTGGGATGACGCGCGATGTGGACCTTCTGCCACGGCGTTGGCGAGCCGTAGACGTCGTGAAGGACTTCTTGATACTTGGCCTCGAGCGTCGCGATCTCGCTCGCGATGACGACCGGCTGATCGGCGCTGGCGGTGCGCAGCTCGGCGATACGACGCTCGAGTTCGAAGAGCGCCCTCTCTCGATCCGCGAACGGGTTCACGCGCGCACCCCGTGAAGGCGCCGCGCTGCGCCCTTTGCCGCATAGCCGAGCAGATGCACGAGCATCTCTTTGATGCGCCGACGCTCGACGACCATGTCGATGTGGCCTTTTTCGAGCAAGAACTCCGCTGTTTGGAACCGGTCCGGCAGCTTCTGCCGAATCGTCTGCTCGATCACCCGCCGGCCCGCGAAGCCGATCATCGCGCCGGGCTCGGCGACGATGACGTCGGCCTGGAACGCGAAGGATGCGGAGACGCCGCCGGTCGTCGGGTCCGTCAGCACGGTGATCAAGAGGTTGCCGTCGTTCACGAAACGCGTGACCGCAGCCGTCGCCTTCGCGAGCTGCATCAGCGCGAACATTCCCTCTTCCATCCGAGCGCCGCCCGATGCCGTGAAGATGATGCAAGGAACGGCGCGCGAACGCCCTTCTTCCAGCAGCAGCGCGATCCGCTCGCCGACGACTGTTCCCATCGTGCCGCCGCGAAAATGAAAGTCCATGACGCCGAGCCCGGCTTCGAAGCCGCCGATTTGACCGAAGCCGCAGACGACGCCCTCGCTGAGCCCGCTCTTCTCACGATCGCCGGCGAGCTTTGCCGGATAGCTCTTGCGATCGGTCCACGAAAGCGGATCGCCGACCTGCACGTCGGCACCGATCTCGGCAAAGTCGCCGTCGACGATGCCGCTGATGCGATCGTACGCACCCATACGGAAATGGTGGTTGCAGCGCGAGCAAACCCATAGGTTGGCTGCGAGATCGCGCCGGTAGAGCATCTCGCCGCACTCGGGACACTTGCTCCACTGCGCGGTGTTTCGCTCCTCGTCCTTTGCGCGACGCACGTGAAGCCACTCCGGCATCGGCATCAGGCGACGCTCCTGCGAGGCAAGAGTCGCGCCGCGTAGAGCTTGCGCAGCTGCTTGAGATAATTGAAGATCTCCCGCTGGTTGAGCTTCGACTCACCGGTCGTGCGATCGGTGAAGACGTACGGAATCTCCGCGACCTTGCCATAGTGCGCTTTGGCGATGACTTCGAGCCCGATCTTGAAGCCGATCGGGTCGAGCGTCACGTTCTCCAGCGCCTCGCGGCGGACCAAGAAATATCCGCTCGTGATGTCCTTGACCCTCGTGAGCGGGCGAGCGAGCGCGCACGCCACGCGCGAGGTGACGATCCGTCGCATCGGCCAGTTTCTAATCCCGCCGCCCGACACGTAGCGGCTGCCGACGGCGAGCCCATAACCAGCGTCCAGAGCCGCGACCATCTTCGGGAGGATGGTGATGTCGTGGCTGAAGTCGGCGTCCATGGCGCCGAGCGCGCGGGACTCCGGCCGCGCAGCCTTCCAGCCGTCGATGACGCCGCTCGACAAACCCATCTTCCCGGGGCGGTGCACGCAGCGGACCGGAAGCTCCGCGGCCAGTCTGTCGACGATGGCTCCGGTACCGTCAGGCGAGTTGTCGTCGACGACGACGATCTCCGCATCGAGATGGCTCTCGCGGCAGACGCGGTCGATCGCCCGCAGCAGTCTTTCGATGCCGCCCGCCTCGTTATAGGTCGGAATCACCATCGAGAACGGAATCGTTGCCATGCTTAATCGATCATACTACGACGCGGACGCTCGCTACTCCGTTCTCCCCTCGCTTTCGTACGCGAGCACGGCAAGCAACGCGAGCGCCGCCGTCTCGGTGCGAAGGATGCGCGGCCCGAGCGAGACGACGTGGGCGCCTTCCCCTTGTGCCATCTCGGCCTCGACGTGCGAGAAGCCGCCTTCCGGCCCGATGACGACCAGGACGCTGCGCGCGCCGTGCAGCAAGCGAGGCAGCGATTCGCGCAGCGGAGCCGCGCGAACGCTCTCCCATGCGAAGAGCACGCGATCGTACTCCTGCGCGCGCGCGAGCAGATCGGAGAACGTTGCCGGCTCGGCAACGCTCGGCGTCGCGCGACGACCGCATTGCTGCGCCGCGCTACGCGCGATTCGCCTCCAGCGCGCGAGCTTCTCCTTCCCGCCCGCGCGTGGAATCGTGCGCTCGCTGACGAACGGGAGGATAGCCCCGACGCCGAGCTCCGTCGCCTTTTCGATCACGTAGTCCATCTTCGCACCCTTCGGCAGTGCTTGCGCGACGTCGACGCGTACGCCGGATTCGGGATATGCGTCGCGCTCCTCGAGCAGCCGCGCAACGACGTCCTTGCCGGCAAACGCGATCTCCGCATCGAAAGCGCGCGCCGCGGAATCGATTACCTCGACGCGATCTCCGGCGTGCAGGCGCAATACGTCGCGAATGTGATGCGCGTCCTCGCCCTCGATCCGGACGCTCTCGCCTCGTTCGTGCGTTCCGGGCACGAAGAAGCGTGCTATGGTCGAAACGCGTCCTTGACGCGATCGAAGAACGACGGCTCTTCTCCGCGATCGCCGCCTTCGCGTGCAAACTCCTCGAGAACCTCGTGCTGGCGTTTCGTGAGCTTTGCCGGAACCACGATGCGGACGGTCACGTGATGATCGCCACGCCGCGATCCTTGGACCGCGGGCATGCCGTGCCCGCGCAGATCGAGCGTCGCTCCGCTTTGGGTGCCGGGCGGGATCGTGAGCGGCAGCTCGCCTTCGAGGCTCGGCACGCCGATCGTTGCGCCGAGCGCAGCCTGCGTGAAGCCGATCGGAACGTCGACGGACGTGTCGAGACCGTCACGAGTGAAGCGCTCGTGCCGAGCGAGCGTGAGATAGACGTAGAGATCGCCCACGGGCCCGCCATGCATGCCCGCCTCGCCTTTACCACCGATCCGGATGCGCGAGCCGTCGTCGACGCCCGCTGGAACCTTCACCGTCAGCGTACTCCGGACGTGATGACGCCCTTCCCCCGCGCATGCATCGCACGGCTGCGAGACGACTTGCCCTTCGCCGCGACACGTCGCGCACGTCGTTTGCGTGACGAACTGTCCGAGCGGCGTCTGCCGTACCGAGCGAACCATGCCGGAGCCGCCGCAACGGCCGCACGGCACGACGAGCGTTCCGGGAAGCGCGCCGCTACCGGTACATTTCGTGCACTGCGCGAAGTGTCCGTACGCGATCTCTTTCGTTACGCCGGAAAATGCCTCTTCGAGCGTGATCTCGAGATCGTATCGCAGATCGGCGCCACGTTGCGGGCCGCCATGCCTCCCCTGGCTGCGCGCGTCCCCGAAGAACATATCGAAGATGTCGCCGAAGCCGCCGGCACCGAAGCCGCTGAACCCGAAGTCGCCCATCGCACCGTCGTCGGCGGTACCGAAGCGATCGTAGTGAGCGCGTTTGTCCGGATCCGAGAGCACCTCGTACGCTTCGTTGATCTCCTTGAAGTGACGCTCCGCCGCAGCCTTGTCGTCGGCGACGTCGGGATGGTACCTGCGCGCGAGGTTGCGATACGCACGCTTGATCTCGTCGGGCGAGGCATTGCGCGCAACCCCGAGGGTTTCGTAATAATCTTTGGTCGGCATCACGCGTCTTACGCCTACCGAATCTCCGCGTCTGCAAGACGCCGCGAGAGCGATTCCGCCGTTCCCGAGGCGAGCGCGAGCAGCCGCGCGTACGGCATACGGCGCGGGCCGAGAATCGAGAGCATGCCGATCGCCTTCGGACCGAAGCGATACGGCACGGTCACGACGGAGAGGTCGGCGAGCTCTTCGTTTCCGAGCTCGTGTCCAATCTTGACGCTGGGATTGTCGCTCACGATGGCATCTGCAACAATATCGTACAGCGTTCGCTGCTCCTCCACGATGCGCAGGATCGAGCGAAGCTTGCGCACGTCGGCGAACTCCGGCTGGTCGAGCAGGTTCTGCGCCCCCGCGGCCGCAATTTCGGGCACTTCGCTCGCGCGTGCGCTCTGCAGGGCGGTCGTGAGCGCGCCGCGCACGTCGTCACCAAGACCGAGCTCGGCAACGACGCCGGCGACCTCGGCGTCGCCGATGTCGCGCAGCGCGCGGTTCGCGCACCGGGCGTTGAGCGCACTCGAGAGGCGCGTGAGATCCTCCGCCGAGACGTCGCTGTTCAACTCGAAGAGGCTCTGGGCCGACACCCCGAACGACGTGACGACCACTGCGACGCCGGTGCGCGGAGCAATCGAGATCAGTTGAACGTGCTTGAAGAGCTGCGCTTCGCTCTTCGGTTTCGTCACGAAAGCCAGACTTTTTGAAAGCTTGCCCAAAAGTCGCGTCGTCTGCTCGTCGAGTTCCTGGCTCGCATCCTTGAAATCGTCGCGGATGCGGCGCCGATCGGCGGTCGTGAGCGCTTCGGGCTGCATGAGGTCGTCGACGTAGGTACGGTATCCCGCGTCCGACGGCACGCGTCCCGCGGACGTATGCGGCTGCACGAGATAGCCGGCGGCTTCCAGCTCGGCCATTTCGTTGCGCACGGTTGCCGAGCTGACGCCGAGGTTGTACTTCTGGGTGAGCGTCTGCGATGCGACCGGCTCGGCGGTCGCCACGTACTCATAGACAACCGTCGCGAGGATATACGCCTTGCGCTCATCGAGGCGGGGCTGCTTCATCCACCCTATATTAGCACTCCGTAGCCAGGAGTGCCAAAGGGTGCGCCCTAAATGCGCCCCATGGACTCCGCGCAAGCCATCGAGGCGCTTCTCGACGAGAGCCGCCGCTTTCCGCCACCCCCCGACTTTGCCGCTCAAGCCAACGCGCAGCCCGGCATCTACGCCGAGGCCGAGCGAGACTTCGAAGCGTTTTGGGCCGGCTGGGCGCGCACGCTCGAGTGGAGCAAACCGTTTACGAAGATTCTGGAATGGAACGAGCCGTTCGCCCGCTGGTTTTCAGACGGTGAGCTGAACGTGTCGGTCAACTGCCTCGATCGGCACGTCCGCGCGGGAAAGGGCGCGAAAGTTGCCTACTACTACGAGGGCGAGCCCGGCGATCGTTGGGAGATCACGTACGAACGGCTTCTCGACGACGTTTGCCGCTTCGCCAACGGCCTGCGCGCTCTGGGCATCAAACGCGGTGACCGCGTCGCGATCTACATGGGCATGATTCCCGAGCTTCCGGTTGCAATGCTCGCGTGCACGCGCATCGGCGCCGCGCACTCGGTCATCTTCGGCGGGTTCTCGCCCGATTCGATCGTCGATCGCGTCAACGACGCACAGTGCGTCGCCGTTATCACCGCGGATTACGCGCGCCGCCGCGGCGGCACGGTGCCATTGAAGCAGAACGTCGATACCGCGCTCGCACAGACGCCGAGCGTCAAGCACTGCATCGTCGCAAAGCGCGTCGGCGACCCCGTGCCGATGCAGCGCGGGCGCGATCGTTGGTGGGAGGATGTCGTTGCGGATCAACCCGCGACGTGCGTGCCGGAGGCGATGAACGCCGAGGACTTGCTCTACCTCTTGTACACGAGCGGTACGACCGCGAAGCCGAAGGGCATCAAGCACACGACGGGCGGCTACCTCACGCACGCGGTAATGACGCACAAGCTCGTCTTCGATTTGAAACCCGAGACGGACGTCTACTGGTGCGCGGCGGACATCGGCTGGGTAACCGGCCATACGTACATCGTCTACGGTCCGCTCGCAAACGGTGCGACGTCGGTCATCTATGAAGGCACGCCCGACTATCCGGACAAGGACCGCCTTTGGGAGATCGTCGAGCGCTACACGGTGACGATTCTCTACACCGCTCCGACCGCGATCAGAACCTTCATGAAGTGGGGGACGCAGTACCCGCAGCGCCACGACCTCTCGTCGCTGCGCCTGCTGGGAACGGTCGGCGAGCCCATCAATCCTGAGGCGTGGATTTGGTACCGCGAACACATCGGCGGGGGGCGCACGCCCGTCGTCGACACGTGGTGGCAGACGGAGACGGGCGGCATCATGATCTCGCCGCTGCCTGGGATCACGACGCTCATGCCCGGAAGCGCGACGCAGCCGATCCCCGGCATCGGCGCCGATATCGTCAACGATAAGGGCGAATCGGTGCCGCTCGGCGGCGGCGGCTACATCGTCATCACGCGACCGTGGCCGGGAATGTTGCGCGGAATCTGGGGCGACGACCAGCGCTACGTGCAGACGTATTGGAAGCGTTTCGCGCATCGCTATCTCGCCGGCGACGGCTGCAGACGCGACCGAGACGGCAACTACTGGTTCATGGGCCGCATCGACGACGTCATGAACGTCAGCGGCCACCGTATCTCGACGACGGAAGTCGAGAGCGCGCTCGTCGGCAACCCGAAGGTCGCAGAGGCTGCGGTCTGCGGGAAGCTCGACGACATCACCGGCCAAGCGATCTATGCATTCGTCACGCTCAAGGGTGGCGAGAGCGGCACGGAGGCGCTCGCAAACGAACTGCGGGATTTCGTTGCGGAGAAGCTCGGCAAGTTCACCCGTCCCAAGTACATCACGTTCACGCCCGAACTTCCCAAGACGCGCAGCGGAAAGATCATGCGCCGGCTCTTACGCGACGTTGCCGAGGGCCGGGCGCTCGGCGACATGACGACGCTCGCCGATTCAGCGATCGTCAAAGACTTGCAAGATCGCGCGAAGAGCGACGCCGCCCAAGAAGAAGCGTAGAACGAGCTGAGGGCAAGGCCCCCACGCCATGTCATCCTGAGCGTAGCGCACGCACTTGTCATCCTGAGCGTAGGCGCGAAGCGCCGAAGTCGAAGGACGAGGGACGCTACGCTGCGAGCCGCCGCGCGCGGTTGCCGATCCAGCGGTAGAGTAACCATGGCGTTGCGATGAATGCAATCACGCCGAGAAGCGATCCCCAGTTCGTAAACCAGTCGCCGACGACGGCGAGCGGCGATGCCTTTCCGCTAGCAACGATGATGCCTGCGAGCGCAACGCCGAAAAGGCTCTCGCCGACGATGAGCCCCGAGGCGACGAGCACGCCCAAGCGCCGCGCCGCCGCCGCATTGGGTTTCTTTGCCACCCAGCGGTTGTAGAGCGCGCCGAAAACCGCACCGACCACGGCGGGAGCGGTCGTCGCGGCGGGCAGATAGATGCCGAGCCCGACCGCCAGCGGTGGTAAGCGAAAGCGGCGCGTCATGCGTCCGATTTCGTCCACGGCGATGACGAGGGCGCCGACGGCCGCGCCGATGCCGATGAGGCTCCAGTCGATATTTCCCTGGATAACGCCCTTTGCGAGCGTCGAGATGAGCGTCGCTTGCGGAGCCGGCAAGCCGTGCCCGCCAAATCCGTACGCCTTGTTCAGCAGATTGAGAATCGGTGGGATGACGACCGCACCGAAGAGCACGCCGACGACGAGCGCCGCCTGCTGCTTCCACGGCGTCGCGCCGACGAGCTGGCCGGTCTTGAGATCCTGGAGATTGTCGTTCGAGATCGTTGCGACGTTGATGAGCACCGCGGTCACGAAGAGCGCGTACGCGACGAGCGCTGCGGAGGCCGGCGCACCGGCGACGTGCGCGAGCAGCGCGAGCAGCAGCGAGGCGCCGATGACGGCAAGAATCGCCAGCCCCGAAACCGGGCTATTCGACGAGCCGATGCGGCCCGCCATATAGCCGCAGGCTGCGGCCACGAAGAACCCGGCGATCACGATATAGATGACCGCGCCGATCACGAGCGGCACGACGATGCTCCCGAACGCGCCGGGCGAGAGAAACGCGTCGAGCGCAATTGCAATCGGAATCAACGAAATCAGGCTGACGACGGCGACGATGCCGATCGGCATGTCGCGTTCGACGATCGGAAGAGCGGCGTTCCCGTCGTTGCGGCGAGAGCGCGAGGCGGCCATTGCGGCGCGAAGTCCGTTCCAGACGGGCGCGACGAGCCGGCCGATCGCCCAGATCGCCGAAACGCCGATCGCTCCGGTGCCGATGAACCGCACGTAATGCGACCACGTCGCGATCGCGACGTCGCCTGCGGCGCCCGCCATGGGGTGCAGCGCCGTGAGAATCGGCATCGCAACGCCCCACGCGATGACCAGCCCCGCGAAGATCGCGAGGCCGACCGTCAAGCCGATGAGGTGCCCCGCGCCGATCAGCGCGAGCGACCCGTTCAAGCCGATGCCGGTCGCCGAAGCGCCGAACCGAAAATACGCAGCAAACGTGCTCGCGAAGAGTTGCATCGCGCTAAGCAGCTGGAATCCCGCCGACGCGATCGAGCTGACGACGAGGGCGAGCAACCCCACGCGATTCTCTTCCGCCGCCTCCTCTTTATGCTCGCCGGCACCGACCTTCAGAACCTCCGCTGCCGCAACGCCTTCGGGGTATGGGAGATCCGAGTGGGTCACGAGCGCTCGCCGAAGAGGGACGCTGTACATCACGCCCAGCACGCCGCCGGCGGCGATGATCCAGAACGACTGCCAAAACGGAAAGCCGGCCCACCATCCCACCATCACGAGCCCCGGAAGCACGAAGATGACCGACGAGAGCGTGCCCGCCGCGGAGGCCACCGTCTGCACGATGTTGTTCTCGACGATGGTCGCGTTTCTGAAGGCGCGCAGCACCGCCATGGAGATCACCGCAGCGGGAATGGACGAGGCGAACGTCAAGCCGACCTTCAGGCCGAGATAGACGTTCGCCGCCGTGAAGACGAGCGTGATCGCGCCGCCCAAGAGCAGCGCGCGAAGCGTGAGCTCTCTACGCATCGGGCGCAGTCTTCGACCCGCCTAGCGCGTTCTCAGCTCGACGGAGAACGAGCGCCCCGGAACGGGAAAAGCGTAGAACGCAACCGACGATGGCGCGTAGGTTCCGAACTCCGAGTACCGCGCGTCGGTTAGATCGTATCCGCGAAACGTGAGCGCGAGAAGCGGCGACACGCGGTACC
>DAHXOK010000042.1:6948-17572 GCA_027364935.1 Vulcanimicrobiota bacterium | reverse complement strand
GCTCGAGTTCCTCATCGTCGAGGCGCGCGCGACCGGAGAGGAACGGCTGCGCGCGATGGCCGTGCGCACGCTCCTCGCCATGGCCAGAGGCGGCACCTACGACTGGCTCGAGGGCGGGTTCTTTCGCTACTCCACGACGCGCGACTGGTCGGTTCCACATTTCGAAAAAATGGCGGAAGAAAACGCCGGACTCGCACGCGTGCTATCGCTCGAGCTCCAGCAGGCGCGGCACGACGAGCTGCACGCGACGCTGCGTTCCCTCGTCGAGTACGTCGCGCGCGTGCTGCGCGACGCGACGAGCGGCTTCTTTGCCGGCAGCCAGGACGCCGACGAGGCGTACTACGCGCTGACGCTCGACGAACGCCGAGCGCGCGCCGCCCCGTACGTCGACCGTACCGTCTACGCCGATCGCAACGCCGCGCTCGCCGGAGCACTCGTGCGTGCCGGAGCGACGCTCGATGACGACGCGATCACCGACATCGGCGTCGGTGCGCTCGACGCACTGCACGCAGAAATGCGCGACGACGAAAGCCTGCTCTACCACGTGCGGCGCCCTGGAGCAGTGCCGTCGATTCGCGGTCTCCTCGGCGACCAATCGTCGTATCTGCGCGCCTTGCTCGACGCGCACGAAGCCACCGGCGGCGCACGCTTCCTCGAGCGCGCCGTCGCACTAGCCGGCGTACTGGAGCGACGCTTCGCCGCAGACGACGGAGGATTTTACGATCACGCCGGCATCGAGACGCAGCTCGGGCGCCTCACGCTGTGCGACCGTCCGCTCGTGGAGAACGCCATCGTAGCCGAATCGTTCATGCGTCTTGCCGCGTTGTGCGGCCACGAGCGCTACCGCGCAGTGGCTGAACGCACGCTGCGCGCCTATGCGGAAGGCTTCGAGAGCGCCGGTCCGTTCGCAGCGGCGTACGCGCGCGCGCTGCGCCGTTTCCTCACGCCCGCAATCGAGGTGCGCGTCGTCGGCGCCGACGCAGAGACC
This sequence comes from Vulcanimicrobiota bacterium, assembly GCA_027364935.1. Classification (GTDB taxonomy): domain Bacteria; phylum Vulcanimicrobiota; class Vulcanimicrobiia; order Vulcanimicrobiales; family Vulcanimicrobiaceae; genus Tyrphobacter. Next base: position 16,584 of record DAHXOK010000042.1, on the reverse strand, counting down.
GCGGAGTTTCGCGAGGCGGTTCGACGTCTGCCCTCGCCCTTCGTTACGGTGCGCACCATAGCGCCAGGCGACGCCGCCGCCCTCGCACTTCCGTCGGCGCCGTCGCCGGCCGCGTACGTGTGCGCTGGAAAGCGCTGCGGCGCCCCGGTGCGTGACGCGGGCGCCATGCGAGCGGCGTACGACGAGCTGCTTGCCGAGTGAGAGCGCTACGCGGGAGTTGGAACGCTCGAACGGCGCTCGTCCTCGTGATGACCCTGGGCGCCGCGCTCCGTTTCTACAACCTTAGCAGCGTTCCGTCGGAACTCATTGCCGACGAGCTCAAGCACTACGACAACGCGCAGAGCATCGTCACGACGGGCCACGACATCGACGGAAGGCTCTTGCCGTTCTTCTATTCATCCTTCACGCGCCATCCGCCGATGTATGCCGTCGTCGGATACGCGTCGACGCTGATCTTCGGGAGAAACCCGTTCGGCCTACGATTCCCCGCCGCCGCGTTCGGTCTCATCGCAATCCTGCTCGTGTACGCGATCGCCTTCGAACTCACGCGCCGGCGAGACGTCGCACTCGTTACGGCGCTCCTGCAAGCGACGCAGCCGATCTTCGTGCATTTTTCTCGCATCGCGTGGGAACCGGCAACGGAGCTGCCCTTCCTTCTCGCGGGCCTCTACGTATTGGTACGAACGTTTCGCCGCGCCGACGACGCCGGCGATGCCGAGCTGACCTTTGCGCGCTTCGCAGCTGCTGCGGTGCTGCTGGCGCTGACGTGCTACACGTACATGGCGGCGTGGTTCTACGCGATCGTGCTCGCCGGGGCGATCCTCGTGCTCAACGCAAAGCGGTTGCGTCCGCCTCGTATCCTCGCGCGCGTTGCCGTTGCGACGGTCGTATGGCTCGCGCTCGCGGCGCCGGCGTTGTGGATGATCTTCGGGAACGCGTCGACGGCCGATAGAACGCAACGCATGGCGACGTTCGCCCACGGCGTGTCGCTGCCGGCGCTTGCGACCTTCATCGCCAACTACGCAGCACAGTTTCGCTGGTCGTACCTCGTCACGACGGGCGATCCGCAACCCGGAACGACGTGGCGGTACTTGGTCGGCTTCGGCGCGTTCTATTGGTGGGTCGTGCCGCTCGCAATCCTCGGATTGCTTTGCACGCGCGCGTACGTCGCGGCGCCGTGGGCGCGCCGCTGGCTGTGGATCTGGCTGCTCGCCTATCCGCTCGGCGGCGCGCTGACCACCGACGGAATACCCAACGCTCCTCGAACGCTGGCGGGAGCGCCCGTCTTCTGCGTGCTGGCGGCAATCGGATTCGCCTGGCTCACGGACGCAGCCAAAGCGCACGCACCGCAGAAGTTGAAAGGGCTGGCCGCGCCCGCGCTGCGCGCGCTCCTCGCTCTAGCGGTCGCGACCTCGGTTCTGCTTTTCTCCGTCTACTACTTCACGCGGTACGTCCACGTCTATCCGAACGCCTGGGACTCGGGAACGCGAGCGACGTTCGCGTACGTTCGCGCGCACGAGGGCGGCTACCGGCGCGTCTGCATCTCGATCTATCCGGCGTGGTACGCGCTCGACACGTACGTCCGCTACTATCTCAACGGTGCTCCACTGACGACAATCGAGAACGTCGATAGTCCGGCGTGCTTCCTGCCGGGAACGCTGCTCGTTACGGACGACGACCATCGCGTCAGCCGCCGCTCGTTCGCGCCGCTCGCCGTGATTCGAGACGTCAACGGTGCGGCGTTTACCGCGATCTCGGGCCGGCCGCCGAACGCTAGCGCACGAACGCGTTCCAGTACCAGCATCCCCACAAGCCGACCAGCGCCGACCAGGCAACGAGCGCCATTCCCCAGCGCGGCATCCGGTCGCGAGCTGCGATCATCACGAGCGCGATGAGAAACGGCTCGAAATCCAGCGCGTGCCGCATCCCGAACTGCGCGAAGCCGTTGACGTAATACAGGAGGTTCGGGAGCGCCGTCAGGAGTGCGGCCGCCCAGAGCGCGCCGACGAGACGAACCGGCGTACGAGCGAAGAACGCAAGAACGAGCGCCGGGCTCGTCCACGTGAGCGCGACGCCGCTCATGCCCGGCACCAGCCACGGAAATACCGGCGTCCACGCCGGAAGCTGGACGAAGAACGAGCGCAGTTGGTATCCCAGATACTGCAAACGAAACGGCGATCCGTAGGGAAGCCCCGCCTGATCTTGGTGGTACCACGCCGTATAGCCGATGTCGCTCCACGTCCCCCAGCGCAGCTCGTTGTACGCGACCCAAAGGATCGCAACGGGCACGAGAACCGCAGCCATCCACGCGATCGCGCGCACGCGCTCGCTCGCACGCGCTTCGACCAGCATCAACGCGGCGTAGACCGGCACGGCGAGCACGAGCGAGAAGCGCGACTCGAACGCACAGGCAGCCCAGAGCATGACGAGCCACGCTCGCCGCTTCCCGGCGAGTTCGACGAGCGCAAGCAAGGTGAAGCACACCGCGCCGACGTGGGCGACGAACCACACGTCGCCGAGCATCGCGCACCAGAGCAGATCCGTCCCCATCAAGAGAAAGACGCAGATCCACGCATTCGCCGCGGGGCGTAAACCGAAGCGCTCGCCGAGCTCCCAGCCGGCGCCTACGGCAACGCCCGCGAGCGCGACCGCTAAGAGCGTCTGATTCGCACCGCCGAAGATCGCGACGAACGGCAGGAGCAGAATCGCCGGAAGCGGCGCTTCGATGATGTAGTAGAGGCCGTGGTACTGCAGCGCATCGATGAACGCGCCGGGCCAATGAATCCAAACGTGGCCCTCGAGCAACGCCTGAGCGAGCAGAACGTAGTTGTCGTACGGCGTCGAGCGCCCGTGCGAGACGACGAATGTGACGACGCCGGCGACGATTCCCGCAACGACGCTGCGCGGAACGTGCTTCACGGGCGCACCAACCGGTAGATCGCCGACCCAGCCGAGAGCGGAACGATGCGAAGGCCGGCGACGCCCGCCGCGTTCGATGCTCCGACGACGAAGACGGGGCGCGTCCGTCGCCACGCCGGCACGTCGGCCGCGACGTCGGCGACCCATCCGGCAACGACGATGCGTCCACCGAGCGAGTGCTCGACGTACGCAGCGTATGCAAGCGTCGGCGCGTAGAGCCAGTTCGCGACGAGAACCGCGTCGTAGGGCGTACGTTGCTGCACCTCGGAGATGACGGCTCGCGCCCGTTCGTCACCACCTAGCGCAAAGATCCAGCGATTTTCCATCACGAGCAACAACGCCGCCGCCGCGAGCGCGGCAACGACGAGGGTACGCAACGCAGGAATGCGCCGCGCGACGAGATTCGCCGCGTCGCCTGCGAAGATCGCCGCGACGACGAACGACCCAAGAAGATACCGTCTCGGATCGGACTCCGCAGAGAATCCGAGAGCGAAGGGGATGCACGGAACGCCGAAGAGCAGGAGTGCAGCGGCCCTGATATGATCGCGCATCCAGGCCGCGCCGATGCCTGCCGCCGCAGCCGCTGCGCCCGCGGGCGTGAGCTCGCGTCCTGCTTCGACGGCGTATTCGCCGAGCGTGAGACGGTGCGCGGCGTGGTTCGCGAGGCCGTAGAGCGCGCGCACGGGATCGAACGCTCCGCCCGTCACGAGCGTGACGAAACCGCGCAGCGACGCGGGATGATCGTAATCCCAGAACGCTCCGCCGACCGGAAGCCCCAGCAGACGCGTCGGATCGACGTCGTGCGCGCTGACGTACAGGCTTCGCAGCGGAAGATAGACGTACCAGACGCCGACGGCGGCGATCGCGATTGCGACGGCGACGACCGGTTCCCACGGACGCGACGTACGCACGTGCATGATCGCGAGGAACACGAGCGCGGGCAACGCGAGCAGCAGCACCGGATGCACCGCGACGCCGATGCCCCACACCGCGGCCGCCGCGTAGAGATCGCGTGCCTCGCCGCGGCGATGCCAGCGCAGCGCGAAGAACACCGTCGCCGCAAGCGCGCACGTCGCGAGAGCGTGCACCTCGGCGTACGTCGCGCGCGTCCAGGCGATCGATCCGAACGCGAAGAGCCACGCGCAGCCGGTCGCAATCCACACATTCGCGCCGTCGTCCTCGATGCTGCGCGCAACGAACCACGCGGCGGCGCTCATCGCAAGCGCGCTCAAGAGGCTCATGCGCAGCGCGACGGAGCCGAACGGTACGACGTGCGAGAAAAGGTAGCCGATCACGACGTACGCCGGGAAGCCGGCCGGATGCGCGATCCCGAAGATCCACGGCACCGTGTCCATCTCGCCAACGTCCCAAAACCAGACGTCGCGGTGCGCGCTCGCTGCATAGATGCATAACGGCACGAGCCACGCCAAGAGGGATGGCAGCGCAGCGAGGTTTAGGCCGCGTAGCAGCGTAGCGAAGTTGAGGCTGCGTAGCAGCCGAAGCGAAGCGGAGTGCCGGGCGGCGCGCAACGTGCGCCGCCCTAGAGAAACGTGGAGCGGGGCAACGCCGCCGGAAAGCGATACTCGCTGAACACGATTCGCTCGCGGGCCATGCCGCCGTCGATCGTCGCGCTCACGGAGGCGCTCAGCGGTTCCCAATAGTGGCCTTGCTTGCCGAACGTGATGCGTCCGCTGCCGACGGCGATCGGGCCGCTGCTGTGGAAATCGACGAACCGGGGGAGGTAGCTTTGCCCGTCGATAGCGACGCGGTCGACGGCGAATCCGCTCGAGGAATGCAGCAACGGTATCGCTTGAAAGACGTAATCCAAATGGCTGCCGTCGCGCACCGCGTCGAGAAAGAGCAACTCGTAGGCGTCGGGTCGCGGCGCGACCGCCGCCACCGAGTACACGTCTCCGCGACGCGTGATGCGAACGATCTTGCGATGGACGGAGATGCCGTTGACCGCGATGGTCTCGTCGCGAACGTCGATGCCGCTACGGTAGACGCGGTGCCGCTGCTCGATGTTGGTGGGCCCCGCTTGCGAGATGCTGTAGACGAAGATCGTCGCTTTTGGCGGCACGAGATCCGCCAGTGCCGTTGCATAGCGCTCGAGCACGAGCTGAGAATCGAGCGGAACCGGAAGCGCTCCCACCAGCAGCGCCGCCAGTACGAAGGCGACCTTCACGCGAGCACCGCCGCACGAATCGCTCGAAGCGCGTCGCTCGCGCCGCTCGCCTTCTTTCCTCCGCCCTGCGCCTGCGCGGCTTGGCCGCCGCCCTTTCCGTCAACGAACGGCGCCGCGAGTTTGACGAGATTGCCGGCGTGGACGCCGAGCTTCACGTGGTCCTCGCTCGCCCATACCACGAGGCTCACCGCGCCGTTGTCGACGCCCGCAAGCGCGATGACGCCGCTGGGAAGTCGCATTCGTATCGCCTGGCTCAAGTGGCGCAGCGCCTCCGGCGTTGCTTCCGGCACGACCGCGCCGACGAACGTCCGCTCGCCGCTGCGTTCGGCATCTCGCACGTACTCTTGTGCGTCGGCAGATGCAAGACGAGCGCGCAGTTGACCGACCGCGTTCTGCAGTTCCTTAACCTCGCGTTGCAGTTTTCCGACGCGCTCGCCCAGCTCGTCCGGTGACGTCGCAAGCGACGATGCGAGCTCGCCGACAAGCTCCTGCTGCCGATGGACGAACGTTTCGGCAGCGCTCGAGACGCACGACTCGATCCGCCGAATGCCGCTTCCGATCGAGAACTCGCTGAGGATTACGAAAAGGCCGAGTTCGCCCGTCGAGTGCGAGTGCGTTCCTCCGCAGAACTCTACCGACGGTCCGGCTTGCACGACGCGCACGCGCTCGCCGTACTTCTCGCCATGCATCCAGATCGCGCCTGTGGACTTCGCCTCCGCGATCGCCAGCTCGCGCGTCACGAGCGGCGAATCGTCGCGAATCATCTCGTTGACGCGATGCGAGACGTCGTACCGCTGCTGCGGCGTCAAGCTTCCCGACGTCCAACGAAAATCGAAGCGCATGCGGTCGATGCCCACCCACGAGCCCGCCTGGGCGACGTCCTCTCCGAGGACGTCCTTGAGCGCTCGCTGCAAGAGATGCGCCGACGTATGATGGCGCCGAATCTCCCGCCGCCACCAGTCGTGCACCGACGCGCGCACGCGCTGACCGATCGAGAGCTCGCCCGAGGTCACGACGCCGTAATGCGCGATCGCGTCGCCGAGATACTGCGCGTCCTGCGCGTCGAAGGTAGCGTCCGCATCGCGAATCACTCCACGGTCGCCGATCTGCCCACCGCGCTCCGCGTAGAACGGCGTCCGATCGAGCACGATCGCTCCGCGTTCGCCCGTCGTGAGGCGCCCGACCGATTTTTCGTCGCGAAGCAACGCGACGATCTCGCCTTCGCACTCCAATCCCTCGTAGCCCGTAAAGACGCTCGTGATCGCCGGCAGTTCCGCAAGCGTCACGACGGCGCGTTTACTTTCGGCATCGCGACGCGCGCGCTCGCGCTGCCCCTCCATCGCCGCGTTGAACCCGGCTTCGTCGATCGTGAGTCCGCGTTCGGCGGCAATCTCGCGCGTCAGTTCCATCGGAAAGCCGTACGTGTCGTGCAGCGCAAAGACGTCGCTGCCGGCAAGCCGATTTGCGTGGGCGCGCCCGCACAGATCGTCCAGCATTGCGATGCCGCGCTCGAGCGTGCGCTCGAAACTCGCCTCTTCCTGCGCGACGGCGCGCGAGATGCGCGCTGCGTGCTCGCGCAGCTCCGGATAACCGGCCGCCAACGACGCGACCACCGCGGGGACGAGCGCCGTCAAGAAACCGCTCGGAAAGCCTAAGAGCCTCCCGTTGCGAACCGCGCGACGAATGAGAAATCGCAGCACGTATCCGCGATCCGTATTCGATGGAAATATGCCGTCGTTGATGAGAAACGTCACGGCGCGCGCGTGATCCGCGACGATGTTGCGACGAACGCGCTGCTCGTGCGCCGGAAGCTGCGAGGAGCCAGGCGGCAAGGCCGCCGTGAGATCCACAAAAAGGTCCGTATCGTACATGGACACCTTGCCGTTGCACAGCGCGAGCATGCGCTCGAGCCCCGCGCCGGTGTCGATCGCTTTGCGCGGCAGCTCCGTCAGCCTACCGTCCGTTCCCCGATTGAACTGCTGAAAGACGACGTTCCAAAATTCGACGAAGCGGTCGCCCTTGTTCGGCGCGTCGTCGTGCGGCCCGCCGGCGTGCTCGGCGCCCGTATCGTAGAAGAGCTCCGTCGAGGGGCCGCATGGACCTGTCGGACCCATCGTCCAAAAATTCTCTTCGTCGCAGCGCGTCACGCGCGCTGCATCGAGCCCAACCTCCTCGCGCCAAATACGCTCTGCTTCGTCGTCGCCGGTATGCACCGTGACGTGGATCTTCGCAGGGTCCAAGCCGAGCACGCGCGTGGAAAACTCCCACGCGTACGCGATTGCTTCGCGCTTGTAGTAATCTCCAAAACTAAAGTTTCCGAGCATCTCGAGAAACGTGCCGTGGCGCCCGGTGCGGCCGACGTTCTCGATGTCGCTCTTGGCGCCGGCGACGCGCAGACAGCGTTGCACGGTGGCAACCCGCGGCGCCGGCGCGGGACGCTCGCCAAGGAAGACGGGGACGAACTGCTCCATCCCGGCAATGGTGAAAAGGGTCGTCGACATTGCGTCGGGGATGAGACTCGCCGACGGCACGTGGACGTGTCCTTTTGACACAAAAAAATCGACGAACGCTTGCCGAAGCTCTTGGCTCTTCATGGGTGCTCGATGGGCACCTTAGCGCCCGCCGCGGGTCCGACCTTCGCACGGCCGTAATGGCGAGGCCGCAGCCCGGCGGCGCGGCGGCTCGCATTCCCCCAAGAACGCGCCCGGCGGGCTCGATCGGATTGCTTACTTTTCGAGAACGGCCCGCAATTTCTCAAGCGCCTTTGCTTGGAGTCGTGAGACGTGCATCTGCGAGACGTTGAGGCGCTGGGCGATCTCCGTCTGCGAAACCGACTCGAAGAAGCGCAGGCAGATGATCACGCGCTCGCGACCGGAGAGTACCGAGAAGGCGCGCTCCAAGTTCGCACGATCCTCGAACAGCGCGAGTTCGGGATCCTTGGTGCCGATGGTGTCGGCGAGCGTCTGCGACCCCCGGTCGCCGTCGCCCGACATCTCCGAGTCGAGCGAGAGCAGATTGTACGCTCGCCCGAGCTCTCGCGCTTCGAGGATTTCTTCTTCGCCGGCGTCGAGATGCTTCGAGAGTTCCGCCACCGTCGGACTGCGCCCCAGCTCGACGACGAGCTTCTCGCTCGCGCGGTTGACCGCAAGATTCAGTTCCTGAAGCCGGCGTGGAACCTTGACCGCCCAGCCTTTGTCGCGAAAGTAGCGCTTGATTTCGCCGACGATGGTCGGCGTCGCGTACGTCGTGAACTCCACTCCCCGATCGAGTTCGAAGCGGTCGATGGCCTTGAGCAACCCAACGGTCCCGACTTGCACGAGATCGTCGATTGGCTCGCCACGGTTCGCGAACTTCAGCGCGAGAAATCGCACGAGATTGAGATGCGCGACGACGAGGTCGTTCCGAATGCTGTCGTACGCGCTGTCCGGGGAACCGGGTTGCGCCTCGCGATGCCGGCGCGCTTTTTCAAAGCGAGCAAATAGGCGCCGCGTGCGCTCCCGAGCGGAACGCCGTTCGCGAGACCGCTCTAGCACGTTAACTCGGCAGGTGTTTGAACATGACGAGATCGGTGTTGCCGTCAGAACGCGCGTCGTAGTCGACGCTGTCCATGAGCGCGCGTATGAGAAAGATGCCGAGATTTCCCATGGAGCCTTCGTCGGCCGTCACGACGTTCACGGCCTCCGGCTGCACGGGGCCGCCGAAATTGCGTACGCGAATGCGCAGCCCTTCGGGAACGCTCTCGCACGCGAGATCGACGCGGTCGCCTCCGCGCGCAATCGCGTGTACCAAGGCTTCGGCAACGGCGAGCTTGACGTCTTCGATTTCTTCGATCGAAAACTGCAGCCTCGAGGCGACCGCCGACACGGCAAGCCGCGCGATCGATACCCACTCCGCCTTGGCTGGAATGCGCAGTTCGACGACGTCCGGCGTCGCTTCGCGCTGCGCCTGCGCGTTCATACCAACGCCTTGAGCGCGGCGTCTTCGCCGTCGAATATTCCGAAGATCATAACGAGCCCGGTGATATCGAAGATCTTCTTGATTTGCGGGTTCGTGCATACGAGGTTCACGGATCCCCCGTGTTCGCGCACGCGCTTGAGTCCGCCGATGAGCACGCCCAAACCCGTGGAATCGATGTAGCGCACTTTCTCGAGGTTGATGACGAGGTTGTAGACCCCGCGGTCGATGAGGCTACCGATCGCGTCCTTGAGCTTGGGCGACGTGTAGACGTCGATCTCTCCCGAGAGATCGACGACCGAACAATCGCCCTTTGCTTCGCGAACGTTGACCTTGATGTCCACGCCTGCTCCCTAATCTTCGGTGCTGTAACGCGGCGCGTCGCGAAAATGGTCGGCAGTGTCACTGCCTTCCTCGACGGCGGCGCCAAAGTTGGTGCGCGCGTTTTCGACGACGTTTCGGCCCCGCTCGTAGAGATCCGTGGCGTTTGCTTGCCACTGCGCCGCAGCGTCGGCTACTTTGTCGCGAACGTCGGAGACTTTATCTCGCAGATCCTCGGTCGCGTCTTTCGCGAAGCT
>DAHXOK010000042.1:0-6938 GCA_027364935.1 Vulcanimicrobiota bacterium | reverse complement strand
GCCTCCTTCGCTTTGCCGACGACGATGTCGCGCGCATCCTCGCGCGTCAACGCGAGCGCAACGGCCACGCCGACCGTAGCCCCGATGATGAACCCGCCGAAAAAGCCACTGCCGTGGCGATCATTTGCCATGATGTACCAACTCCTCGGAACCTTCCCTTACACTCTTTCCCGTGACGAGACGACGCAAACCAGCGCTCAGGCCGCTCAGCGTTGCCCCGATGTTGACGATGGCCGGCGATATCGCCTGACGTACGAGCGCGGTCGTCCCGGAGACCCCTTTCGCTACGCTCTCGAGTGCGCCGACCGCACCGCCGAGCCGCGCCAACGTCTCGTCGGCCGTCGCGGAGATGCCCTCGATATGCTCCAACGCTTCGCCGACGGGTTTTCCGATGCCGGCGATCTGGCGATCGACTTCGTCGAGGGTCTTCCCGACGCGCGCGAAGAGCCGCGCGAGCGCGACCATCGCAACAAAGATTCCGGCACCCACGAGGAAGATGCCGATGCCTGCGCCGACGTCGAGAACGCTTGGCCAATCCATATCAGGTCCGGCGCAGTTCTGACACCGCGCCGGGCATGACCTGCAGGATGCGGTCGACCTCCTCCTGCGTCGTAGGCGATCCCAAGGAGAAGCGGACCGCTTCCCGAGGATCGGCATCGTGGAGCGCGGCGATAACATGGCTCGGCCCCGCGATACCCGATGTGCAGGCGCTCCCTGGCGAGACCGCGACGCCTTCGAGATCGAGGCGCACGCAGAGCGCTTCAGCCTTCACGCCCGCCACCGAAAGGTTCGCGATGTTCGCGAGGCGCGGCGCGGCGCCGTTGACGTGGCTCAACGGAACGCTCGCGAGCACCCCGATTTCGAGACGGTCTCTCAGACGCTCCACGCCGGGAACTCGTCCCGATCTCTCCGATTCCGCCAGCTCCAGCGCCGTCGCCGTCCCCGCAGCTGCCGCGACGCTTCCGGTCCCCGCCCGCTTTCCGAACTCCTGGCCGCCGCCGTGGACGATGGGCTCGATCGCGACGCTCTCCCGCACGCAGAGGACGCCGAAACCGGCCGGTCCGCCGAACTTGTGCGCGGCGAGCGACATCGCGTCGACGCCCAGATTCTCAAGCGGCAACCAGCCAGGCGCTGCCACGGCATCGGTGTGGAAAGATACTCCGCGCTCGCGCGCGAGCGCCGCGAGGCGTGCGATCGGCTGAACCGTTCCGATCTCGTTGTTTGCGTACATGACGCTTGCGAGTACGGTATCCGGGCGTAGCTCCGCCGCAAAGCGCTCGGGGTCGACGAACCCGTGCCGGTCCACAGGCAGCAACGTCACCTCGTATCCCTCGTCGCGCAAGCGGTCGAGCGCACGCAAGATGGCATGATGCTCGATCGCGCTCGAAAGAACGTGGCGCCCGCTACCGGCCCTCGCCATTCCGATCACCGCCAAAGAGTCGGCCTCGGAGCCGCCGCCGACGAACAGCACTTCTTTGCGCTTCACGCCGAGAACGCGCGCGATGCGCTCGCGCGCTTCCTCGAGCGCCGTCCGAGCGCGCCGTCCCTCGCGGTGCAGCGAGCTCGGGTTGTACGTCGCGCCCTCCAAATACGGGAGCATCGCGGCCAAGGCTTCGGCACGCAGCGGCGTCGTAGCGGCGTAGTCCATGTATATTCGCGATTGCGTCACAGAGCTTTCCAAGGTGGCGGCGTTACCCTGGGGTCGTGCGAAGCTCCATTGCACACTCCGAGAAGTAGCAACGGGAACGGGCGGTCCGATATCAATCGGGCCGCCTCTTTTTTTCGCGCTCGAAGTACGCGCGGCCGATTACGTTCTCCGGCAGAAAGACTTGCTCGACGTCGTAATCGTCGTGGGTGTAGTGGTAGTCGCGTCCGTAGCCGAGCTCGCGCATGAGCCCCGTCGGCGCGTTGCGCAGATGCAACGGCACGGGATCGTTGCGGGTTCGTTGCACGTCTTCCATTGCGGCCGAGTACGCACGGCCTACCGCGTTGCTCTTCGGTGCGGTCGCCAGATAGAGCGTCGCGTGCGCCAGAGCGTAGAAACCCTCGGGCAGACCGACGAAGTGCACCGCTTGCTGCGCGGCGACGGCCACACACAGGCCCGATGAGTCAGCGAGACCGACGTCTTCCGACGCGAGAATGACGAGCCTGCGCGCGATGAAGAGCGGATCTTCCCCTCCCTCGATCATGCGCGCGAGCCAATAGATCGCCGCATTCGAATCGCTGCCGCGAATCGACTTGATGAAAGCGGAGATCGTATCGTAGTGCCCGTCGCCGCCCTTGTCGTAGACCGACGCCCGCCGCTGCATCGCGTCGAGGATCTGCGCTCTGTCGATCGCGCGTACGCCCTTCTCCGGGTGCGCCGCAGCCGCAGCGAACTCGAGTGCGTTGAGCGCCGCACGCGCGTCGCCGTTTGCGAGCCCGACGAGTGCCGTGCGCGCGTCGTCGTCGAGACGCACCTCCAACGCACCCAGTCCGCGCTCGCGGTCGCGTAGCGCGCGGTCGACGATCGCTGCGACGTCGTCGTCCGACAGCGCTTTCAACACGAAGACGCGCGCGCGGGAGAGCAGCGCCGAGTTCACCTCGAACGACGGGTTCTCGGTCGTGGCGCCGATCAGCGTTACGGTTCCGTCCTCGACGTACGGCAGAATGGCGTCTTGCTGCGCCTTGTTGAAACGATGGATCTCGTCGACGAAGAGGACGCTGCGCTTCCCCAGACGTTTGCGCGCCTGCGCCTGCGCAACGACGCGGCGCAAGTCCGCGACGCCGGCGCTCACGGCCGAGAGATGCGTGAACTCGGCTTGGGTCGCACGCGCGACGATCTCCGCGAGCGTCGTCTTCCCGGTTCCCGGCGGTCCCCAGAGGATCATGGACGGCACCGCGTCGCGTTCGATCGCGCGTCGCAGCGGGCGGCTCGAACCGACGAGCTCTTCCTGCCCGACGAACTCCTCGAGCTTCTGCGGACGCATGCGCGCCGCCAGCGGCACGCTATGCGCCCCGGCGTCGAAGAGGCTCACGGGTGCGGCGTGTGCAGCCCCGGTATCCGTATCGGCTTGGGAGTCGCGATGTGCGGCTGCACTTCGCTTGGAAATTGCATCGTCACGTTCCCTTCGGCGTGCGCGCTGCCAGTAACGGTATTATACGCGATCCGATCGGCGACGACGTTGCGCAAGCCTTGTGCCACGCGAGCGTTGCCGGAGAGGTAGAGCATGTGGCTGTCGTCGTTGAGCATTCCGCGCTCGGCGTCCACGGTCGTGGCTTCCTGTACGTAGTGCACGTGACCCGTGGCGACGTATACGCGCGTCCTCCCATCGATACGAATCTGATCGGCCGTCAGCGTTGCCGGACCGTTCGGTCGCGTGATGCTGCCGCTCGCCATTCCCGCGAAGTTCCCGCTTTGGTCGTGCATCGTGACGTTGCCGTAGAGCGTGACAATCTGCGATTTGTAGTTTCCGTTCGCGCGAGCCGCCTCGACGTCGCCCCCTTGCCGCGTCATCACGAGCCTGGTCGGAACGCTGAAGTCCCCGCTCTTCTGGTTGAAATCGAGCGACGACGTGTGCACCGTCCAGACGCCCACGGCGAACGAGTCGCTGTACGCACTGGGCGCGGGCGATGGAGAGGCGGCGACGGCCGCGGCAACGAGCGCTACGGCGAGCGGACGAATCATGGTTCTGATGCAATCCTCGTTGGGTCGACGACGCATACTTCGAGCCGCGGCGCAACTTCTCCGCGCTCGAAGAGCAGATCGGCTGACGACGGGAGCCCCTCCGATCCGCCCCCAGCATACGCCGTTTCGCACGTCAGCAGCGGGCCGCAGCGCTCCAGCAGTGCGCGCGCAAACGGCTCCTGCGGCACAAAAAATGCGACGCGCTCGCTCTCCGAAAGCTCCGACGCCCGCAAAAAGGACGGGCGCTTGAGCAGCACTGCGAGCGGACCCTCCCGCGCGTGTTTCACCGCAAGCGCCGCGAACGCGTCGTTGGGAGCGTACTCGAGCAGCTCGGCAGTGCTTCCGACGCACATCTCCATGCGTCCGCGCTCCTGCTCGCCGGCAAACGTGCATACCGCCTTTGCCGCGCTCGCACGCTGCGGATCGCAAGCGAACCGATAGCCGGTCTCGTCCGAATACACGAGCGTACCGCCGGCGAAGACGACGCGCGCTCCCTCTTCGACAATCTCTTCGGCGCGCTCGCGCCGTACGTCGAGGATTTTCAATCCCGCGAAACGGCGGCCATCACACGTGGATGCGCATTCCCGTGCCGAGCGCTACGCACGAGAGCGGATCGTCGGCAACAATCGCCGGAACGCCGGTTATTTCCGAGAGGAGCTTGTCAAGACCGCGCAACAACGCACCGCCTCCCGTCAGGATGACGCCGCGATCGATGATGTCGGAGGCGAGTTCGGGAGGGGTCTTCTCCAGGACCGACTTGACCGCTTCCACGATGGCACCGACCGGCTCGGAGAGGGCTTCCCGCACTTCCTCGCTCGTGATCTTCACCGTCTTGGGCAGGCCGTTGATGAGATCGCGCCCGCGGATTTCCATGGCGAGCTCCTGGTCGAGCTTGTACGCCGAGCCGATTTTAATCTTGATCTCTTCGGCGGTCCGATCCCCAATCATGAGGTTGTACACGCGCCGAATGTACCGAACGATCGCGTCGTCCATCTTGTTGCCGGCAACGCGCAAAGATTGCGAGACGACGATGCCTCCGAGCGAGATCACGGCGACGTCGGTCGTCCCGCCGCCGATGTCGACGACCATGCTGCCGGAGGGCCCGTCGATGGGCAAGCCGGCGCCGATCGCGGCGGCCATCGGCTCCTCGACGATCTCGACGCTTCGGGCGCCCGCGAGCTTCGCGGCGTCCTTGACCGCCCGCTCTTCGACGCTCGTGATCTCGGCGGGAACGCAGATCGTCACGTGCGGCTTCGGTTTCACGAGCGACGACCACCAGCTGCGGTCCTTCGTCACCTTCTTGATGAAATAGGCAAGCATCGCTTCGGTCACTTCGAAATCGGCGATGACGCCGTCGCGCAACGGTCGTATCGCTTGAATGTGCGCCGGCGTCTTGCCGAGCATCAGGCGAGCCTCTTCGCCGATGGCGAGCACTCTGCCGGTATTCATGTCCTTCGCGACGACCGACGGCTCGCGCAAGACGATTCCCTTGCCGCGAACGTGCACGAGCACGTTGGCCGTTCCCAGGTCAATTCCGATGTCCAAACCCGCTCCGTATTCTTGTTAGCCGGCTGCTGTGTTGACGCGTGGATATGCACTCGTTTCGAAAATCGTCGACGGCTCGACGAACTGCGTGACGCCGCTCGAGCGCTGCACTTGGGCACCGAGCTCGGAGAGCGTCTCCGTCAACCGCTCGTACCCACGGTCGACGTACTCGAGGCCGATGATCTCCGTTTCCCCCGCCGCCCCGAGTCCGGCGATGACGAGGCCCGCTCCCGCGCGAATGTCGGGCGCTTCTACCGGCGCGCCGGAGAGTTGCGCGACGCCCTTGACGACGGCCGCGTTGCTCTCCATCGAAACCTTCACGTCGGCGCCCATGCGCGCGAGCTCGTTGACGTACGAGAAACGCGCGTTGAAGATCGACTCCTCGACGACGCTGGTTCCTGGAACGGTGCAGAGGAAGGCCACGGCCTGCGGCTGCAAGTCGGTCGCAAACCCGGGGTGCGGCGCCGTCACGATGCTCGTTCCCGCGTCGATCGCATCGCCGCGCAGGCGCACCCAGTCGTCACCGGTCGTGATCTCCGCGCCGCACTCTGCGAGCTTCTCCACCACGGCTTCGAGATGCTGCGGCCGGCACTGCGTCACCGTCACGTCGCCTCTGGTTACCGCTCCCGCGAAGAGGAGCGTTCCCGCCACGATGCGATCGGGAATGATTTCGTACTCGCAGCCCTTCAGCTCGTGAACTCCCTCGACGACGATCGTGTCGGTGCCCGCACCGGCAACGCTCGCGCCCATCGCGACGAGAAAGTTTGCGAGATCGACGACTTCCGGTTCCATCGCAACGTTATGCAGCGTCGTCGTGCCGTCCGCGAGAACGGCGCTCAGCATCGCATTCTTCGTCGCACCGACGCTCGGCATCCGAAACTCCACCGACGCGCCCTTCAGCCGTTTCTTCTTGCAGTGCGCGATCAGGTAACCGTGCGCGTTGCGCACCTCGCACCCGAGCGCGACGAATGCTTGCTCGTGCATGTCCGTCGCGCGCGTACCGAGCACGCAACCGCCGGGCAAGGGAACTTCGGCACGGCGGAAGCGGCCCAAGAGCGGGCCGACGATGTCGAAGGACGCCGCCAGTTTGCGCACGAGCGTGTACGGAGCGCGGAACGACGTGACGTTGCTCGCGTCGATCGTGAGCGTGTGCTCGCCTTCATAGCGAATGCGAGCGCCAAGCGCTTCGAGTAACGACCACATCACCGAGACGTCGGTGATGCGCGGAACGCGGTGGAGCGTGACGGGACTCTTCGCGAGCAGCGACGCGGCCATGATCGGCAGGGCGGCGTTTTTGGCGCCGTGCGTGGGAACCGATCCTTCCAAGCGTGCGCCGCCGCGAATGCGCAGCGTCGTCTCTAAACGGTCGAGCATTGTTGTCATGAAAGCGTGTCCGCGCGAGATTCGCGCCGCGGGGCGCTGCGCCCCGCCTCGTCCGGTCCCGGCCTGGGTTACGTCTCGTGCCCCGTGAGTCGGAGCTTCGCCCGCGCGAACTCCTCTGCGGCGCGATCGTGCGCGGTTTGGGCTTGAGCGAGCTCGTGGCGCGTTCTTGCCACGTCGACGTCCTCGAATCGAAGTGCCTCGTCGACGAGCACGGTCACGCGATCGGGCAACGCCTGGATGAAGCCGGAGCCGGTCGCGCGCTCGAGGCGCTCGACTGCGCCCTCGCGCACGACATTTGCTCGAAGCAAGCCCGGCCGCAGCGCGGCCAGCAGCGGAGCGTGGC
>DAHXOK010000041.1:8603-17738 GCA_027364935.1 Vulcanimicrobiota bacterium | reverse complement strand
CCGCGCCGCGCGCGGGCAGGCCTACAGGGCGATGGGTTGCCGTTACGTACGCTTGCTCGTACGCGCCGACGCCGTTGAGAAATGCTGACGCGCGATGCTCGTCGAGCTCCGAGAGGAGATCGTCGAGCAAGAGAAGCGGTGCCAATCCCGAGCGATCGCGCATGACGGCGTATTCGGCAGCCTTTACCGCGAGCACCGCCGTGCGCTGCTGCCCCTGCGACCCGAAGGCCGCCAGCGGCCTCTGGTCGAGCACGAAAGCGACGTCGTCGCGATGGGGCCCGACGACGGTCATGCGCCTGGCGCGTTCCATCGCTCGCGTTTCGCGAAGCCGCCGCGCGATCGCCCCCCGGATCTCCTCGTCCGACTGCTCGTCGAACGCCACGTTCGGCTCGTACCGCAGCTCGAGGCGTTCCGCTCCTCCCGACCATTGCGCGTGCAAGGCGCTCGCTTCGCGGTCGAGCGCCGCGACGAACGCGCGCCGCGCGATCATCAGGCCCGCTCCGCTGCTCACGAGCTCGCTCTCGTACGTTTCGACGAGCGTTTCGTCCGGCTCGCTCGCCGCGCGCAGCAGCGCGTTCTTCTGCCGCAGCGCCACTTGGTAGCGCGCGAGGCTGCGGTAGTACTCGCGCTCGTGCTGCGAGAGCGCGGTGTTCAAGAACGCGCGCCGCAACGCCGGCGCGCCGGTGACGAGCTGCAGATCCGAAGGGACGAACGTCACGACCGAGAGCGTGCCCAGGAACTTGGCGTACGGGACGTTGCGTCCGTTGCGGCTGAAGCTCTTCTTCGTGCCGGTCTGCGTCCGCACGATGCTGCACGCGAGGCGCAGCCGCTCCTCGTCACGCGCGACTTCGCCGCCGATCGCCGCGCGCTCTTCCCCGTCGCGGATCGTATCGGCGTCGCGACCGATACGAAACGACTTTCCGACGCCGAGCATCGCAATAGCCTCGAGCAGGTTACTCTTACCTTGCGCGTTTGCTCCGATGAAGACGTTCAGGCCGGGTTGCGGTTCGAGCTCGAGCTGTGCGTAGTTGCGAAAGTTCGAGAGCGCGATCCGCTCCAATCTCACTGCCGAAGCGGCATGAGGACGTACAGCTGCTCGGCGCCCGTATCGCCTTGCGCCGGCCGGATTGCCGCCGGGGAGAGGGGTCCCAAAAACTCCATCACGGTGCGAGGTTCCTTGACGTGATTGAGGATGTCGATCAGATACCGTGCGTTGAACGCGATCGTAAGATCCTCGCCTTGCTGTTCGACCTCGATCTCCTCGTAGGCATTTCCGGAGATATCGGAACTCGCGGTAACGACGAGCGTCTGATTGGCGATGGCGAGCTTCACCATCGACGCGCGATCGCCGGCAACGAGTTCGGCCCTGCGCAAGCCGGCGATCAAGCCCGCGGTGTTCACCGTGACCTGCCGATCGAACTTCGCTGGTATGACCTGTTGGTAGTTTGGGTACTGTCCGTCTACCAGTCGCACGGTCACCGAGACGTCTCCCGCGCAGAGTTGGAGCTGATTGCCCGCGCTTCCGAGCGCTCCGATCGCGATGCTTTGCGCGCCGCCGAAGTTCCGTGCGGCCTCCGAGAGAGCCCGCGAAGGTACGATGTACCGTTCTTCGCCCGAGATACCGTCGTCCAGAGGCGTACGATGCTTCGCCAACCTATACCCGTCGGTCGCAATCATCGTCACGGCATCGCCGCTCACTTCCAGGAGCGTTCCCATCAACACGGCTCCTCGAGCCTCCTCACTCGAGGCAGCAAAGATCGTCGCATCGACCGCATCGCGAAAGCGTTTTGCGGAAAGCGTAAACTGCGAACCGCGCGCCGTTGCCGGAAGCGGCGGATACTCCTCCGCCGGCAGTGCGTGAAAATCGTAGTTGCTGCGCTCGCATTTTACGCTTGCCCGCGTCGGCGTTCCGCTCAGCTCCAGTTGCGCCGCCGGTAGGTTCGTGAGATAGCTCGAAAACAGCTTCGCTGGAACCGTCACCGCGCCGCCTTCGGCAACGTCCGCGCGAAACGCGAGCTCGAGCGTGAGCTCGAGGTCCGTCGCGCGGGCGACGACGCGACCCTCTTCGGATTGCAACAGGACGTTCGATAAAATCGGAACCGTCGTGTGCGCGTTGACGATCTTGCTCGTCGCGGCGACGGCCGTTGCGATATCCTTGGTATTACACGTGAACTTCATTTTCCACCGATCGTTAGCGCGCGCCGTATCGTACGTACGTAATTAGGTAGTAGTAGCAGTAGTAGTGCGGTGCAATCTGTGGGAAAGCACGAAAGACGCCGTCACAGCTACGATTACGGGTAGAATACTTTGTGTACGGTTGTTCACACGCACGGCGCTTCTCCACCGTTTGCATCGGTGGAGGCCTTTATCCACGGCGGCGGGAGCACCCTTGTGGTTATGCGGTGAGTCAGGAGGTTTGACACAAGGCCATAAGCTGAACGATTTTGTTACGGTACGCCTCATCGCGCTCCATCTGTTCCTTGATTTTATCGCGCGCGTACATGATGGTCGTGTGGTCCTTCTTGCCGAAATCGCGGGCGATTTGCGGCAGCGAATAATCGGTCAGCGTCGTCGCGATGTACATGGCGATCTGCCGAGGCCCGGCGAGGCGCTGATCGCGACGACCGTTGTCCATCTCCTTGACGGTGAGGGCGTACGCGCCGGCGACCGTCTCTTTGATCTTGGCGATCGTAACGCGCTGGAGAGGGGCTTGGGCGACGGCGCTCTTGAGTACTTCGGCGGCGAGGTCGATCGTGATCGGCGCCTTCGTCAGCGAGGCGTACGCGACGACGCGGATGAGCGCGCCCTCGAGTTCGCGGATGTTCGAAGGAATCACCTTCGCGATGAACGACGTGACCTCGTGCGGAACGGGAATGTTTTCGCTCTCGGCTTTCTTTCGAAGAATCGCCTCGCGCGTCTCGACGTCGGGTGCCTGGATGTCGGTTTGGAGACCCCATTCGAATCGCGAGCGTAGCCGCGCTTCGAGCGTTTGAATATCTTTAGGCGGCCGATCCGATGAGAGCACGAGTTGGCGGCCGGAGCTGTGGAGATCGTTGAACGTGTGGAAGAACTCTTCTTGCGTCGTCTCCTTGCCGGCCAGGAACTGCACGTCGTCGATGAGCAGCACGTCGACTTGCCGATAGCTCTTGCGCAACTCCGGCGTGCGTTTGTTCTGGAGCGCGATGCTGAACTCGTTGGTGAACTTTTCGCACGAGACGTAGAGCACGTTTGCGTTCGGATTGTCCACGAGCACGCGATGACCGATTGCGTGCATCAAGTGCGTCTTGCCCAACCCGACGCCGCCGTAGAGGAAGAGCGGGTTGTAGGCTTTTCCGGGCGTGCACGCTACCGCTTGCGCGGCAGCGTGGGCGAATCGGTTGGATGCGCCGACGACGAACTCCTCAAATGTATAGCGACCGGTAAGATTGCCCGGGCGAAACTCTTCGCTTGCGCGCGCCGAACCCAGCGCGTGCGGCGCTAACGCGTCGGCGATTACGAACTGCAGATCGACGGGGATCTGCAAGACATCGCGGATGGCGTCGGTGATGTCGGCCTTGAGCCGGTTCTCGCACCAGTCCCGGGCGAAGGCGTTTTGAACGGAGAGCGTCAACGCTATTCCGTCGAGCGCGACCGGACGCATCGGCTTGAGCCACATGTTGAAAACCGGCTTCGTGAACTTGCGGTCGAGGGCGTCCAGGACGGTCTGCCAGAGCTCGCTGGAGATCCCTGCACTTCCAATCGCCACCGCCATGTGTCTGCTCACTCTCCCACGCAAACTCGCTGAGCGCCCCTGCCACAACCACGGTCGCGGCTCGGGTACGAGGGCGCATCGAGTTGGC
The DNA here is from genome assembly GCA_027364935.1 of Vulcanimicrobiota bacterium. Classification (GTDB taxonomy): domain Bacteria; phylum Vulcanimicrobiota; class Vulcanimicrobiia; order Vulcanimicrobiales; family Vulcanimicrobiaceae; genus Tyrphobacter. Next base: position 13,899 of record DAHXOK010000041.1, on the reverse strand, counting down.
GCAATGACCCCTTGCTCCTGCGGAAAACATCCACGACCTTATGCACTTATCCACAGGGTGAATAACGACGGTTTTCCGGCCTTTTACGAGCATCGAAAAACACACTTTCGTGGCAGTGATAATTGCGCTTGAAGCCAGATTTCATAAGGCTTTGCGGCGCACGCGAGGGGGTGCGTACAGAGGGGTTTTCCACAGGCTTGTCCACAGGTGTGGAAAGGCTTGACGGTGCGCCGTTGCGACCGGTATACTTGCGCAGCCTGCCGCCCGCGGAAGAATCCGTGCGGCCGGCGGCACTACCGACCAGGAGTTCGATTGGATCATGAAGCGGACGTATCAGCCGCATAACCGCCGCCGCAAGCGCGTGCACGGCTTCCTCGAGCGGATGCGGACGAAGAACGGCCGCCGGGTCCTTGCGCGCCGGCGCAAGAAGGGCCGCCACCGCCTCAGCGTTTGATGTCGCTGCTGACGGCGCAGCGGGCTCTCGCGTGATGCGCAGCTACGACGGCCTCCGCCGGCGAGCGGAGTTTGCCTCGCTGCGGCGCCGCGGCAGGCTCGTTTCGCGCCAGACGCTGCTCGTCTACCGCACCCCGTCGCCGCTCGAGCCGCGCGTCCATGCCGGAATCACCGTGGACACGCGCGTCGGGAACGCCGTCGTCCGCAACCGCGTGCGGCGGCGCATCGCCTCGGCATTGCACGAGCTCTTGCTGGTTGGCCGGGCCGAACGATTGCTCGTGGTTGCGCGACCCTCGGCGGCGCAGGCCGATTTTCAGGCGCTTCGCAGCGATTTGCGCTCCGCACTCGAAGCAGGGTGAGATTCATGACCGTCAGCACCGTTGCCGTCCGGCTTATTCGTCTGTATCAGCGTCTGGTTTCGCCGTTCTTGCCTCCTAGCTGCCGCTTCTACCCGAGCTGCTCGCAGTATGCCGCCGGCGCGATCGAAACCCACGGCGTGCTGGCCGGCTCGTGGCTTGCCGTGGGCAGGCTCGCACGCTGCCACCCCTGGCATCCTGGCGGCGTCGATCTCGTGCCGGCCCAACGCGCGCGGCGAAGCGAGAGCAAGGGTTGATCTTGCACGTTCTCGTCGCATCGTGGCTCGATCCGTTCGTTGCCTTCCTGTGGTGGATTCTTCAAGAGATCAACCTCGTTGTCCGCAACTTGGGTTGGAGTCTCATCCTCCTCGCCGCGCTCATCAGGGCCGTCTTTTGGGGATTGAACGTCAAGCAGTTCAAGGCGATGCTCTCCATGCAACGCATCGCGCCGCGAATCAAGGCGCTGCAGGAGCGCTACAAAGGCGACCAACAGCGCATTCAGCAGGAGACGATGGCGCTCTATCGGGAGGCCGGCGTCAACCCGCTCGCGGGCTGCCTGCCGATGATCGTGCAGCTGCCGATTCTCTACAGCGTGTACTGGGTGATCGCGCTGAACGACACGATCAAAGAAAAGATGTGTGCCGGCACGACGCCGCCCGCATGGTTCGCGTCGTTTCCGCTGCACGGGCAGTTGCACGCGATGTGCTTCGATTCCCAGCACTTCTTGTGGGTCGGCACGGCGCTGTCCAAGCACTATCCGCTGATCTTCGGCGCGAGCCTCGCCGCGCCCGACGTGCTTCTGCTGGCGCTCTACGCCGGGTCGATGTACTTCAGCATGCGCTACGGGAGCGTGCCCTCCACGGACGAGCAGCAGGCGCAGATGCAGCGCGTCATGGCGATCTTCTCGCCGTTGCTCCTGGCGTATTTCGGATGGCGCGCCAAGTGGCCGTCCGCGATGATTCTCTACTGGTTCTCGTACAATGCGTTCACGATGGCCCAACAGATCTACATGTTGCGGCGCTACCATCAGCCGCTCTCGGTGCTCGACTCGGAGCACGTGGTCACGCAGGACGTGGAGAAGAAGCGGGCGGTCGTCGGCGACGGGGCCGCGAAACAGGCTACGGCTGCGAACGATGCAACGGCGGGCAATGCAGAGGCGGCGGGCGAAGCGTCTGCGGCGGTACGCCGGCGTCGCCGTAGGCGGAAGAAAAAGAAAGGCGCATAGACGGTATCCGCGATGATTTACGAAGACGACTACGAGTTCGAAGAGCAGCCGCCGCACGTCCGCGACCGGCAGATCCCCGGAAAGGGCGACGCGCGTTCGCACGGCGTGCGCCGTCGCGCGCGCACCGAGAGATCGCCCAGCGCGCAAGCGCGCGAAGTGCCCAAAGAAGCCGAGGCCGCGCGCGACCTCCTGCGCGACATACTCGAGCGCATGGGGGTGGCGCCGATCGATATCGCGTTCATTCCACGCGAAGAAGGCGAGTACTTCGAAGTGACGGGGCCGGATCTGGCGGCGCTCATCGGACGGCGAGGCAACACGCTCGAGGCGCTCAATCACGTTTTCAACAACATCATCAATGCGGGCGTTCGCAACAACCGGCGGTACTACACGATCGATGCGGAAGGGTATCGCGCGCGCCGTGCAGGTCAGCTCAAGGATCTCGCGCTCTCGATGCTCGAGCGTTGCGTGCGCGAGAAGAAACCGCAGTATCTCGATCCGATGTTGCCCTCCGAACGGAAGATCGTTCATCTCGCGCTCGCACATAGCGAGGTCGTCCGAACGGAGTCCGAGGGTGAAGAGCCGGAGCGCAGAGTCGTGGTCTTCCCGCGTTAGGCTCGAGGAGCATCCATCCCCACGCAGCGGTCGCAGCGGACAATCTATCGGTATAAGCAACGCTCGCCGTGGGGCACGGCGAGCCTGATGCTTGTGCTGATCGCGTTGTGGAGTTGGTCGTTGTGGGATGCGCTCGCGAGCAACGGCGGCTGGAGCCTATCCTCCCGCATCGCGGGAGGCGTGACGCTCGTCGTGCTGCTCGCGATGACGACGCTCTCGTCGATGACGATCCTCGTGAGGGAGGGCGAGGTCGAGTGGTGGTGCGGCGCTGGGTGGCCTCGCGGCCGCGTGCTTCTCGGCGGACTCGTCGACGCATCCGCAACGCGCAGCTCGCTGTGGCAAGGTTGGGGAATCTACTTGACCGCCGCAGGCTGGGGGTGGAACGCGCGCGCGCTCAACGCCGTGCGCCTGCGCACCGCCGGAACCGGGTCGGTTTTGCTCGGAACGGATCGTCCGCAAGAGCTGCTCGACGCGATCGCCCGTGCGCGCTGGGCCGGCGCCGATTGACGCCGTGACGATCGCCGCGATCGCGACTCCTCCGGGGCGCGGCGCAATTGCGATCGTACGGGTGAGCGGCCCGCAGGCGGGCGCAATCGCGATGCGCATCACGCGAATTCCGGCGCCGTTGCGTCCGCGTCGTGCGTACACCGTCGATATCTACGATGCCGGCGGTGCGTTGCTCGATCGAGGCGTCGCACTCTTCTTCGCGGCGCCGAAAAGCTATACCGGCGAGGACGTACTCGAGCTGCACGTGCACGGGAGCCCCGTCGTCGCGCGCTGCGTGCTGGAGGCCGCCGTCGACGCCGGTGCCTCTCCAGCGGCGCCCGGCGAGTTCTCGCGACGAGCGTACTGCAACGGAAATATCGCGTTGAGCGCGGCCGCCGCAATTGCGGATCCCATTGGAGCGGAAACTCGTGCCGCAGCCCGCGCCGCCGCCGCGAACCTCGCCGGCGGTTTGGTTGCGGAGATCGAGCGGTTGCGCAACATCGTGCGCGGCGTTCTCGAAGAGCTCGCCGGAGCGATCGATTTCCCCGACGAGGTGCCCGAGCCGGAACGCCGCGCTCTCGATGCCACGATGGCGTCGGTCGAGGCGGACCTCCACGCGCTGCGCCAGGCGGGCGAGATCGGACGCGTCGTGCGCGAAGGTGTGAGCGTCGCGATCGTCGGCCCCCCGAACGCCGGAAAATCCTCCCTCCTCAATGCGCTTCTCCATGAAGAGCGCGCCATCGTCTCCGAAATGCCCGGCACCACCCGCGACACCATCGAGGAGGCGGTCGTCGTCAACGGCGTGCCGGTGCGCTTGATCGACACGGCGGGGATTCGCGCGCACGCGGATACGCTCGAAACCGCGGGCATCGAGCGGACAATCGACGCGCTCTCTCGCGCGCGCATCGCCCTTGTGACGCTAGACGGATCGCGGCCGCTGGGGCCTGCCGAGCGCGACGTGTTAGCGCGCACGCAGGGCCGCGAGCGCGTCGTCTTCTGCAACAAATCCGATCTCGGCACAGTGGGAGCGCGCGCGTTGGCGGAGTGCGAGCCGATCGTCGGCAGCGCGTTCGATCCCTCGACGCAGGCTTCGATACGTAACGCGATCGCGCGCGTCGGATGGAACGGCGAGACGATCGATTTTTCCCGGCCGCATCTGGCCACGGCCGCGGAGATGATGGCCGCGACCGAGGCGCTCGCCGCGCTCGCCTGCGCGAGAGCGACGCTTGCCTCCGGTGAGCCGGTGGATCTGTGCGCGGGGGACCTCCAGCAGGCCGTCGCGGCGCTCGGGCATGTACGCGGTGAGGCCGTTGCCGAAGAAGTGATCGACGGAGTCTTCGCGCGCTTTTGCATCGGAAAATAATATGATCGGCGTTCTTCGGCGAAACTGGTGGGCGATCGCGCTGCGTGGCGTGGTCGCGCTGCTCTTCGGGATGCTCGTCTTCGTTTTTCCGCGTGAAGCGGTCGTCGTGCTGGTGCTCCTCTTCGGAGCCTATGCGGCGGTTGATGGCGTCTTTGCCATTCTGTCGGCCGTGCTTGCCGAGCAGGCGCACGAGCGATGGTGGCCGTTCGTAGCCGAGGGCGTCGTCGGCCTTGGGATCGGCGCGCTGACCTTCTTCCGGCCCGGCATGACCGGGCTGGCGCTCTATTTCGTCATCGCCATATGGGCGATTGCGACCGGAATCGTCGAGATCGCTGCCGCGATGCGCGTGCGCAAGACGATCGCGGACGAGCTGATGCTGCTCGTCGGCGGAGTCGCGTCCGTACTCTTCGGCGTCCTGATGATCGTCTTTCCGGCCGTCGGCGCGGTGACCGTCATCTGGCTCATCGGTGTCTACGCCGTGCTCTTCGGCGTGCTGATGATCGCTTTCGCGTTGCGGGTGCGCGCCCACAGCGCGTAGCGCGCTCGTCCTCGTCATCGCTCTCTGCGGGGACGCATCGGGCCTTGCATCCACGCAGAGACGAACGGCGCTTCTGCTGAATACACACGTGTGAGCGCAATGCGGAGCGACGATGCGGCCGTCATCATTGTCGGGGGCGGACACGCGGGCGTCGAGGCAGCGCTCGCGGCGGCGCGGATCGGCGTGCCGACGCTGCTCGTCACGGGCGATCCCGAGAAGATCTGTACCCTGCCGTGCAATCCGTCGATCGACGGGCAATACCG
>DAHXOK010000041.1:0-8593 GCA_027364935.1 Vulcanimicrobiota bacterium | reverse complement strand
GCGCATGGGGGCGCGGACCCTGCTGGTAACGCATAGCTCGGCCACCATCGGCGCCATGTCGTGCAACCCTTCTATCGGGGGCGTCGGCAAGGGGCATCTGGTGCGCGAGATCGACGCGCTCGGCGGCGCCATGGGCGTGCTCGCCGACGCGTGCGGCCTTCACGCGCGTTTCTTGAACGAGAGCAAGGGACCCGCAGTGCGCGCGCTGCGTGCGCTGATGGACAAGCCCTCCTACGCGCGCAGCGCGATCGCGATGCTGCGCGAGCAACCGAACCTGACGATCGCGCCAGGCCTCGCCGAGGACGTGGTCGTCAAGGCCGGTGCCGTGCGGGCGGTGCGTTGCGCCGACGGTACGAACTACCGGGCCCGGCGCGTGGTCCTCGCGACGGGGACGTTTCTGGGTGGTAAGACCTTTCGGGGCGACGTCATCACCGAGGAAGGCCGGTTCGGCGAGGCGCCGGCAGTCGGTCTCTCCCACGCGCTGCGGCGCCTCGGGTTTCCGACGCAGCGCCTGAAGACCGGCACGCCGCCGCGCATCGCGCGCGATGGCGTCGACATCCGTGCGATGCAGGAGCAGCCGCCGAGTGCCGCGCGTCTGCGGTTTTCGTATCGCAGTTCGGCGGCGTTTCCAGGGCCGCAGCTGTCGTGCTACGTGACGCTCACGAACGAGCGCACGCATCGTCTCGTGCGCGACAACTTGCACCGCTCGCCGCTCTATGGGCTCGATCTCATTCGTGGAATCGGCCCGCGGTATTGCCCGTCGATCGAAGACAAAGTGGTGAAGTTCGCGCACAACCCGGCTCACCAAATCTTCGTCGAGCCGGAGGGATGGGACGAGCCGACGCTATACGTCGGCGGGTTCTCGACGTCTCTGCCCGCCGAGGTGCAGATCGAGATGTTGCGCACGTTGCCAGGGCTCGATGCGTGCACGATGGTGCGCGCCGGATATGCCGTCGAATACGATATGGTGTCGCCCACGGAGCTGCACGACACGCTCGAGACCCGGCGCGTCGCGGGGCTCTTCCACTGCGGGCAGCTCAACGGCACCTCGGGGTACGAGGAGGCTGCCGCTCAAGGCTTGGTTGCGGGCGTGAACGCAGCGCGCGCCGCGGCGGGCAAGACTCCGCTGCGGATCGAGCGCAGCCGCGGGTACATCGGCGTGATGATCGACGACCTCGTCACGAAAGGCGTCGACGAGCCGTATCGGATGCTGACGTCGCGTGCCGAGCATCGATTGGTGTTACGACACGACAACGCCGATCTGCGTCTGACGCCGCTCGGTCGTGAAATCGGCACGGTGGACGACCAGTCATGGCAGGCTTTCGAACGCCGGCGGGAGGCACTCGATGAAGCCCTGCGCGACGCGCGCTCGACGCAGATCGCGCAGCGACTGCGCCGCCCGGAGGTTGGCTTCTGCGACGTTGCCGCGAGCTTTACGCCGCCCCTCGAGGCCGAGATCGGCGAACGCGTTGCGATCGAAGTGAAACTCGAAGGCTATGCCGCGCGGGCTGAGCTCGCGCTCGCGCGGAGCGCTAGGCTCGAGTCGGCGGAGATCCCAACCGTTCTTGACTATGACAATATATCGGCACTATCACGCGAAGCGCGCGAGAAGCTTGCTGCACGACGACCGAGGACCCTCGGGAGCGCCGGACGGATTCCGGGCATCACGCCCTCGGACATCGCGATCCTCGAGGTCCTCGTGCATCGGCTCGGCGCCTCCGTCTCGTAATCCGGGAGCATGTTCGCAACGATTGAGATCCTCTTGCGAGAGGCGAAGATCGAGGCCGGCATAGCGAGCCGGCTTGCAGCATACGGCGAGATGCTGCTCCTTGCGAATCGACAGACGAATCTCACCGGTGCGAAGAGTCCGGAAGCGCTCGTGCCGCACCTCCTCGATAGCTTGACCCTGGCACCATTCATTGCCGGCCCGCTCGTTGACGTCGGCTCCGGGGCCGGCCTCCCGGCAATTCCGCTCGCGTTGGCTTTGGGGATCGAGATCACCATGATCGAGGCGACTGCAAAGAAGGCCGCGTTCCTCGAGCTCGCTTTGCATAGGCTGGAACTTCGAGGGGAAGTAGTTGCCGAACGAGCCGAGACGGCGGCCCGAAGCGATCGTCTCCGCGATGCCTATCAGAGCGGAACGTGCCGAGCCGTGGCGTCGGGTGCCACGACGGCCGAGTTGCTTCTGCCGTTTGTCCGCCCATCTGGGCTCGCGATCTTGCAGCGGGGAAAGATCAGCGAGGCGGAGCGCGCAGCGGTCGCCGACGCTGCTCTCGTCTTAGGCGGCGAGCTCGAAGGCATCGTCAATCTCCCCAACGGAGAACGTTCGATCGTGCTGCTTCGGAAGACGATTCCAACGCCGCCGCGGTTCCCACGCCGCACGGGCGTTGCGCAGCGCCGTCCTCTCTGCTCCGAGCGTTCCACGTGAAACACAACGGCGGGTGAAACTTGCCCAAAGACGGCCGGGTCTTGGGCGCGAGAACAGCGTATCCTCAGCAATGGTGGCAAGCTAGATAATGATATATCGCGATATGTCTGCAATGATCGTATGGCGACGGTAGCGACTGCCGCCGCGGGGGAACGCCCGGCGACGAACCGTTGGCTGATATCGATTACCGTCATGCTCGGGATGATTATGGCGATCATCGACGCGACGATCGTGAACGTTGCGCTTCCGACGATCGCGGGCAATCTCGGCGCGTCGATCGACGACGCTGCGTGGGTCGCGACCGGATACCTTCTCTCCGCCGTCATCATCATGCCGCTCAACGGCTGGCTGACTGCGTATTTCGGGCGAAAGAATTTCTACGCCGCATGCATCGCCATCTTTACGATCGCCTCGTTTTTGTGCGGCACGGCAACGAGCATTTGGCAGTTAACGTTCTATCGCGTCATTCAAGGCATCGGCGGCGGCGCGCTCCAGCCTACCGCGCAGGCGCTGCTCTTCGAGACGTTTCCGCCGAAAGAACGCGGCGGCGCGATGGCGATCTTCGGCATCGGCGCAATGTTCGGTCCGGCGATCGGACCGCTGCTCGGTGGATATCTCATCGATAACGCCACGTGGCCGTTGATTTTTTTCATCAATATCCCGATCGGCATCGCGGCCTTTTTGATGACGCTTGCGTTTATCCCGAACCCGCATTATCTGGAAAAGCCCAAAGCAGGCCTCGACGTCGTCGCTCTCGGGTTGCTCGTCGCCGGACTCGGCTCGTTACAGTACGTTCTCGAACGCGGGCAGCACGACGATTGGTACAGCTCGCCTACGATCGCCATCCTCACCGTCGTCGCGGTCGGCGGCATCACCGCGTTCATCGTGAAGTCGCTGCGCGATCGAAATCCGCTCGTCGAGTTACGCGTCTTTCGCTATCGCGAGTTTGCGATCGGCAACATCCTGCTCTCGATCTTGGGGTTCGGCCTCTTTGGGACGATGCTCATCATGCCGCTCTTCTTTCAAGGCGTTGCAGGCATGTCGGCGTTCGAGATCGGCGAGGTGCTCTTCCCAGGCGCGATTGCGACCGCCGTCTCGATGGTGATCGCGGGCCGCATGGTCAGCCGCATCGACAGCCGTATCCTCGTCTCCTTTGGGCTCGTCATGTTCGCACTCTCGACGTGGATGCTCGGCGGCTTGAACCAGAATACCGGATACTGGGACGTGTTCTATCCGAGAATCATTCAAGGTTTCGGCATGGGCTTTCTCTTCGTTCCCCTCTCGACGGTGATGCTCGCACCGGTGCCGCGCGAGGATCTTGCCAGCGCGAGCGGCGTTTCGAACCTCGTGCGGCAGATCGGCGGCAGCTTGGGCATCGCGATCCTCACGACGCTGCTCGTGCGGCAATCCGCCGTTGCGTGGTCGACGCTTGCGGGCGGCATCACGTCCACGCACGGGCAGTCCATCGGAACGCTCATGGGACTCGTCGCGCAGCAGTCCTCGGTGATCGGATACGATTTTCTCTTCCGCTTGACGGCCGTGGTCTTCATCCTCACGCTTCCGCTCGTGTTCTTCATGCGGCCGCCGCGCGGCGTGAGGGGTACGCCGGCGATGCCCGAGTGACGAGGGAGGCACTGGACGAGCGGCTCGCACGGGTGCTTCCCGCGGGGACGTTATACGCGGTCGGCGGCCGCGTGCGCGACGACGTTCGCGACGATACCGGTCGCGCCGACGAGGGCGCAAACGACCTCGATTACGTCGTCACCGGCGTCCCCTTCGAAGAGCTACGCGAGCGCCTGCAGCGAGCGGGCCGCGTCGACCTCGTCGGCGCCTCGTTTTCGGTCTTCAAGGTGACGCTCGACGGGACGACCGTCGACGTCGCGTTGCCCCGGTACGAGCGCTCGACCGGCACCGCACACCGAGCCTTCGAGGTTGAAGGCGGCCCCGACGTACCGCTTGTCGACGATCTCGGACGGCGAGATTTTCGCATCAACGCCATGGCGCGAGCGCTACCGTCGGGCGAGCTCGTCGATCCATACGGCGGATGCGCGGATATCGCCGCGCGGCGCATCGATATTATCGCCGATCGCGCGTTCGAGGAGGACCCGTTGCGCATGCTGCGGGCTGCGCAGTTCGCCGCGCGCTTTGAGTACGCGCCCACGCCGCGAACGCTCGCCGCGATGCGCGCCGCGGCTCCGTTGGCCGCGACGATCTCCGCGCAGCGCATTGCTGACGAACTGACGAAGCTGCTGACGCGAGCGCGGCGGCCGTCGATTGGCCTAGAGATCCTGCGCGATACCGGCGTGCTCGCCGCGATTGCACCGGAGTTGCTCGAAGGCGTCGGCGTAGAGCAGAACGAGTGGCACGCGTACGACGTCTGGCACCACGCGTTGGCGACGCTCGACGCCGCGCCGGGCGGAGATCTCGTGCTTCGCCTCGCGGCACTTCTCCATGACGTCGGCAAGCCCCGAACGAAGGATGGCCCGCATTTCTACCGTCACGAGCAGGTCGGTGCCGAGATGACGCTCGCGCTCTTACGGCGACTGCGCTTCAGCAACGACGTGGTCGAGACGACGACTCAGCTCGTGCGCTCCCACATGTACGTTGCAGATCCGGAACTCTCCGACGCGGCGTTGCGCCGCTCGATCCGGCGAATCGGCGTCGCGGAACTCGCGCGTCAGTTCGCGCTGCGTCACGCGGACATCGCGGGTTCCGGCCTCCCGAAGCGCGACGATTCGAACGAGCGCTTCGAGGAGCGCGTTCGCGCAGAGCTCGCGCGCCAGCCCGCGTTCTGCGTTGCCGACCTTGCCGTGAGCGGCGACGACATTATCGCCGCGATGATTCGACGCGGTCTCGCACCCCCGGAGTTTCGCGGCGATCAGCGCGTCGGTAACCTCTTGCAGCGGCTCTTCGAGCAGGTCACGGAGGAGCCCGAGAGTAACGAGCGCCACACGCTCTTGGCATTGTTGAATGAATATCTCACCGAGCCCACCGCATAATCGCGGTGACGTGCGCATTATTGCGCTCGTCAATCAAAAGGGCGGGGTCGGCAAGTCGACGACGGCCGTGAACCTCGGTGCGGCCCTCGCGCTTCTCGGGAAGACGGTGCTCGTGATCGACGCCGACCCGCAGGGCAACACGACCACCGGTTTCGGCATCGAGAAGAGCGCCGAGACCCCGAGCATCTACGAGGTGCTCATGCGGCAGGTCACGCTTTCGGAGGCCGTGCGCTCGACGGAGATCGCGCAGTTGGGCGTCGTGCCGGCGACGATCAACCTCGCCGGTGCGGAGATCGAGCTGGTTCCGGAACTCTCCCGCGAGACGCGCCTACGCGAAGCGGTCCTACCGGTGGCCGAGCGATACGACTACGTGCTCGTCGATTCGCCGCCCTCGCTCGGCTTGCTGACGATCAACGCACTGGTTGCCGCGACCGAGGCAATCATTCCGGTGCAAGCGGAGTTCTACGCGCTGGAAGGGCTTTCTCAGCTGACGCGCGTCATCAATCGCGTGCGCGAAGCGCTCAATCCTCGCTTGCACGTCAGCGGCGTGCTCGTGACGATGTACGACGGCCGTACGCGTCTGGCCGTCGAGGTGTTGGAAGAGCTCGCGCGCTACTTTCCGGAGCAGGTGTTCAAGACGCAGATTCCTCGCAACGTACGCCTCTCAGAGGCCCCGTCGTACGGAAAGCCCGTGATGCTGTTCGATCCGAAGAGCCGCGGCGCGCAAGCGTATATGGCACTCGCCCACGAGCTGATAGCGCCGGTGGAGTTGCACGCATGAGCGGCCCGCGCGGGTTGGGCCGAGGTCTCGACGCGCTGCTCGGCGGCGCGCCGCTCCCGGTCGCGCCGGTACAGGCGGCGGGCTTACGCGACATTCCGCTCGACCGCATCGTTCCCAATCCCTTCCAGCCGCGTACGTCGTTCGACGAATCGTCGATGGACGAGCTCAAGCGCTCCATCGAAGCGCATGGCGTGCTCGTGCCGATCATCGTGCGGCCGCGGGGAGATCGCTTTCAAATCGTCGCCGGCGAGCGCCGGTGGCGCGCGTGCGCGGCGCTACAGCGTCCGACGATCCAGGCGATCGTGCGTGACGAGAGCGATCGCGCCTCTCTCGAAATGGCGATCGTCGAGAACCTTCAGCGAGAAGACCTCAACGCTCTCGAAGAGGCCGCGGGCTTCGCACAGCTGGTCGACGACTACGATCTCACGCAAGAGCAGGTGGCTGCGCGCGTCGGCAGGAGCCGTTCCGCGGTCGCGAATGCGCTGCGTCTGCTCGGGTTGCCCGATACGATCAAGGCGATGATCGTCGATGGGCGTCTCTCCGGCGGACACGCGCGTGCGCTCCTGGCGGCGCCGGAAGGCGAACGCCTCACGCTCGCCGCTCGCGCGGTTTCGGAGGGCTTGCCGGTGCGCGCGCTCGAGCGGCTCGCCGCTGCGTACGCGGCGCCGCGCGCGGCATCGCCGCCGCCGGCGCGTTCGCTTTCGCCTGAAGAGCGCGACTTCGAGAGCCGGTTGCGCGAGCGCTTCGGCATGCGCGTGAGCGTCGTGCGCGCGGGCAGCGGCGGCCGCGTCGAGTTTCATTTTTCCAGCGCGCGCGAGCTAATGCACTTGGGCGACCGTCTGCTCAAGCCGTGACTCGAGCGCGGCGCGCCTCGCTGCTGCACGGCATATACGTCATCGTGAATGAATCGCCGCGCGTCGTGGAGATCGCGCGCGCCGCGCTGGACGCCGGCATCCGCATCCTGCAGTATCGAGCGAAGCGCGGGATCGATCCGGCGCATCTGCACGCGCTACGCGCCCTTGCAGCCGAGCGCGAGGCGCTGTTCCTCGTAGACGACGACTGGCGCGCGGCGCTCGCGTTCGGCTGCGACGGGGTCCACCTCGGCCCGGACGACGACGGTTTCGCGAATCTCTCGCAGGTACGCGCCGCGCTCGGCGAACTGCTCGTCGGGGTCTCGTGCGCCGACGCGAGCGAGACGCGTGCAGCTGAGAAGGGCGACGCGGATTACGCGGGCGTCGGTCCCGTCTTTGCGACGACGTCGAAGAGCGATGCCGGAGCGGCGATCGGCATTCCGGGGCTTCGCAGCATTGCCGCCGCCACTCGCCTGCCGGTTGCGGCAATCGGCGGCATCACAAAAGAGAATCTTTGCGACGTGAAAGGCAGCGGCGTCGCGATGGCGGCGACGATCTCCGCGGTCGCCGGTGCCGCAGACCCGGCTGACGCGGCTCGGCGACTCCTGCGCATATGGAACGACGGGGAGCGACCGTAACGATGCCGCGTGCGCCAGCGGTACTTTCGATCGGCACGACGGAACCTCGCAACCTTGCCGGCGTCGGCCGTGACGTCGTCGTTGCAGCGCAGTACGGCTGCGTCGTGGTTACGGCGGTTGCGGCCGTGAGCGCGCAAGACGAAAGCGGCGTTCGCCTGCTCCAGGTGCTTGCCTCGGAGGTGCTCGAGGCGCAGCTCGACGCACTCGCGGGAATACGCGTTGGCGCAGTGCGGATCGGGGCTCTGGGCTCCGTCGCGAACGTTGCACTCGTTGCGCGCCGGCTCGAGACGACACCTGACATCTGGGCGGTCGTCGACCCCGTGCTCTACGCGAGTGCCGGCGGCGCGCTGGTCGAGGGCGGCGCTTTTGCGGCCCTACGGGACGACCTCGCGACGTTGCCGAGCGTCGTGCTTACGCCCAATCTTGGCGAGGCCGCGGCGTTACTCGGGCGCGAACGAATCGGGCGCGACGAGATGGAAACCGCCGCGATGGAGCTACGCGAGCGTGGCGCCGGTGGCGTGCTGCTCAAGGGCGGCCATCTCGACGGCGAGCCAGTCGACGTGCTCGCGACGCGCGACGGCACGCAAGCGTTTGCTGCGCCGCGGATTGCGGCCGGCATGCGCGGCACCGGATGCACGCTGGCGATGGCGATCGCGTGCGAGCTCGCGCTCGGACGCGGGCTGCGCGAGGCGGTCGTTTCGGCTCGGGCGTTCGTGCGAGCGAAGATGACGGCTCCTGCGAGCGGAGAATAGCGCGACGATGAGCGTGGCCTCGAAACCCCGCGTGATGTCGGGGATGCGGCCGACGGGGGAGCTGCACGTCGGCCATCTCGTCGGCGTCTTGACGCAGTGGGCGAACTTCTGCGATACTGCAGACGCCTTTTTTGAAGTCGCAGA
>DAHXOK010000040.1 GCA_027364935.1 Vulcanimicrobiota bacterium | reverse complement strand
TGTCGGGGCCCTGCGCCGGAAGATCTGCGAGCGCGCTCTGCGGTAAGTGCACCGATGCCTGCAACAGATGCCATGCGTGGAGCACCTTGACGACGTAGTTTTGCGTCTCCGCGAACGGCGGGATGCCGCCGTACCGCACGACCGCTTCGGGGCCGGCGTTGTAGGCCGCGAACGCGAGCGAGTAACGGTCGGGGTTCGAGCCGAATTTCGCGATCAGGCCGCTGAGATAGCGCGCCGCCCCGGCGAGATTCTGCACCGGGTCGCGCGGGTCGACGTGGAGGGTTGCCGCGGTGCCGGGCATCAACTGCCCCAGGCCCATCGCGCCGGCATAGGAGACTGCATGGGTGTGCCAGCTCGATTCAACCGTGACGATCGCCGCCAAGACGTTCGGGCTGATCTTCCAGCGAGCGGCGCTCGAAAGCAGATGGCTGGCCAGCGAACGGCTCTGCCAGTCGGGCATCTGCGGGTTTGCGTGATGCATCACCTTCGCGTATGCGCGGATGGTCGTGGCGTTGGTTGGGACCGGGCGTTCGGCGGCACGTGCGAAGCTCGGAGCGAGCACAAGTGCAAAACAGAGTCCCGCAAGGAGCGGGGCGCGTGGTCGGCTCATCGGTCGGCGCTTCTTGGGCCCGGCGGGGATTCCCCCCATGAGGTACGGAACCTGAGAGCGTCATGAGTCGCTACTCGGGAATGTCTCCAGGCAAGCGTCGCGCTTGGGGGATCGGGCTGGTTCTGTTCTTTGTCGTCATGTGCGGCATGATCGCGTGGTCGCAGTGGTACGCCGTCCACGTGAACGTCCCAAAGTACGAGCAAATGCAGAAGAGCAAGCCGTGAAGCTCGAGGGAACGGGCAAACTCCTGCGCATTTTTATCGGCGAGAGCGATCGCCACGGCGCCCAGCCGCTCTATACCGCGATCGTCGAGCGAGCGCGGGCGGAGGGCCTCGGCGGAGCGACCGTGTTCAAGGGGATCGAGGGATACGGAGCGCACTCGGTCGTGCACGCTGCGCGCGTGTTCGATCTCTCGACGGATTTGCCGGTGCTGATCGAACTGGTCGATAGCGAGGAGCGCATTCGTGCGTTCATCCCGATCTTGGACGAACTCGTGCACGAAGGCATGATTACGATGGAAACGGTCGAGGTGATCCGCTACAAAAGCGGATCGCCCAGAGCGTAGCTGGGCCGTTGCTCGATTGGCGGACGCTCGCGGCGATCGCGCTCGGCGGCGGGTTTGGTTCGGTTCTTCGGTACGTCGTGGGCTTGGCCAGTTCCATGGGGAACGTTCGTTATCAACATCACCGGTAGCCTCATCATCGGCCTGGTGGCGGAACTCTCCGCAACGCGCGCACTCGGCATCACCCCGCTGGTGCGCGTGGTCCTTATGGTGGGCGTGCTCGGCGGCTACACGACGTTCTCCGCGTTCTCGCTCGACATGGTGACGCTGGTCGGCGATCGTGCCGCGGGTTTGGCGCTGCTCTACGGTTTCGGCAGCCTCGCGTGCGGGTTCGCCGCGGCGTTCGCGGGCGTCGCGCTGGTGCGTGCTCTGCAACCTTAGGAACGCCGGGCGGTTTTTCCGCGATAAGTACCGCTTGACGACAGGATAAGGATACAGAGCATGGACGATAAGGAACTCCTCGAGCGCATTGAGGCGCTGGGCGCGGACGAGATCGACGCGCTGCGCCGCCTGCCGGCGAAAATCGTTCCGAAGGTCTGCGAGCCCGACGCGGCTCTCGCCGTCGAGCTCGGATTGCCGTTCGTTGGCGGCGACGTCTTCACCGACGGATCGATCGGCAGCCGCACCGCCGCACTCGCGCAGCCGTACGCGGACGCTCCGACGTGCGGGGCGCTACGATTCCGCGACGACGAGCTGGAGGCGTTCTTTGCCGATGCCGACCGGCTCGGCGTCGCCGCGGGCGTGCACGCGATCGGCGACGCGGCGATCGATCAGTGCGTGGCTGCGTGGGAGCGCGTGTTGAACGGGAAGCCGTCCGCTCGCGGCGCTCGCCACTTCATCGAGCACTTCGAGTGCGCGCGCCCCGAACACATCGAGGCGTGCGCGCGCATGAACCTCCATCTTTCGATGCAGCCTCTCTTCGACGCGCAGTGGGGCGGTGCGGGCGGCATGTACGAGACGCGGCTCGGAACGGCGCGCATGCGTGGGATGAACGCGCTTGCGAGCATCGTTCGCGCCGGAGCCGTGCTCTGCGGGGGAGACGACGCGCCCGTCTGTCCGCTCGATCCGTTGGCGGGGATGCGCGCGTGCGTCGAACACCACGAGGCGACCGAGCGGCTGACGCCGCATGACGCGCTCGCCGCCTACACGGTGAACGCGGCGCGGCTAGCCTATGCCGAAACGCGAACCGGAAATCTCGCGCCCGGCCTCGCCGCGGATCTCGTCGTTCTGGACCGCGATCCGTTCGAGGACGGCTTTGGAGACTGCACGGTGCTCGAGACGTGGAGCGACTGGAGGGTCGTCTACCGCACCTGACGCGGGCGAGTGGCAGTCATACGTGGCGTGGAGCCACGCCAAGCGCAGCGGTCGCGCGACGCAACCCTTTGTGTTTCGCTCCGCACTTCGCCCGCAGCCCGCTAGATGAGCGAGATCGTTTCGGGTTCTTTCGGGCGTGCCGCGATCGCGTCGAGAAGCGCGGTCGCAAGCGCGTCGCAGATGGGATCGTCGATCTCCTCGACGCGCCCGGCGTCGGCAAGCTCGGCCTTGCGCGAATCGATTGGAATGCGGGCGAGGACCGGAGCGCGCGCAATTTCGGCGACGGTATCCGCATACGAGGGGCCGAAGATGTCGTACCGCTTCCCCGTATCGGGGGCAATGAAGTACGACATGTTCTCGACGACGCCGAGGATCGGCTTCTTTAGCTGATGCACGAGGTTCGCCGCCTTGCGCACGATCATGGTGGCGAGCGCCTGCGGCATCGTGACGAGCACGACGCCGTCGACGTAGAGCGACTGCAGGACGGTAAGCGGCGCGTCGGACGTTCCGGGCGGTAGGTCGACGAGGAGAACGTCGAGGTCGCTCCAGACCGCCTGCTCGTAGAACTGCCGGATGACGCCGGAGAGAATCGGTCCGCGCCAGACCATCGCGGTGTCCTCCTTGTCGGTCAGGAGGTTCGCGCTGACGATCTCGATTGCGCTGCGCGAGAGCGCGGGGGTCATCAACGGTTGCGGCTGGCCTTGCGGCGTCGTTCGGTGCGGGTCCGCTTCGACGAGCATCGGAACGTGCAAGCCGAAGATCTTGGGAATCGAAGGGCCGGTGATGTCGGCATCGAGGATGCCGACGCGCAAGTGCCGCCGTCGCAAGCCGAGCGCTAACAGCGCCGTGACGAGCGATTTGCCGACGCCGCCCTTACCCGACATGATGGGAACGATGTGCGCGATCTTCGCGCGGCCGGTAAAGGGGCCCGGCGCACGCCGCTGCGGCGTTCGATCGACCTGTGCGACCGCCGGCACTCTGCCCGATTGCTGCGCGACGAGCAGCGCGGTGAGAATCGGCTCGATGCGCAGACCGTGCGCTCGCGCGCCTTGCTCGAGCGTCTCGTTACTGCTTACCCCGCAACCGGGGCAGCCGAGACCGAACTGCTCGAGCACGCCGGCGGCGAGCGGCAGCGCTGCGACGAGATCCTTGATGTTCGTCTGCGGAGCGATTTCGATTTGCGTCATGCGATTCGTCATTCTCGCTTCGCGGGCGCACAGGGCAGCACCCGTAACCGACCGAAGTCGCAGAACGTGCGCGCCCTTGCCGATCTTTCCGAGCGCGCTCGCGGCGTGCTCGCGGGCGGCTGCGATTCGCCGGTGCGGTCCGGCTGGTCGATCGGCGAGCCCATGTTCGTGCAGGCATCGGCGAGCGGCGCGTACGCGTACGACGAGCACGGACGGCGTTACGTCGACTACATTATGGGGTACGGCCCGCTGCTCTTCGGTCACACGCATCCCGCCTTGATCGAACGACTCGACGAGCTCGCGAGCGCCGGGTTCGTCTGGGGAGCGACGCATCCGCACGAGGTACGCCTCGCCGAGCGCATTCGCGCCCATCTCCCTTCGATGCAGCGCATGCGATTCGTCACCACCGGAAGCGAGGCCGTGATGAGCGCGGTGCGCGTCGCACGCGCGTTCACGGGGCGCGATCTCGTGCTCAAGTTTGCCGGCAACTACCACGGGCATTTCGATCTCGCGCTTCTCGATGCCGGAGCGTCGGCGCAGACGCGCGATGCGCGGCAGAGCGGAATCCCCCAAGGCGTAACGCGCGACGTGGCGGTTGCGCGGTACAACGACCTCGATTCGGTCGACTCGTTGCTGCATGGGCGCGAAGGGGAGCTCGCCGCAGTTCTCGTCGAGCCGGTCTGCGGGAACATGGGATGGGTCCCGCCGGCGATCGGCTTTCTCGAAGGGTTACGGGAGCGGTGCGACCGCAACGGCGCGCTGCTCGTCTTCGACGAGGTCATTACGTGGCTGCGGCTTGGGCTGCGTGGAGCGCAAGGGCGGCTCGGCATCGCACCCGACCTCACGACGATCGGGAAGATCATGGGGGGCGGCGTGCCGATCGCGGCCTTCGGCGGGCGCGCGGACGCGATGAGCGTGCTCGCTCCGGACGGCGCCGTTTTCACCGGCGGGACGCACGCCGGTAATCCGTTCTGCGTCGCGATGGCGCACCGCGTGCTCGATATTCTTGAAGCGCATCCCGAGTACTACGCGCAGATGGACGCTCTCGCGCTCCGGCTCGCCGGCGGCCTTCGCGCGATCTTCGCGCGCCGCGGGTTACCGTATGCGGTCGTTCAGGATGCGTCGGTCGTCGACTTCGCGTTTCGCGCGGGCGCGCCGAGCCGCAACTACGACGACGCGCGCGCGGCGGAGAAGGGCACGTATGCGGCGTACTACCGCGCGATGCTCGAGCACGGCATTCTCTTGCCGCCGTCGCAGAACGAAGTGATGTTCCTCTCGACCGCGCACACGGCGCAAGACGTGGACGAGACGCTCGCAGCCGCCGAGGAGTCCTTGGCGTCGTAGGTCTACGCCGTTCTGAGCGCGGCGGTTCAGAGCAGCGGTTGCTGGACAGCGCGAAGAGCACGTTGAGTCGCTTCTCGTTCTTTGCGCATCGTCGGTCCTTCGACTCCGCGCCTTCGGCGCTACGCTCAGGATGACACAGGCAATGCCATCGCCGGTCCTTCGACTCCGCGCCTTCGGCGCTACGCTCAGGATGACACAGGCAATGCCATCGCCGGTCTACGAGGCTGTGCCGCAATACATCAGCGTTGCCCTAACAGGCTAGCAGCCTGCTAGGGGAGGGAACTACCTTTGATCGGCGGCGCTCTCTCCCTGACCGGCGTCGGGTAGACGGCCGGACTGCGCAGGCCGTGCGCGTCGATGCTGCGGACGCCGAAGATGTAATCGTCCTTCGCCGCGTCGATGGTCACGGAGAGCAGGTTACCGAGGCGATGGGCGTACTGCCAGGTCGGCGCATCCGTCGCGCGCCAGAGAACTTCGTAGCCGACGGCATCCGCGGCCGGGCGCCAGCGCAGCGTCGTCGTGTAGCCGATATGCTTGAGCACCATCTGCACGTTGCCGGGCGGCGCAGGGCCGAGCGCCAGCGTCGCGAGCGCAGCCACGTTGGTCCGCGTCACGCGGGCGAGGTAGGCGGGATCGATGTATTGCGGCAGATCGCCGTACTGCACGCCGTTCTCGACGCGTACGTCCTGATGCTGGTGCGCGAAGTTCTCGTGCGCTTCGACGAAGCGCACGGCGGTGTAGCCGACCGCCTGAAACGACTGCTGGTCGCCGCCGCGTAGAAATCGGTCCGCGCGGAAGATCTGTCGCACGGCGAAACCGGGAACGTAGACCGGCGCGATCTCTGCGACGAAGCGCGACAGCTCGCGCGAGGGGGAGTCGTTCTCAGAGCCGATTGCGTTGACGCGCGCGTCTACCGTTCCGGCGGGAAGCCCTTCGCTGAAGACGCGCACGATGCCGGGCTCGGAGAGTCCGCCGCCGCCGTCGATCGAACCGACGATGTCGTTGTTGAGGACGGCCAGTACGGGCGCGTGCGCCGCAGCGAGCTCGCGTGCGTAGTGATTCGATCCCCACAGACCGAGCTCTTCGCCGTCAAAGCATGCGAAAACGATCGTCCCGTGGAAGTGCGTACGCGCCATGACGCGCGCCGCCTCGAGTACTGCCGAGACCGCCGAGCCGTTATCGTCCGCGCCGGGCGCCACGCGCGAGCCGTTGGTGCAGTCGCCGTTGCAATCGTCGTAATGGCTCGACATGACGTAGATGCGGCCGGGCTCGTCGCCGCGCAGCGTCGCGATCACGCTCGATTCCGTGACGGCGCGCGGCGTGCGTGGCGTCTTGGGCTGCACGTAGGTGTCGAGTGCTACGCTCATGCGGCCGTGCGCGGTGGCGGCGATGGCACGAAACTCTTTGGCGATCCAGTCGCGAGCCGCGAAGACGCCGTGCGTTTGCGTCGACGTCGTCTCGGAGAAATCGTTGCGCGTCCCGAACGCGACGAGGCGCCGGTCGTCGGCGCCGAGCCGGGCGGCGCTGACCTGTGCCACCAGAGCGGCAATACGAGGATCGGGGAGGAGATGTGGGACGGCGTCGGCGGCCGGGACAACGGCGAGCAGCGCCAGGGCGAAGAGTGCCGTGCAGAGAGCCTTCATGGCTCCTGCATTTCAAGAAGCCGAGCCGTTCTCCTGAATCCGGCGCAGCAGCCCGAGGACGACGGCCGTCCCTCCCCCGGGGAGGCGGCGCAGCGAGAACATGTCGGTGCAGCGCTGCATGATCGGGATACCGCGACCGCCTTCGGACGTCGGCTCGGGAAGTGGCAATATCCGGTCGGCTGCGCAGCTATCGACGCCGCGCCCGCTGTCGATGATCGTCGCGATGATCTCCCGCTCGTCGATGCGGCACTGGATCTCGACGTCGTGCGCCGTGTCGGAATGTTCGACCGCATTGGCAAGCGCTTCTCCCACGGCGAGCAACAGCGTGTCGAGGTCGCGCTCTGCGACGTGGTGTCTGCGGGCAAACCCGGCCAACGTCTTCCGTACGTCTGGAACGTGACGCGCGTTTGGCGGTATGCAGACGCGAAGCACGCGATCGCTCTCGGTGCCGATCTCCGGCTTTCCCCAATCCATGGTAATTGAACGCTTATCCCATCAGGGAGAGCGCGCTAAACCCGAAGCCGTCGTGTACGTCCTCGCGTGCGCCGACGGCACCCTCTATACAGGGTGCTCGACGCACCTGGACCGGCGCTTGCGAGCACACCGCCGTGGCGCCGGCGCGCGGTACACGCGCAGCCGTTTGCCCGTCCACCTGCTGGCGTGGTGGTACCCACCCGAGCTCAATACGGCTCGTTCGCACGAAGCGCGCTTCAAAACCCTCGACCGGGCGGCAAAGCTTGCGCTGCTCGCTTGCGACGAGGCCTTTGGCTGTCCGCTGCACAAAGCACCGGCTCTCACGACGCCGTCACAGGA
Organism: Vulcanimicrobiota bacterium; assembly: GCA_027364935.1. Lineage (GTDB taxonomy): Bacteria > Vulcanimicrobiota > Vulcanimicrobiia > Vulcanimicrobiales > Vulcanimicrobiaceae > Tyrphobacter. Next base: position 10,463 of record DAHXOK010000040.1, on the reverse strand, counting down.
AAGCGAAAGCATGAGCATGACCCCACCCGATCCGTCAGAGATCGCGCAGTACGCGCAGCGCGCGAGCACGTCGCGCGCGCGCATCGTTACCGAGCACGGCGACATCGTCTTCGAGCTCTTTGCGGACGACGCGCCGCTGCACGCGGCAGCGTTCATGAAGCTCGCCGACGCCGGGTTTTACGACGGTCTCGCGTTTCATCGCGTCGAGCCGGGATTCGTAGTGCAGGGCGGCGACCCGCGCGGTGACGGAACCGGCGGCCCCGGATACCATCTCAAGGCCGAGTTCAACGCGCGGCCGCATCTGCGCGGCACGGTCGCCATGGCGCGCGCGTCGCAGCCGGATTCCGCAGGCTCGCAGTTCTACATCTGCTTAGGCGACGCGCCCTTTCTCGACGGCCAGTACACCGTCTTCGGGCAGATGACCGACGGGTTCGAGGCGCTCGACGCGATTCGCCGCGGCGACACGATGCGCTCGGTGTGCGTCGAGCCGCGCTGACAGGCTCCTAGGGCAACTCTGATCTATCGACGTTTACGGCGAAGGGTTGCGATGCGCAGGTATCCGTCGGTCCTTCGACTCCGCGCCACTTCGACGAGCTCAGTGTCGCTGCGCTCAGGATGACAACAGCAATGCCATCGTCGGATTCAGGAGCGACTCTGCGCGCAGTACATCAGAGTTGCCCTAGAGATCGCTGCCCGCCACCGAATCGTACGTAAGTCGCGCGACGCGGCGGATCGTGCGCAAGCAGCCCGCGTAATCGCCGACGCCCTTCGTGAAGATCGAGAGGATGAACGGGGAGTCGCCGAAGGGCTCGACGATGCCGACGTCGTTGCGCGTGCCGTCGAGTTCGCCGTCCTTGTCTGCGACGGGCGTCCCGGGAGGCAGGCCGGCCGGAATCTTGTCCCGGTCCTGCTGGATCAACATCAGCCGGATCATGCGACGGCAATGCTGTGGCTGGACGATCGTTGGCACGCCCTCTCGCGCGCCGTACTCGATCTGATACACGAGCGTGGCCATGTCGTAGGGCGTCGTGACGTTGAGGTCGTGCACTTTCCATGGAACGTCGATGAACAGCCTCGCGAGGTGCGTGTCGAGCATCCCGGCCGCAACGCCCACCGCGTTGATGAGGTCCATGCCGAAGTGGCTCATGAGCATGTTCGCGGCGGTATTGTCGCTGTAGAGAATCATCGGCCTGATGAGATCCGCGACGCGCAGACGCTCGCCGTCGGGCACGTTCTGCATGTAGTCGGATCCTCCGATGAGGAGACCGCGGTCGAATCGAATGCGCTCGGCGAGAGCGCCCGGCGTGCGCTCTTGCGCGTAGAACGCCGTCGTCATGACGAGGACCTTGATGGTCGAGGCGCAGGGGAAGCGCTCGTACGCGTTGATCGCGTAGAGGGCGGGTCCGGTGGCCATCGTACGGGCGAAGACGCCGAAGGTTCCGTCCCCTTGTGCGAGCACGTCTTGGATTTGCTGCTCGAGTTCTTGCCCTCGCGCCCCTTTCGGCAACGCGGCGGCGGCCGCTACCGCGAGCGCGGTGCCGATGAATCCGCCTCGCTTCACGACCCCGTTCCTTGGTACCGGCGCAGACCCACCTGCCAAAAGGCGTATGCAACGCCGGCCCACGCGACGCCGATCGCTGGCGTGAGCAGTCCCACCGCCGGATTCAATCCCAACCCCGTCTCCTGTTTCGCAAGCAAGAACGTTGCCGGGAAGTAGTTCATGAAGGCAAACGGCAGGACGAAAGCAAGGACGAGGCGCACGCCGCGCGCGTAGATGCTGATCGGATAGCGCGTGAAATCCTGTTCGAGCGACATGACCGCCCACCGCAGCGTGTCGACTCGAACGAACCAAAACGAGAGCGTCGCAATCGTCAGCGAGATGCCGAGATCGATCAGCGCACCCCCGCATACGACGAGCGCGAGCACGAGCAGGAGCAGCGCGGTGACGTGCAGGCCTGCGACCGCAAGGGCCACGCCCAGCGTCGCCAACGCGAGCACGAGCCCGTCGGGGATCAGTTGCTGCGGAACGATCAGCACCTGGAAGAGCGCGTCGAGCGGCCGGACGAGGAAGCGGTCGAAGCGGCCCTCGCGTACGAAATCCGGCACGCTGACCACCTGGAAGAAGAACGTGTTGTGCAGCTCGTGCCCCGTCATCCAGAGCGCGTAGAGGAAGAACATCTCGCGAAACGTCCAGCCGTTCATGGATGGGAACTGCCGCATAGTGACGTAGAGCGCCCCGAGCGCGACCGCATGATAGACGATCGTGAACGCAAACCACATGATGAAGTTCGCTCGGTACTCGAGCAACGTCAAGACGTTGATGCGCCAATACTGCGCGTACGCCGCTAGCATCACCACGTGATTCCTCGCCTCTCCATCTCGTACCCGCTTGCAGAATTCCCCGCATGAATCTCGCGTGTTTTCCTGTCGCACGGACTCGTACGGCGACGCGCGCTGTGTAACGAGAGCCGAGCTATGGAGGGCGAGCGCTACCCGCCTTGGATGACGATCCTTCGCGCGGCCGCGCGCCAGATGCCGAATGCGGCCAAGCCGAAGGCCGCGAGCCAGAGGCACTGAACGATAAGCGCGTTACGCCAGCCGCTTGGGTGGATGATGCCCACATAGATGAGGAGCGGCGTCGAGTAGATGGCGGCGAAGGGAAGCGCGAAAAGCAGCCGTCCGGCCAAGCCGGGGAAGAGCGTCAACGGAACGATCTGCCCGGAGAGCAAGTCGGAGACCCACCGGACGATGAGCTGCAGCGCAAACGTCTCCAGCGTCCAGAACGCGATGGCGTTCATGCAAAAGTTCAGCACGAAGTTGACGCAGTACGCGACGAGGAACGAAAGGGCAAACGTGCCGAGCGTGGCCGGCGGCGGCACGTCGATATGGACGAGCAGCAGCGCGCAGAGAAGCGTCGGTATCACGAGAACGGCGTAGAGCAGCGTTCGCCCCGCACCGTCCGAGAAGAAGTAGAGCGGCAGGCTGATCGGTTTCATGAGATCGGTCGCGATCGTGCCTTCGCGAAGCTTCTCCTGGATCAGTCGCGTTCCATCGATCTCGAGCACGAGCGACATGAGCAGCGCGACCGTTGCGTAGGTGATCATCGCGTGCAGCGGGAGGTTCATGGGCGCGGCGTTCTGCGCGTAGAGCGCCGTCCACAGGCAGCGCAGGAGGTACACGCGCAGAATCAGCGATCCGACGTTGGTGAAGACCTCGAAGCGATAGGTCGCCTCGCGCGCAAACGCCTTCTTCGCAAACTCCCAGTACGGCGCAACCACTGCGGTCACGAGGCGAGTGCTTCAAGCGTAGCAGACACCGCGGAATGGAGTGCATGCGTCCCTTCTGAGAAGCGTGAGACTTTCGCGCAAAAGCCATGGATGGCGAACTTCCTTTGAAGTTGCGCGAAAGCGACCGAGCAGGAGCGCGCAAGGATGCGCGCGACGAGCGTCTTCGAAGAAGGGAGCATGTACTCCGTCGTGCATGGGAGCGTTATTTCGGGCCGCGTTGTTTGCGCAGCGCCTCCTGGCGCCGGTGCTCCATCTCCTGCAGCTCCAGCATCATCGCGTTGTCCACGCCCTCGACGTGCGGCGCCTTCGGAATCTCCTCGGGCAGCGCAGGGCGCTTCGACGCTGCGTGCTTGGGCTCTTCGATGGGAGCGTCGCCGGCGTGCGTCTTGCGCAAGAAGCCGGCGTACGTCTCGGCGTTGCGCGCGCGCGCGTTTTCGCCCTGGGCGGTCGCGATCGGGACGTGTGCGTCGGCGGGAAGCACGACGTCCACGACGTAGGCGTGCGGAGCGACGACGCAGCGCTCGCCGAGCTTGAGCGGTTTGGTCGTGGCGCGCAAGACGGCGTGCTCCATGACGACGCACCCCTCGCCGATCTCGACGGGAGCGCCCTCGGCGACGATGACGGCACCGTGGAGCACGGCGCAGCCGGCCGCGATCGTCACGTCGCCGCTGACGACGGCGGTTGGGGCGACGTACGCGCTCTGGTCGATGCGCGGCCGCTTCGTTGCGCTGGAATAGATCACGTCGATGCCTCCTCCGGAAAGCTGTCGTATCCCTCGATGTAGATGCGGCGAATGATCGACTCCAAGTCCGGCTCCTCGATGCTCACGTCCTCCAACGCGTAGCGTTCGCTCGCCTGTCGTATGAGTCGCTCGGCGCGCTCGCGCGTGCGATCGAAGCGCAGACGAGCCGTCGACCCCTCAACGCAAACGAGTTCCGCGCCTTCCAGTTGCGGTTGCGCGACGGGTTGCGCAAAATGGACGACGAGCGTTCGAAAGCGACCGTATTCGTTCTTGATGCGCTCGACGTCGCCGTCGTAGATGATCGCGCCGCGGTCGATCAAGATGATACGTCGGCATAACCGCTCGACGTCGGCGAGATCGTGCGTCGTGAGGACGATGGTCGTTCCGCGCTCGGAATTGATGCGCGCGATGAAGGTGCGAATCGCCTCTTTTGCCACCACATCGAGGCCGATCGTCGGCTCGTCGAGGTAGACGATCTTCGGATCGTGGAGCATCGCCGCCGCAAAGTCGCCGCGCATTCGCTGACCGAGGGAGAGTTGCCGCACGGGCGTCTGCAAGAAGTCTGCCATCGCGAGCAGATCGACGAAGGCGTCGAGATTACGGCGGTAGCGGTCGCGCGGAATCGCATAGATCGCTCGCAGCAGCTCGAACGACTCGACGAGCGGCAGATCCCAATAGAGCTGGCTACGCTGACCGAATACCACGCCGATGTTGCGCGCGTTACGGCCGCGGGCCGCGTACGGGACGACGCCGGCCACGGTCACGTCGCCGCTCGTCGGGACGAGAATGCCCGTGAGCATCTTGATCGTCGTCGATTTTCCGGCACCGTTGGGTCCGATGTATCCGACGAGCTCGCCCGGCTCGATCGCCATGGTTACCCGCGAGACGGCGACGCGCTCCTCATATTCGCGCGAAAAGAGCGTGCGCAGCGCGCCGAGCGCTCCCGGCCTGCGGCGTACGGTTCGGAAGACCTTGCGCAGGTCGTGGGTCTCGATGATCGGCGGCACGAGCGCTCACAGTATTCAAAACGTGCCGTCCCGAAGCCCGTTGCCGTGCGTACCATCGTCACGATCGGCAACGAGTTCGGCGCCGGCGGCACCGGGGTCGGCCGGCGCAGCGCGGAGCTGCTCGGCTTCGACGTGGTCGACGATCAGCTTCCGGTCGTGGTGGCCAAGCGTCTGCAGATCTCGGCCCAGGACGTCGAAGCCGCCGAGGACACGCGGCGGTCGATGGGGGAGCGGGTCCTCGCGGCGCTCGAGCGCGCGACGCCGGAGCTGGCGCAGCCGAGCGTTGCGGCCGAGCTCGGCGAGCGATATCTCGCCGAGGTCCGCAACGCGGTCCTCGAATACGCCGCTCGAGGGCGGGTCGTGATTCTGGGACGAGGTGCGAGCGCAATCCTCGGCAGGCGGGCCGACGTACTGCGCGTCTTCCTGTACGCGCCGCGCGCGTGGCGCGTCGCCCACGTCGCACGAGCGTACGGCGTCGAGGAGGCGAGCGCGGGCGAGGAGGTCGATCGCATCGACGCCGCGCGGCGCGCGCATCTGCGCGACGTCTTCGGATGCAACTTCGGCGATCCGCACAACTACGATCTCTGCCTCGACACCTCCGAGCTTGGCGTAGACGGTAGCGCCGCCCTCATCGCCACAGCCGCGCGCGCGTGATCGACCGCCCGATCCCCAAGCGCGCACCGCTGCTAGCGGCGTTGCGGTATCGCGATTTTCGTCTCTTGTGGGGAGGCTTGCTCGTCTCCAATCTCGGCACGTGGATGCAGTTCACGGCGATGGGCTTCTTCGTCGCCCGCATGGCTGGATCGCCGCACCAAGCGGCGCTCTATCTCGGATTTCTCGGTGCTGCGCGCGCCGTGCCCGTGCTCTTGCTCTCACCGATCGCCGGCGTCGTCGCGGATACGCTGCCGCGCCGCGCGACGCTGCTCGTGACCAATGCGGTGGAGTCGCTCGTCGCTCTGACGCTCGCGGTCCTGGCGACGATCGGGCACCTCAACCTTGCCGGCCTCATCGTGCTCTCGGCGATCAACTCCGCGGGCGCGGCCTTCGATTCGCCGTCGCGGCAGAGCTGGGTTCCGCTGCTGGTCGACCGGGCCTACGTCCCGAACGCGATCGGCCTGAACTCCGTCGCTTTCAACGCGCCGGCGGTGATCGGTCCGGCCATCGCGGGTCTGCTCATCGTGTGGGTCGGCGTCGCCGGGTCGTTCTATGCGAACGCCGTGATGACGCTCGCGGTCGTCGTTGCGATTCTCCTCATGCGTCCTTCGCCGCCGAGCGCGCAGCGCGGCGAATCGCTCTTCGCCGCGCTGCGGCTCGGCATCGTCTTCTTGCTGCGCCACCCGATTCTGCGCTGGGTGATGCTCTCGTTCGTCGTCACGGCGCTTCTCGTGCGGCCGTACGGCCAGCTGATTCCGGCGTTCGCCGTGAACCTGCTTCACGCCGACGCGCAGCAACTCGGCTGGGCGGTGGCGGCGGTGGGCATCGGAGGATTCGGCGGGGCGCTCGTGACCGCGTATTTCGCGCAACGGGAGCGCCGCTCGTACCTCTGGCTCATCGCCGGCTGCACGATGTCCTTCGGCGTCCTCCTCCTGGGTGTGGTGCCGAGCCTCGCTCTCGCGTTGCCGGTCCTGAGCCTCATCGGCGTTGGAACGCTCGCTTTTCTCGGCACGACGAACGTGCTGATCCAGACGCTCGCGCCCGACGAGGTGCGCGGCCGCGCGATCTCCGTGTACACGATGGTGGCGATTGGCGTCGTGCCGCTAGGATCGCTGCTCGACGGTACGGTTGCCGCGTTCGTCGGCTTGCACGAAATGTTCTTTGCGGCGGGAGCGATTTGCGTGCTGCTGCTGCTGGGGATTTGGGTCGTACGGCCCGTCGTGAGAACCGCATAAAGAAAGCGAGTTTGCGCATATATGACTGCGCAAACTCGCATGGGTTAGAGAACGAAAAAGGCCGAGCCTTTTAGGCGGCCTTCTTCCGACGACGGCGACGCGTGGTCTTGCGCGCAGCCTTCTTACGAGTGGTCTTGCGTGCAGCCTTACGGCGCGTGGTCTTCTTACGCGCTGCGCCCTTGCGAGCTTTCTTGCGGCGCGTCGTCTTCTTCGGAGCTGCCGCTTTGGACGCGGCTTTCTTTCTCCGTCTCTTAGCTGCCATAATATGCAACTATCCTTTCTCCGGTCGCGAGTGAGCGACCAGGGTTGTTGCCTACCTTATACAGTATTAGCGCGATTTATGCAAGTTTTGGTCGACGACGGTATCGCGCTCGACGTCAGCGTTGCCGGAACCGGCGCGCACAGCGTCGTGTTGCTGGCGGGATTTCCACTCTCGCGCGAGATCTGGGAGACGACGGCGCGGGAGCTATCGGCGCAGTGTCGCGTCGTGCTTCCCGACCTGCGCGGCATCGGTTCGTCGGGCGTCGCGAACGGACCGTATCTCATGGAATCGCTTGCCGCCGATCTGGCGGCGGTGCTCGACGCGCTTGGCGATTAGCGCGCGACGGTCGTCGGTCACTCCGCGGGTGGATACGTGGCGCTCGCCTTCGCGCGGATGTTCGCGGAGCGCGTGCGCGGGCTCGCACTCGTCTGCAGCCGCCTGGCTGCCGACGCTCCCGCGCAGGCACGGGAGCGCGAAGCGCTCGCCGCGCGCATCGAACGCGAGGCGAGCATGGATGCGGTCGTCGACGCGTACGTTGCGCGTCTGCTCGCGCCCCAGACGCTGCTCGAAGCGCCGGAGATCGTCGCTCGAGTAGCCGCAATCGCCCGCCGCACGGGCCCGCGCGGCGCAGCGGCGCTTTTACGGGGAATAGCGATGCGTAGCGCGTCCGACGACATCGCACCCGAGTTGACGATGCCGGTACTCGTCATTGCCGGCGCGCGGGACGCGGTCGTTCCGCTCGACGAAGCGCGCGGCATTGCTGCGGCGTTCCCACATGCGACGCTCGTCGTTGCGGAGCGCAGCGGTCATCTGCCGATGCTGGAAGAACCCGCGTTTACGAGTGCGGCACTCTCCGCGTTCATGGGAAGGATCGCGCCGGCAAGCGCGAGCGGATCGTAATCGCCGACGCGGACGTCGTCGGCGTGGGCGCTCCGGCGTGCCGCGCGAAGCGCGTCGAGCGCCTCCGGCAAAGCAAACTGCTCGCCGCCGACTCCCGCGACGAAGCGTCCGCCGCGAATCTCCCCGCGCGCCTCCATCTTGCGCAGCACGACGACGAGCTCGCGCCACGGCGGCGCGAGACTCTCGCGCGCGGTGACGTCACGGCAGACGACGCCCCAACGCGCGAGAAGCCGAGATGCAAACGCGGCTGGGTCGACGCGCTCGCGCGTTCCGGCGAGCAGCGTCCAGCGGCCGCTCGATGAGCGCGGACGCGCCCGCAACCCCTTTTCGCCGAGCCGGCGCTTCGCGTCGATGAGCGAGCGAAGCGCGTCGAACCCGTCGGCGGTGACGCAGCCGGCGGCGACCAACTGCCAAAGAGCCTCCTCGACCTCGCTCGGTAAGCGTTTCGTCGCCCGTACGATGTCGGCGAAGAACGGGGCGCCGCGACGCTCGATCTCCGCGAGGACCTCGCAGGACGCGTGCGAGAGGGCCGCCTCTTCCCCGAGAGGAGCCGGGGAGCGCACGACCAGCGCCTCAGCGCTTTCGCGCAGCAGCAGCGCGATCGGCGCCAGCTTCGTGGGGCGTACGCGACTCCGCAGCGGCGTCGAAGGGCGCGTCTCGTCCGCATCGGCCGCCGCAAGAGCCGGGTGCGGCGAGAGCCGTCCCCACATCACGTCTCCCGAGTAGCAGAGGCGATCCAGATACTCGGGCTTGTATGCAGCGACGCGCGCTGGAAGAATCTGCGTCTCCCAGGCGGCAGCGGGCGCTTCGAATCCCTCGAGCTGGCGCACGATCTGCAGCGTTCCGTCGACGCCGTAGAGCCGCGTTGCAGGCGTCAAATGCTGCCAGCGATGGAGGAAGGCAACGTACTCCGCCGCGGAGACGGGCTCGATCTCTCTGCGCAGCCGCCCGATCGTCAGGCGATGAATTCGCGCGACTACCCGCCGATTGCAGAACTGCTCCGATGCGGCGGTGAAGCGGCCGCGCAGAACTTGGCCTTCCGTCTCCAGCCGCAGCAGGGCGGTTTCGACCGAGCACGCGTCGAGGGCGAGGCGTTCGCAGAGATCGCCGGCGCTCGCAGGTCCGCTGCACTCGAGCCATCCGCGTAGAACTTCGGTCACCGCCTCGCCTTCGCGCTCGTTCGGAGATTGCGGGTACGCGCGCCGCGCGAGCTCGGCGCGTTCCGCGCAGACCCAGAACCGGCGCTCGCCGGCGGCGAGGACGAGCGCTCTACGATCGGCGCAGAGGCGCTCGAACCACGGCTGCCACGCGTCGACGGGCGGCAGGACGACGAGCGTCGTCAGCGCGTCGTGCAGCTCGTCGGCGTCGCGCACGATCGGCCACACCTCCCGCGCAACCGCGTCGATCGCGGCAGCGTCGAGCAGCCCGGCGCCGGTGCCGTCGTCGCGTAGCGTCCGTCGCAGCGGTACCGCACGCGCCCGGCGCTCCTCGAGCGGTGCGTCGTCGAGGAACGCGTACGGATTGGCGTTGAGAATCTCGTGCGAGAACGGAGAAGGCTCCGGCGTGTCGATCGCGTGCGTCGCAATCTCGCCCCGCTCGATCGCACGGAGAATGTCGAGCAGGCCGTCGACATCCATCGCTTCGTGGAGGCAGTTGCCGATCGTCTCGCGGACGAGCACGTGATCGGGAACGCGAATCGGCCCGGTCAAGTTCTCCGCGCAGGCTGCCTGGTCCGGAAAGACGGACGCGAGCAGATCGTCGGAGCGCATGCGCAGGATCTGCGGCGGCACCTTTTTGCCGCCGCGGCGGCGCAGCACCGCGAGCGACCGCGTCGCGTTCCAGCGCCAGCGAGCCGCGAACATCGGCGCCGGCAACAGTGCCTGCGTCAACACACTTTCGGCGCTGGCGGATTTCACGAACTCGAAGACGATCTCGAGCGGAAAGGCGTGCTGGTCGGTGAGCGAGAGCACGATGCCGTTGTCGGTCGCCGCAGCTTGCAGCTCGAGATTGAACGAACGGCAGAAGCGCTTGCGCAGCGCGAGCCCCCACGCGCGGTTGATGCGCGTGCCGAACGGCGCGTGCAGGACCAGCTGCATTCCACCCGCTTCGTCGAAGAAACGCTCGGCGATGACGGTGCGATCCGTCGGGAGGGCGCCGAGCGCGGCACGTCCGGCGCGTACGTACGCAACGGCTTGCGCGGCGCCCGCCTCGTCGAGACCGCACGCGCCGACGAGAAACGCGCGTGCTGCGTCGTCGTCGCTCTGCTCGATGCGCTCGCGAACCGCGCAGAGTTCGCGCGAGAGCTCGATCGTGCGGCCGAGCCCCTCACCCTTCCAAAACGGAATGGAGGGCGGCGGGGGGGGGGGGGGGGGGGGG
>DAHXOK010000003.1:79213-79537 GCA_027364935.1 Vulcanimicrobiota bacterium | reverse complement strand
GCGATGCGCTGCTCGCGCGCGTCGAGAACGTTGCCGCCGCGATTCGCCAAGCCGGCCTCGTGGAAGGCGACCGCGTCGCGCTGATCTCGCAGGATTGCGTTGACTGGATCGTTTGTTCGTTCGGAACGCTCTTTGCAGGATGCGTCGTGGTGCCGATCTACCCGACGCAGGCGCTCGATCAGACCGGCTACATCCTCGGCCACTCCGGCGCGAAGCTGCTCTTCGTCGATACGGCACACGCACTCGATCGGCTGCGCGCGGTTCCGTCGCTGCCGCGAGCCGTCGTCTTCGAAGGGCAAGGTGACGAGTCGCTGACGGCCATCG